>NZ_JBEOXR010000061.1:0-52050 GCF_040296665.1 Streptomyces sp. NPDC002057
GCCACCCACCGGCAACTGCCTTGGTCAAACTTAATCAGTTGGGACCACAAAACCCCCTCCCTGTCGGGGGGGGGGGGGGGGGGCCCCCCCCCGGGGGGGGGCGCCCCCCCACCGTCCGCACCACCGCACGCATCGACCCGGAAGGACGCCCCCGTGGCCACCCCCGTTCGGGCGAGGCCGGACGGCTCCCCGCCGCCCGCCGCACCGCCCTCCTCCCCCGGCCCGCGCGGCCACCGCTCCTCCCCCCGCTGGCGCAGCACGCTCTACCGCTGGGACCTCAGGGCGATCCCGTACGTCTTCGTCGCCCCGTTCTTCCTCACCTTCGCCGCCTTCGGCCTCTTCCCGCTGATCTACACCGGC
This sequence comes from Streptomyces sp. NPDC002057, assembly GCF_040296665.1. Lineage (NCBI taxonomy): Bacteria > Bacillati > Actinomycetota > Actinomycetes > Kitasatosporales > Streptomycetaceae > Streptomyces > Streptomyces sp. NPDC002057. The sequence continues at coordinate 361 of NZ_JBEOXR010000061.1, forward strand.
TGGCTCTCGCTCCACCGGGTCGAGCTCGGCGGTGACCCGACGTGGAAGGGGCTGGAGAACTACACCGACCTCGCGACCAGCGAGTTCTTCTGGAACGCGCTCGTCAACACCTTCACCATCGGGGTCATCTCGACCGTTCCCCAGCTGCTCATGGCCCTGGGCCTGGCGCACCTGCTCAACTACCGGCTCCGCGGCCGGGGCTTCTTCCGGGTCGCGATCCTCGCGCCGTACGCCACCTCGATCGCGGCGGCCACCCTCGTCTTCGCCCAGCTGTTCAACACCGACTACGGGATGATCAACGGCGTCCTGGGCTGGTTCGGCTTCGACCCGGTGAACTGGGAGTCGTCCAGGTGGCCGGCGCAGATCGCGATCTCGACGATCGTCACCTGGCGCTGGACCGGCTACAACGCGCTGATCTACCTCGCCGCCATGCAGGCCGTTCCGCAGGACCTGTACGAGGCGGCCTCGCTCGACGGCGCCTCGCGCTGGCGCCAGTTCGTCAGCGTCACGATCCCGTCCATCCGGCCGACGATCCTCTTCACCATCATCGTCTCCACCATCGGAGCCACCCAGCTGTTCGGTGAGCCGATGCTCTTCGGCGGCAGCGTCGGCATCAGCGGCGGCAGCGGCAACCAGTTCCAGACGCTGAGCCTGCTGATGTACGAGAAGGGGTGGATCACCGGCGCGCTGGGCCAGGCCTCCGCGATCGCCTGGGTCATGCTGCTGCTCCTGCTGCTCGTCGGCGGCGTCCAGGCGCTCGTCTCCCGCCACCACCGCAAGAAGCTGGGGGGCTGACCCGTGACCCGCACACTCGACCCGACCGCGTCCCGAGCCCCGTCGGCGAACCGCCCGGGACGGCGCTTCCGGCAGACGGCCGGCCGCCAGCACCACGCAGGACCGCTCACCTACCTCCTGCTCGTCGGGGCCGCGTTCGTCTCCCTCTTCCCGCTGTACTGGAACGTGGTCGCCGCCTCGCACACCGGCGAACGGGTCGTGGAGGCCCCGGCGCCGCTGCTGCCCGGCAACCGCCTGCTGGACAACCTGAGCTTCGCCTGGAACCAGGTCGACATGGGCGAGGCGCTGATCAACACCACGATCGTGGCGAGCCTGGTGGCCCTGTCCACCGTGCTGTTCTCCACGCTCGCCGGTTTCGCCTTCGCCAAGCTGCCGTTCCGGGGCAGGGGCGTGCTGCTCTCGCTCGTGGTCGCCACCATGACCATCCCGCCGCAGCTCAGCGTCATCCCGCTCTACCAGATCATCACGGACCTCGGCTGGTTCGACCAGCTCCAGTCGGTCGTCCTGCCCTCGCTCGTCGCCGCCTTCGGCGTGTTCTTCATGCGCCAGTTCCTGGTGGAGGCGCTGCCGACGGAGCTGGTGGAGGCGGCCAGGATGGACGGCGCGCACAGCCTCCGGATCATCTGGCACGTGGTCTTCCCGGTGGCCAGACCCGCCATGGCCGTGCTCGGCATGCTCGTCTTCGTCCAGGCGTGGAACGACTTCTTCTGGCCGTTCATCGCCCTCACCCCGGACGGCAACCCCACCCTGCAGGTGGCGCTCGCCGGTCTCGGCGCGGGCAACCACAGCGTGGACCACGCCGTCGTGCTGACCGGCGCCCTCATCTCCACCGTGCCGCTGCTGCTCGTCTTCGCCTTCCTGGGCAAGCACATCGTGGGCGGCATCACGGCCGGCGCCGTCAAGAGCTGACGGTTCCCGCCGCCCGCACTCCGCCCCCCTTCCGTACCGCACGACCGAACGTACCGACCCCGTACCCGCGTTGGGAGCGCTCTCCTATGACCGCGTCCGAAACCCGGCCGCTCACCGCCATCCGCTCGTTCCCGCCCGGCTTCCTCTGGGGCGCGGCCACCGCCGCGTACCAGATCGAGGGAGCGGCGGCGGAGGACGGCCGTACCCTGTCCATCTGGGACACCTTCTCGCACACCCCCGGCAAGGTCTTCGAGGGCCACACCGGCGACGTGGCCGTGGACCACTACCACCGGTTCCGCGAGGACGTCGGCATCATGTCCGAACTCGGCCTGAACGCCTACCGGTTCTCCGTCTCCTGGTCCCGGGTGCAGCCCACCGGCCGCGGCCCGGCCGTCCAGAAGGGCCTGGACTTCTACCGGGCGCTCGTCGACGAGCTGCTCGCCGCCGGGATCGAGCCGGCCCTGACCCTCTACCACTGGGACCTGCCGCAGGAGTTGGAGGACGCGGGCGGCTGGCCGGAGCGGGCGACCGCCGAGCGGTTCGCCGAGTACGCGGGGATCGTCGCCGACGCCCTCGGCGACCGGGTGAACCGCTGGACCACGCTCAACGAGCCCTGGTGCAGCGCGTTCCTGGGGTACGGCTCCGGGGTGCACGCGCCGGGGCGTACGGACCCGGTGGCCTCCCTGCGCGCGGCCCACCACCTCAACCTCGGGCACGGGCTCGCGGTGCGGGCGCTGCGGTCGGCGCTGCCCTCGGACCGGCAGCTCTCGGTCTCCCTCAACCTGCACGAGATCCGGCCGCTGACCGGTTCGGCCGAGGACCGCGACGCGGCCCGCCGGATCGACGCCGTCGGCAACCGGATCTGGCTGGGTCCGATGCTGGAGGGCGCCTACCCCGAGGACCTGATCGCCGACACGGCGCAGCTGACGGACTGGTCCTTCGTGAGGGACGGCGACACGGCGACCGCGGGGCAGCCGCTGGACCTGCTCGCGATCAACTTCTACGCGCCGACGCTCGTCTCCCAGGTCCGGGAGGGGGCGGAGAAGCCGCAGGACGACGGTCACGGCAACAGCGACCACTCGCCGTGGCCGGGCGCGGACGCGGTCGCCTTCCACCGGGCGCCGGGCGAGCGGACGGCGATGGGCTGGCCGGTCGACGCGAGCGCCCTGTACGACCTGCTGACCCGGGTGTCGGAGGCGTACCCCCGGCTCCCGCTGGTCATCAGCGAGAACGGGGCGGCGTACGAGGACGTGGTGTCCCCGGACGGTTCGGTGCACGACCCGGAGCGCGCGGCGTACGTGCACGCGCATCTGGAGGCGGTGCACCGGGCGATCGAGGACGGGGTGGACGTCCGCGGCTACTTCCTCTGGTCGCTCCTGGACAACTTCGAGTGGGCCTACGGCTACGCGAAGCGGTTCGGCGCGGTCCGGGTGGACTACGACACCCTGGAGCGGACCCCGAAGTCCAGCGCCCGCTGGTACGCGCGGGTGGCGCGGTCGGGCGAGCTGCGCGCACCCGGAGGCGACTGATCCCCGCATCGGGAGGAGGGCCGCGCCGGTCGCACCGGCGCGGCCCTCCCCCGTGCGGTGAATGGATCAGATGTCGATCACGCGGTAGCCGATGACGTAGACGCCGCCGGAGCCCTCCACGGAGCGCCACTGGGTCTCGGCGCCGACCTCGCTGCCCGTGACGAGCGTGGCGCCGAGCTTGTCGTCGCCGCTGGTCGAGTCGTAGTCCCAGAGGGTCAGGGTGCGGGCCTGCTGCTTGCCCAGGATCAGGGCCGCGTTGCTGTTGCCGTCGGCCATGGAGCGGACGTAACCGGTGCCCATGGTCTGGTACTTGACGCCGTTTCCGGGCCAGACCTTGACGGCGTTGCCGTTGGCGTCGGTGATCTTGAGGTAGGCCTCGTCGTGGTCGCCCTCGCTGTTCTTCTGGCAGTGCAGCTCGACGAGTTCGATCCGCACGTAGTCGATCGGCTCGGCCTGCGCGGTGCCGGCGAAGGCGGCGACTCCGGCGAATCCGAGAAGGGCGGTCGCGGCCGTTCGGGCGATTCGGTTCCTGCGCATGTGGTCCCCCCACACATCGGGTCACTCGCGTGACAGTGGTTCCGGCCCGCCGGTGCCGGCGGGGCCGGTGTGCCGTTCCCCCGGCACGACACCCACTGTGCCCGTCCGCGCCGCCCGGTTCTACGCGCGTTCCGCTGGCCGGAACAGGGCCGCTCGCCCGGGCTCAGGGCACGAGCGCTCTCGACGGCACCGCCCTCCGGGGCCCGCCCCCGGCGAGCGCGCGGCCGATCGCGGCGCCCGCCTCGGCGACGGCCCGGGCGAGCGGATCGAGCGGGCGGCCCGCCGGAACCAGGCCGGCCAGTGCCGCGACCGTACGCCCGTCCGGGGTGCGAACCGGCAGCGAGGCACAGCACACCCCGGCCATGACGTCCTCCCGGTCGAGGACCGCACCGCCCCGGAGCGGCCCCCGCAGGGCCTTCCCGGCGGCGGTGTCGAGGCGGAACGCGATGCCGTCCCGTACCGGGAGGAGCGGTTCGATGTCCCCGGGGACCGAGCCGACCGTGATCGCCATGTCCTCGCGGAGCACGGTGAGGACCACGCTCGCGCCGGTGGCGGCCCGGAGCCGCTGGAGCGGCAGCCGGGCGGCGCGGCGCAGTCCGGGGTGCGGCTCCCAGGCCTGGCCGAGGCGGTACAGCTGGGGCCCGACCCGGTAGCGGTTGCCCTTGCGCTCGACGGCTCCGAGGGTGACCAGTTGGTCGAGCAGCCGGTGGACGCTGCCCTTGGGCACCCCGCAGACCAGCGCCAGTTCGGTCACACCCGCCTCGTCACCGCTGCGGCGCAGGGCGTCGAGCAGCGCGAACGCGCCTTCGAGCACCCCCCGCCCGCGCGTCGGCGCTCCGCCCCGCTCCGGACCGGTGACGGGGTCCCGGTCCCCACCGGGCCGCACGCGGCGGTCCGGTGCTTCGCCTTCCGGCCGGATCCCGTCTCCGCCCGGCGCACGTCTCTCTCCGGTCTCCATGAGTCCCCCCGACTCCGCACGCCCGGCCGTGGTCCCCCGATGGCTCGGCTCCGGGCACACCCCCACGATGCCGCAGTCCGGGCGATTCCGGCCAAGGGCTCGTGCCGCCCGTCGTGTCGCGGAGGGGGCGCCCCTTAGGGTGAGCCGACATGAGAGACGCTCACCCGCCCGCCGCCCGGTCCCGTCGGCGCGGAGTCGCCGGCCTGGTCGCCGTGGCCACCGTCGTGGCGGGGCTCGCGACCGCGTTCGTCGTCGCCGCCCCGCCCTCGCGGTCCGCGCCCCGCCCCGCCGCGGAGGTCGCGGCGGAGGCGAAGGCCGGTGCTCCGGCGAGCCCGTGGATGCGCCGCGCCGGGACGCCGCCGACCGTGATCGCCCACCGGGGCGCCTCCTCGGCGGCCCCCGAGAACACCCTGGTCTCCGACGAGGTGGCGCGGCGCGGCGGGGCGGTCTGGATCGAGAACGACGTCCAGCCCAGCAAGGACGGCGTGCCGTACATCCTCCACGACACGACCGTCGACCGGACGACCGACGGTACGGGCGCGGTCCGTTCCCTGACCGCGGCCCAGCTGGACGCGCTGGACGCCGGCTCCTGGTTCGCGCCCGCCTACACCGGCACCCGGGTGCCGACCCTCGCCGCCCAGCTGGCGGACCTCCGGGTGCGCGGCGGGAACCTGCTCCTGGAGATCAAGGGCCGGCACAGTCGCGCCGAGGTGGCCCGGATCGTCCGGGAGATCCGGAACGAGGGCATGACGGACCGGGTCTTCGTCCAGAGCTTCGACATCCCGTCGCTGCGGTACGCCCGCGAGCTGGCGCCCGAGCTGCCGCTGGGCCTGCTGCGGAGCGCCCTCGACGCCGACCCGGTGGCGCTCGCCGAGGAGCTGGACCTCGCCGCGTACAACGTCTCGGACGCGGCGCTCGCCACCCGGCCGGCGGTGGTCGGCGCCCTGCACGCGGCGGGCGTGGCGGTGAACGTCTGGACGGTGGACACCCCCGCCCGCTGGGCTGCGCTGGAGGCGCTCGGCGTCGACGGGATCATCACCAACCGCCCGACGGAACTGGGCGGCTGGTCGGCCGGCCGGACGCGCTAGACCACGTGCGGGGCCGCGCCGTGGGCCGCCTCCGGGGTCGGGGGCCGGTCCGCGTGGTGGGCCGCCCCCGGGGCGGCCCGGCGCGTGGCCCCGGCGCGTGGTGCTACGGCGTGGCCTTGATGTCGTCGACGAAGGCCCGGACCATGACGGCGTTGGTGGAGATGACGGTGCCGGGCTTGATGAGCCCGCCCTCGTGGTCGTCGCCCACCTGGACCGTGCGCTCCCCGAGGTACGTGTAGGTCTCGCGGTCGAAGATCCACTCGGTGCGCTGTCCACCGGTCTCGTCGAACCGCGCGACCGCGATTCCCTTGCGTCCGGCCGCGTCGGTGGCGCTGTCGACCAGGACGACGCCGGGGATCTTCGCGGCGGCCTTGTAGAGGGCGGCCGTCAGCTTCGGGGACGGCCAACTCCCGCCGAGGAGGTCGCCGATGGTGGTGAAGGCCTGCTGGTCCTTGGTACGGCCCTGCCCCTCGGTCTCCTTGTAGATCTTCCGCAGCAGCGCGTCGGGATCGGTGGGGAGGGCGGCGAGGTAGTCGAGGGTCGGCGCGCCGAGGTGCGGCTTCGGGGGGTTGCCCGTCTCGTCGGGGCCCGCCAGGGTGATGCCCTCGGGTTCGGTGGCGCCGGGCTCGATCAGCCAGCCTTCGCGGCCGTCGGGGGACATCCAGGTCTGCCGGGTGTGCAGGGGCACGCTGACGACGCTGGTCACGTCGCCCACGGTCCTGAGGTGGGTGCCGGCGGACCGCGACTCGATGTAGACGTACTGGCCGGCGCGGCTGTGCGGGGCGTCCGCCCCGGCGGCGGCGAGGGAGATCCGGTCGAGGAGCCGGGGCGCTCCCTTGGCGTCCACGGTGCCGAGCGAGGTGGTGAGGACGGGGCCGGTGGCGCGGTCGCCGGGGCCGGCGGCGCCGTCGGGGGTGAGGAGGAGGACGCCGACGGCGAGCGCGCCGGCGAGGACGGTCGCGGCCGGGAGGAGGATCGCCTTCCGCAGGAAGGGGTTGCGGGCGGGGCGGGCCGCGGCGGCGAGGCGGTCGTCGTGGATCTGGTTCATCAGGCGCTCCTTGTGGAACTGGTGGCGGCCCGGAGGAAGGTCGTGTTCCTCGATGGCCGGGAGGCCTCCGCTCTCCTGCCGGTTCGCCGTTCGGGGCTGGTTCGGGTCGGGGTTCATCGGATTCCTTCCTGCGCGGGCCGGACCGCGTTCACGCGATCACCTGTTGTCTGTCGGGGGCGGGGGGCGGGTTCCCGTTTTTCGCGGGCGAGTTCCTCCTCGGTTCCGATCCGGAGTTTGGCGCGGGCGCGGGAGAGCCGGGAGCGGACGGTGCCGACGGGGACCCCGAGGGCCTGGGCGACCTCGGTGTAGGCGAGGCCTTCCCAGAGGCAGAGCACGAGGACCTCGCGTTCGGTGCGGCGGAGCGTGCCGAGGGCGCGCAGGGTGGCCGCGATGCGGCGGCGGTCGTCGACGCGGCCGGCGACCTCGGAGGCGTGGTCGGGCACCGAGGCCTCGGACGGTCCCGCCGAGGCGTACGCGGCGGCGGCGGCCCGGTAACGGCGGTTGCCGCGGCAGTGGTTGCGTGCGACGTTGGTGGCGACGCCGAGGAGCCAGGGCCGGACGGATCCCCCTTCGGGGTCCACCTTGCCCCGGAGCCGCCAGGCCTCCAGGAAGGTCGCCGACATGACGTCCTCGGCGACCGACCAGTCACCGGTCAGCCGGAAGGCGTGGTTGTAGACGCTCCGGGCGTAGGAGTCGAAGAGTTCGGCGAAGGCCGAGGGGTCCCCGTCCCGGATGCGTGCGCGCAGGTCGATGTTCACGTCTCTCGTCTGTCCGGCCCCCGGTTCGGGTTCCCGTGACCCCGGTCACATCAGGGGGTGAGTTCGTCGAGGAGGTCGGGGTTGACGACGCGGAGGATCGTCGCGATGTCGGCGGGGTCGGCCGCCGCCCACAACACCCCGCGCGCCGCCCGGTACTTGGCGGCGAGCCGTTCGCGCTGCTCGGGCGGGAGCGCGGCGGACCGGTCCGCCCGGCTGTTGTGGGCGTTGTCGGCGATCTTCACGAGGGTGGCGTCGGGGTCCTCCGTGATGCGGCGGATCTTCTCCTCGTACGCCGTGCCGGGCCGGTTGGTGACGGCGTCGACGATGGCGACGACCCGGTCGGGGATCCCGGCGGCGCGGAGTCGCCCGGTCGTCCATTCGGTGTCCTCGACGATGTCGTGGAGCAGTCCGGCCATGGCCAGGTGCGGGCCGAGCGGCGCCAGGCCCGCGGCGACCGCGCGGACGTGTGCGACGTAGGGGACGCCGGTCTTGTCGGTCTGTCCGGCGTGCGCGCGGTCGGCGAGCGCGTCCACCTCGGCGAGAGTCTTCATCGCACCATCATCGCGGGGCGGGGCGACCGCCCCCGCGCCTCCCCCGGCCGGCCCCGCCCGCCGGGTCGCGCGGAGCGGCGGGCGGACCGGCGGGCGTGCAACACACTCTTCACACACCGGCGGGAATGGCGTTCCCGGACGGGCGGGTTGCCGGGTACATGACTCTCGGAGTAACGCTCGGTTCGACCGCCGTCCAGCGCACGATCGACAGCACGGTCCGGCTCGCGCGGGAGGCACGCGACGCCGGCCTGCACTCGGCGTGGTTCGGCCAGACCTTCGCGTACGACTCGCCGTCGCTGGCCGCGATCGTGGGGCGCGAGGTGCCGGGTCTCCAGGTGGGGACCTCCGCGATCCCGGTCTTCGGCCGCCATCCGCTGCTCGTCTCCAGCCAGGCGCAGACCGCGCAGGCGGCGACCGGTGGGCGCTATCACCTCGGGCTCGCGCTCGGCACCAGGCATCTGACGGAGACCGGCTTCGGCATCCCGTACGAGCGGCCCATCGGCCTGCTCAGGGAGTTCCTGACGGCCCTGCGGCCGCTGCTGGAGACGGGCAGCGCCGACTTCCACGGGGAGCTGCTCACCGCGACGACCCCGTACTCGGCGGCGGTGCCGGGCGCCGATCCGCCGGTTCCGGTCCTGGTCGCCGCCATGGGTCCGCAGGCCCTGCGTGTCAGCGGCGAACTGGCCGACGGCATCCTGCCCTTCCTGGCGGGGCCGCGTGCGCTCGCCGAGCACATCGTGCCGGCCGTGACCGCCGCCGCCACCGCGGCGGGCCGCCCGGCGCCCCGGATCGTGGCCCTCGTCCCCGGCGTGGTCACGGCCGACGCCGGGGCCGTACGGGAGAAGGCGCACGAGGCGCTCGCGCTGTACGAGCGCATTCCGTCGTACCGGCGCGCGATCGAGCTGTCCGGGGTCTCGCGGGCGGCCGAACTTGCCGTGATCGGCGACGAGGAGACCGTCGCCGCGGAGGTGCGGCGCTACCGCGAGGCGGGGGTGACGGAGGTGGTGTTCACCGCGACGGAGCTGGGTGGCGAGGACGACCGGCGCCGTACCTGGAAGCTGCTCGGCGAGTTGTCGCGCGGCTGAGCCCCGGCCCGGCCGGGGCCCGTCGTCGCCGCCGTCGCCGCCGTCGCGCGGCCGGGTCTCAGCTCTTCTTCGGCGCGGCCGGTTCCGGCTCGCTGTCCCCCTCGCCCTCGGTGTCCAGGTGCGGCAGGATCCGGTCCAGCCATCTCGGGGTCCACCAGGCGTGCTTGCCGAGGAGGGTCAGCACGGCGGGCACCAGGAGCAGGCGGACCACGGTGGCGTCGATGAGGACGCTGGCCGCGAGGCCGAGGCCGAGCATCTTGACGACGATGTTGTCCGAGACGATGAACGCGGCGAAGACACTGACCATGATCAGTGCGGCGCAGGTGATGACCCGGGCGGTGATCTCCAGGGCGTGGGCCACGCTGGCCTTGGAGTCCCCGGTGCGCAGCCAGGCCTCGCGGACGCGGGACAGCAGGAAGATCTCGTAGTCCATGCTCAGGCCGAAGACGATGGCGAACATCATCATCGGCACGTAGCTCTCGATGGGCACTTTGCCGGAGACTCCGAGCGCGGGCCCGCCCCAGCCCCACTGGAAGACGGCGACGACCACGCCGTACGAGGCGGCGATGGAGAGGACGTTGAGCACGGCGGCCTTCACCGCCACGAGCAGTCCCCGGAAGACGATGAGGATGACGAGGAAGGCGAGCGCCACGACCACGGCGATGATCAGGGGGAGCCGGCTGGAGACGATGTCGAGGAAGTCGACCTGGGCGGCCGTGGTGCCGGTGACGTAGGTCTGTGCCTCGGTGCCTGCCACCGCCTGCGGCAGCACGTCCTGGACGAGGTGGTCGGTGAGCTGGGTGGTCTTCTCGTCCTGGGGGGAGGCCACCGAGTAGGCGGTGCCGACCAGGATGTCCCCGTCGGAGGTGGTCTGGAGCGGGGTGATGGAGGCGGCGTCCGGGACTCCGGTGAGCGCCTGCTTGAGTTTGTCGGCGAGGTCCGCCCGGTCGGCGGCGGGCACGGCCGACTGGTCGACGACGAGGGTGAGCGGCCCGTTGGCGCCGGGCCCGAAGGCGGTGGAGATGAGGTCGTAGGCGCGCCGGTCCGTGAACGACTTGGGGTCGGCCCCGTCGCCGATGTGGCCGAGCTGGATGAAGAGCAGCGGGAAGGCCAGGACGAGCAGCACCAGGACTCCGCCGGTCAGGAACCACCATGGGCGCTTCTCCACGCGCTGCGCGTAGCGGTGCCAGGTGCCGTGCGCGGGCGCTCCGGGCTCGGCGTCGGTCTCCGCCACGGGCTTGCGGACGTGGTAGCGGTCGATGCGCTTCCCGACGAGCCCGAGCATGGCCGGGACGAGGGTGAGGGCGGCGAGGACGGCCGTGACGACCGTGAAGGCGGCCGCCAGGCCCAGTTTCCCGATGAAGCTGACGCCGGAGACCCACAGGCCCGAGAGGGCGATGATGACCGTGCAGCCGGAGACCAGGACGGCGCGGCCGCTGGTGGTGGTCGCGAGGCCGGCCGAGTCGGCGGGATCGTGCCCGTTCATGAGGTTCTGGCGGTGGCGGGTGATGAGGAACAGGGCGTAGTCGATGCCCACGCCGAGGCCGATCATGGTCGCCAGGGTGGGTGAGACCGTGCCGAAGGTGAAGGCGGCCGCCATCAGGCCGAGCAGCGCGAGGCCGCAGACGGCTCCCAGGAGGGCCGTGATCAGGGGCAGGACGGCGGCGATGACGCTGCCGAAGCCGATGAGGAGGACCACGATCGCGACGGCGAAGCCGATGGCCTCGCTGGTGCGGTCGTCGGCCTCCGGCCGGGCGAGTTCGCCGAGCGTGCCGCCGTACTCGACGGTGACGCCGGCGCCCCGGAGCGGCTGGACAGCGGCGTCGACGCCGGGCAGGTAGCCGGTGCCGAGGGTGGAGGGGGGCGCGCTGAAGCGGACGGTGATGTAGGCGGTCTTGCCGTCCGTGGACAGCGGGCCGGTGTTCGGGACCCCGGCCGGGGGCGCCGGCGGGGTGGTGCCCGGCGGCGGCAGCGGGTTCTGCGCGCCGAGGACGTCGGGCAGTTTCTCCAGGGCGGCGACGGTCGAGTTGACGGCGGACGCCTCGTCCGTGAGCGGCCCCGAGGGCCTGTTCAGGACGATCTGGGCGGCATAGCCGCCGGCGGCGGGATCGTGCGCCTGGAGGACGTCGAGGCCCTCCGTCGACTGCACGCCGGGGAGGTCGAAGTCGTCGGAGTACTCGCCCCCGACGGCCCTGTCGGTGATCTGCAGTCCCACCATCGCCGCCAGCCAGAGGGCGATGACGACGATGAAGTGACGGGCGCACCAGTGGCCGAGTCGGTACAGGGCGCCTTTGGGCGGTGCCGGCCGGCCAGTGGCCGGGCTTCCTGCGTTCATGGCGAGGCCGTGTCCGGTAGGGAAGTCCCCGAGCGGTCCCCCGCACCGACCGAGCGCGCGGGTCTACCCGTCCATTGTTGGCCCGCCGCGCCGCTCCGGCATCTCGGCCGGGGCGGGCGGGCGTTCGCTCAGGTCAGCAGCCGGTTGGGGTGGGAGGAGCGACGGGCGGCGGCGAGGAGGGCGTGGATCCGGGGAGCGGCCTGGTCGATGTCGGTGACGGGGGTGGGGAAGGGCAGCCGGACGTCCTGGTGGCCGGTGGGGTGTTCGAGGCGCAGGGTGATGCCGTACCGGTCGAGGGCGACGGGGAGGGCGCGGACCATGTCCCGTTCGGGGCGCGGGCGGACGAGGCGCAGCAGGAGGGGGACGAGCTCGCCGTGGCTGTCGACGAGGTGGGTGAGCATGGAGGCCTCGCAGGAGGCCATCGGGTCGATGTCGGTGGCGTGGAGCTCTTCGAGGGTGACGAAGCTGCGGCCCTCGGCGTCCTCCAGGAGGGCCTGGCCGAACTCCATGCAGATGCTCGTGGCCGACTCGGGTTCGTAGGGGGCGGCGAGGAGGCCCGTCAGGGTGACGCGGGCCCGCAGCCGGTCGCGCACGGGGGTGGGGGCGATGTCGGTGAACTCCAGGCGCACGGGGGTGCGTGCGGCGTGCCCGGCGTGGCTCTCCTCGGAGGGGTCGTGCAGGTGGATGTGTCCCATGGGCCCGGTCCCGTCGAGGAGGTGCACCTCCTGGTGGACTCCGTCGGAGACGACCGTCATCGAGTGGGCGGCGGCGAGGATCGATCGCACGCGCTCGGCGGGGGTGGGTCGTGTGACGCGGGTACTGAAGGGACGCATCCGAGTTCTCCCGGGACAGGTGACGGAGACACTGTTACTTAGGTAAGCCTAAGCTAACTTACGAACCCCGGGAGCCGGAAGGGGGGCGCCGGGAGAGGAGATGCCCCCGAACCGGGTGAATCAGGGCGTGTCGCCCGACCAGTCGAAGCGGAGCGCGTCGCCGGGGCGCGGGTCGTACAGCGAGCGCCCGTCGGCGCCGTACCGGCCCAGCTCCGTCTCCAGCGCGACTCCGGCCCCCAGCGCGTCCGGCGCCCGGTCGGTGACGTCGAGCAGCAGCCCGTCCAGCGGGCCGCCGACCAACTCGGCGTAGACACGCCCGGGCCGGGGGCCCGGACGGGGGTCGTCGTGGTCTTGGCCGTAGACCCGGCCTCTCAGCAGCTCCTCGTCCCTGTCCATGGGACCCAGCGTCCCAGCCGCCACTGACAACGCCCCGAACCGCGCCCACCACATCGAACGCCTCAGGTCGAAGAGAAGAAGGTCACAGTCGTACGCCCTCCTGCTCCTTTGTCGATCTCCCCTAGCATCCGAGCATGACGGTCCTGCCTGACGACGGGCTCTCCCTGGCGTCCGAATTTCCCGACGCGCCACACGAACAGTGGCAACACCTTGTGGCAGGTGTCCTGCGCAAGTCCGGCAAAGAGGTCTCCGGCGACGCCGCCGAGGACGCCCTCTCCACGCTCCTGGAGGACGGCCTCGACACCCGTCCGCTGTACACGGCACGCGACACCGCGCCCGACACCGGACTCCCCGGCTTCGCGCCCTTCGTGCGCGGCGGACGCGCCGAGGGCAACACCACCGGCGGCTGGGACGTACGCCAGCGACACCTCGCCGCCGACGGCGACGCGGTCCTCTCCGACCTGGAGAACGGCGTCACCTCCCTCTGGCTGGGTGTCGGGGGCGCCGGCATCCCGGTCTCCTCGCTCGACACGGTCCTCGACGGCGTCTACCTCGACCTGGCGCCGGTGGTCCTCGACGCGGGCGCCGAGACGGAAGCGGCCGCCGAGCGGCTCCTCCGGCTGTACGAGGAGCGGGGCGTCGCCGACGACGCGGCCCTCGGCAACCTCGGCGCCGACCCCCTGGGCCACGAGGCCCGCACCGGCCGCGCCGCCTACGACCTCGCCTCCGTCGCCGGACTCGCGCGCCGCTGCGCCGACCGGTACCCCGGCGTCCGCGCCCTGACCGTGGACGCCCTGCCGTACCACGGGGCCGGCGGCTCGGCAGCGCAGGAGCTGGGCTGCTCGCTCGCGACGGGCGTGGCCTATCTGCGCGGTCTGACCGAGGCCGGGCTGAGCGTCGCCGAGGCGTGCACGCAGCTGGAGTTCCGGTACGCGGCGACCGCCGACCAGTTCCTGACGATCGCCAAGCTCCGCGCGGCGCGCCGGCTCTGGGCCCGGGTGGCCGAGGCCTGCGGCGTCCCGGAGGCGGGCGCGCAGCGCCAGCACGCGGTGACCTCGCCGGTGATGATGACCCGCCGCGATCCGTGGGTGAACATGCTGCGCACCACGGTGGCGACGCTCGCCGCCGGAGTGGGCGGCGCCGACAGCGTCACGGTGCTGCCCTTCGACGAGGTGCTCGGCCTGCCCGACGCGTTCGCGCGCCGGATCGCCCGCAACACCTCCACCGTCCTCATCGAGGAGTCCCACCTCTCCCGGGTGATCGACCCGGCCGGCGGCTCCTGGTACGTGGAACGGCTCACCGACGAACTCGCCCACGCCGCCTGGGAGTACTTCCAGGGCATCGAGCGGGCGGGCGGCCAGCAGGCCGCGCTGCGGTCCGGGGCGATCGGCGAGCAGCTGGCCGCCACCTGGTCCGCGCGCAGCGCGAAGCTCGCCACCCGGCGCGAGCCGATCACCGGCGTCAGCGAGTTCCCGAACCTCGCCGAGAAGCCCGTCGACCGGGCCCCCGCGCCCGAACAGCCGACCGGCGGGCTCCCCCGGGTCCGGCGCGACGAGGCGTACGAGGCCCTCCGTGCCCGCTCCGACCGGCACCTGGCGGCGACCGGCGCCCGGCCCCGGGTCTACCTGGCCGCGCTCGGCCCGGCGGCCGCGCACTCGGCCCGGGTCACGTTCGCCGCGAACCTGTTCCAGGCGGGCGGCGTCGAGCCGGTCACCGACGGCACGTTCGAGGAGAGCGGCGCCCGCGAGGTCTGCCTCTGCTCCAGCGACGCGGTGTACGAGGAGCGGGCCGAGGCCGTCGCGGCCGAGCTGCGCGCGGCGGGCGCCGAGCACGTCCTCCTGGCCGGCCGCCCGGGGGCGTACCCCGGTGTCGACACGTACCTCTTCGCGGGCTGTGACGCCGTCGCCCTGCTCTCCACCGCCCTCGACCGCATGGGAGTGTCCTGATGTCCATCCCCGACTTCACCGGGATCGCGCTCGGGGCGCCCACCGCCGACGGCGGCCCCGAGGCGTGGCGGTCGGCCGTCAAGAAGGCCACCGGCGGCGACGACCTGCTCTGGGAGACCCCGGAGGGCATCGGCGTCAAGCCGCTGTACACCGGGCAGGACCTGGAGGGCCTGGACTTCCTGGACACCCGTCCGGGCATGGCCCCGTACCTGCGGGGCCCGTACCCGACGATGTACGTCAACCAGCCCTGGACGATCCGTCAGTACGCGGGCTTCTCCACGGCCGAGGAGTCGAACGCCTTCTACCGGCGCAACCTCGCCGCCGGCCAGAAGGGCCTGTCGGTCGCCTTCGACCTGCCGACCCACCGCGGCTACGACAGCGACCACCCGCGCGTCACCGGTGACGTCGGCATGGCCGGCGTCGCCATCGACTCCATCTACGACATGCGCCAGCTGTTCGACGGCATCCCGCTGGACCGGATGACGGTGTCGATGACGATGAACGGCGCCGTGCTGCCGGTCCTCGCGCTGTACATCGTGGCCGCCGAGGAGCAGGGCGTACCGCCCGAGAAGCTGGCCGGGACCATCCAGAACGACATCCTCAAGGAGTTCATGGTCCGCAACACGTACATCTATCCGCCGGGGCCCTCGATGCGGATCATCTCCGACATCTTCGCCTACACCTCGCAGCGGATGCCGCGCTACAACTCCATCTCCATCTCCGGCTACCACATCCAGGAGGCGGGTGCGACGGCCGACCTGGAGCTGGCGTACACGCTCGCCGACGGCGTGGAGTACATCCGGGCCGGGCGGGAGGCCGGGCTCGACGTGGACGCGTTCGCGCCGCGCCTGTCGTTCTTCTGGGCGATCGGCATGAACTTCTTCATGGAGATCGCGAAGCTGCGCGCCGCCCGGCTGCTCTGGGCGAAACTCGTGAAGCAGTTCGACCCGCAGAACGCCAAGTCCCTGTCGCTTCGCACCCATTCGCAGACCTCCGGCTGGTCGCTCACCGCGCAGGACGTCTTCAACAACGTCACGCGCACCTGCGTCGAGGCGATGGCCGCCACCCAGGGCCACACGCAGTCGCTGCACACCAACGCCCTCGACGAGGCCCTCGCCCTGCCGACGGACTTCTCCGCCCGCATCGCGCGCAACACCCAGCTCCTCATCCAGCAGGAGTCGGGCACCTGCCGGACCATCGACCCGTGGGGCGGCAGCGCGTACGTCGAGAAGCTCACCTACGACCTCGCGCGCCGCGCCTGGCAGCACATCCAGGAGGTCGAGCGGGCCGGCGGCATGGCCAAGGCCATCGACGCCGGCATCCCCAAGCTCCGGGTGGAGGAGGCCGCGGCCCGCACCCAGGCCCGGATCGACTCCGGACGGCAGCCCGTCATCGGCGTCAACAAGTACCGGGTGGCGACGGACGAGGAGATCGACGTCCTCAAGGTCGACAACTCCTCCGTGCGCGCCCAGCAGATCGCCAAGCTGAAGCGGCTGCGCGAGGAGCGCGACGAGCAGGCCTGCCAGGACGCGCTCGCCGCGCTCACCCGGGCGGCCGGCGGCGAGGGCAACCTCCTGGAGCTGGCCGTGAACGCGGCCCGCGCGATGGCGACCGTCGGCGAGATCTCCGACGCCCTGGAGAAGGTGTACGGACGGCACGCCGGCCAGATCCGTACGATCTCCGGTGTGTACCGCAACGAAGCAGGCGAGTCCCCCTCCGTGGAGCGCACCCGGGCCCTGGTGGACGCCTTCGGCGAGGCCGAGGGACGCCGCCCCCGCATCCTCGTCGCCAAGATGGGCCAGGACGGCCACGACCGCGGCCAGAAGGTCATCGCGACCGCCTTCGCCGACCTGGGCTTCGACGTCGACGTCGGCCCGCTGTTCCAGACCCCCGCCGAGGTGGCCCGCCAGGCCGTCGAGGCGGACGTGCACATCGTCGGGGTCTCGTCGCTGGCCGCGGGACACCTCACGCTCGTGCCGGCGCTGCGGGAGGAACTGGCGGCGGAGGGCCGCGAGGACATCATGATCGTGGTCGGCGGGGTGATCCCCCCGCAGGACGTGGCGACGCTCCTGGAGATGGGCGCGGCGGCCGTGTTCCCGCCGGGGACGGTGATCCCCGACGCGGCCCACGACCTGGTGACGCGTCTGTCGGCCGACCTCGGGCACGAGCGGTGATCGATCTCGACACGTACGTACGGGGCGTACGCGAGGGGAGGCGGGCGCTCGTCGCCCGCGCGATCACCCTCGTCGAGTCGACCCGTCCGCAGCACCGGGCACTCGCCCAGGAACTCCTGACGGAGCTCCTTCCGCACAGCGGGAACGCCGTGCGGATCGGGATCAGCGGAGTGCCCGGTGTCGGCAAGTCGACGTTCATCGACGCGTTCGGGACGATGCTGACGGGGCTCGGCCACCGGGTCGCGGTGCTCGCCGTCGACCCCTCGTCGAGCCGGACCGGCGGCTCCATCCTCGGCGACAAGACCCGGATGGAGCGCCTCGCCGTCGACCCGGCGGCCTTCGTCCGCCCCTCCCCCACGGCCGGGACGCTCGGCGGTGTCGCGAAGGCGACCCGCGAGTCGATCGTCGTGATGGAGGCCGCGGGGTACGACGTCGTCCTCGTCGAGACGGTGGGCGTCGGCCAGTCCGAGACCGCCGTCGCCAACATGGTCGACTCCTTCCTGCTGCTCACCCTGGCCCGCACCGGGGACCAGCTCCAGGGCATCAAGAAGGGGGTCCTGGAGCTCGCCGACGTCGTCGCCGTCAACAAGGCCGACGGCCCGCACGCGCACGACGCCCGCGCCGCCGCCCGCGAACTCGCGGGCGCCCTGCGGCTGATGCACGGCGCCGACTCCTTCTGGACGCCGCCGGTCCTCAGTTGCAGCGCCCGGGAGTCGGCCGGTCTCGACGAGGTCTGGGGGCGCCTCGAACAGCACCGCGCGCTGCTCGACTCCACCGGCCGTCTCACGGCCAAGCGCCACGACCAGCAGGTCGACTGGACCTGGACCATGGTCCGCGACGAACTCCTGCGCCGGCTCCACACGGACCCGGCCGTGCAGGAGCTCGCGCCCGCCCTGGAGAAGCGGGTCCGCGCCGGCGAGCTGACGGCGACCCTGGCCGCAGA
The DNA here is from genome assembly GCF_040296665.1 of Streptomyces sp. NPDC002057. Lineage (NCBI taxonomy): Bacteria > Bacillati > Actinomycetota > Actinomycetes > Kitasatosporales > Streptomycetaceae > Streptomyces > Streptomyces sp. NPDC002057. Next base: position 18,246 of record NZ_JBEOXR010000061.1, read on the forward strand.
ACGCATCCTCGAAGCCTTCGGGGAGCCGCGCGGCTGACACGGCCGACCACCGCAAAGGGGGGGCCTCCTCACCGGGAGGCCCCCCTTTCGCGTACCTCCGGGTACCCACTTTTTTGTGCGTACTTGTCGGGGGCGCGGCCCGCGGGCGAAGCTGGGAGCAGCCCGGAGGAAGGGAGAACCCAAGGGCCTCAGACCGCGGCGGGCGCGGCCGCGATCCGGTCGATCCGACGGTACCCCCAGTCGGACAACGGGCCGAGTGCGGCGCAGAGTTCGAGCCCGAAGCCGGTCAGCGAGTAGACGGTCTTCGCGGGCAGGACGTCGTACACCTCCCGGTGCACGAGCCCGTCCTCCTCCATCTCGCGCAGGGCCTGGGTCAGCACCTTCTCGCTGATCTCGGCCAGCTTCCGGCGCAGTTCGCCGGGGCGGTGCGGGCCGGACTCCAGCAGCCACAGCAGGTGGGTCTTCCATTTGCCCTCGATGACCACGATCGCGGCGCTCACTCCGCACACGTTCGTGTCCTGGGCCCGGGCGCGTGACATCCGCGTCCTTCTCCTTCCTCCGGGAACTTCTCGACACCTCTTTCTACAAGGGAGTTCACCCATGTCTTCTTCCCCCTCCCCCGTGTCCGCCTCCTCCGGGCAGGACGCGGCCGTCACCGTCATCGGGCTCGGGCCGATGGGCCGGGCGCTCTCCGCCGCCTTCCTCGCGGCGGGCGTCCGTACGACCGTCTGGAACCGGACACCGGGCCGGGACGGCGAACTGGTCGCCGCCGGTGCCGTGTCGGCCGCGAGCGCCGAGGAGGCGGTCGCCGCGAGCCCGCTGACCGTGGTCTGCCTGGTCAACTACGACGCCACCGACTCCGTGCTGCGGCAGGAGGCCGTGACGCGGGCGCTCAAGGGACGGACCCTGGTCAACCTGAGCGCCGACACCCCCGAGCGGGCGAGGGACACCGGGCGCTGGGCCGACGAGCACGGCATCGGCTACCTGGACGGCGCGATCATGACCCCGACGCCGACGATCGGGAACCCCGAAGGGGTGTTCCTGTACAGCGGCCCCGAGGCGCTCCACGCCGAACACCGTCCGGTGCTCGACGCGTTGAACGGCACCCACACCCACCTCGGCGAGGAGATCTCCCGGGCCGCGGCCTTCGACATCGCGCTGCTCGACATCTTCTGGACGTCGATGGCGGGTTACGTGCACGCCCTGGCGGTGGCGCGCGCCGAGGGCATCTCGCCGACCGAGCTGGCCCCCTTCGCCCAGGGCATCGGCGCGATCCTGCCGCCGCTGTTCCAGGAGTGGGCCGAGGACGTGGAGCGCGGCGACTACTCCGGCGAGGGCAACCCGATCACTTCGGGGATCTCGACCATGGCGCACGTCGTGCACGCCTCCGAGGCCCATGGCATCGAGGCGAACGTGATGCGCTCCATCGAGGGGCTGGCCCGCCGGACGGCGGCCCTCGGCCACGGCACGGAGGGGTTCACCCGGGTCGTCGAGGTCCTGGGCCGCCGCTGACCGGTCGGCCGGGAGGGCACGCGCCGACTGCGGCCCGTGCACGGCGAACGGGCGGGGGACGGGCACGGCCGCACGGACGAGCGGGGACTCACCCACCGGGACTCACCCACGGGGGCTCACGTCCGGGCGAGGAAGGCCGGGCGGAGGGAGGGGTCGACCGGGTCGTAGTACCGGTGGAAGACCGGGGTGGCCCCGCCCGAGACCGGGGGGACGATCCAGCTCCAGTCGGCGGGCGTCTCCCTGCCGTGGCGGCTCTCCTGGGCGATGTGGCGGAGGAACCGCCGGGACTCGGTGTGGTGGTCGGCCATCGTCACCCCGGCCTCCTGGAAGGAGTGCAGCACCGCCACGTTGAGTTCGACGAGCGCGCGGTCCCGCCACAGCGTCCGCTCGGTCGACCGGTCGAGCCCGAGCCGGTCGGCCACCTCGGGGAGGAGGTCGTACCGCTCGGCGTCGGCGAGGTTGCGGGCGCCGATCTCGGTGCCCATGTACCAGCCGTTGAACGGCGCCGCCGGGTACCGTACGCCGCCGATCTCCAGCGTCATGTCGCTGATCGCCGGCACCGTGTACCAGCGCAGTCCCAGCTCCGCGAACCAGGCGTGGTCGGGATGGCTGAATTCCACCTCGCGGACGGCGTCGTCCGGCAGCTCGTACCACTCCGGCCGCGCGTCGGGGAACTCCCGCACCATCAGCGGCAGCACCTGGAAGGGGCCTCCGTCCCGCTTCCACCCCAGATCGCGGGCGCGGGCGGTCGGGGCCGCGCCACGCGGGTCCCCCTTCCAGCGCCCGTCGGGCTCCTGGTGTCCGGCGTAGCGCACCAGCTGGTCGTTGACGATCCGGGGCCCGGGGCGGCCCGGCCGGTCCGGGGCGAACACGGTGATCACCGGCCGGATCCTGCCGCCGTTGCCGGCGAGCCTCAGGTGCTCGAAGCACTCGGCGGCGATGGCGTCGGCGGACGACACGTGGCGCAGGTCGCGCACGACGAGACTGCGCCAGTAGAGCCTTCCGATGCAACGGGCCGAATTCCGCCACGCGACGCGGGCGCCGAAGGCGAGTTCGGCCGGGAAGTGCTCGTAGCCACCGGTGCGGTCGATCGCGTCGAGGACCTGGCGGACACGGCTCTCCACGTCCCCGGCGTCCGGGTGTTCGTGGTGGAACTGACGGATGAACCGTTCCGCCTGCCCCCGGTCCGCGAGGTGCGACCCCGGGACCCGGCTCTCGGGCGCGGGGGCGGCGTGGGCGAGGTCCCCGGACGTGTAGGGGCAGGTCCCCGTGGTGGGGGCGGACTTCCGGCGGCGGCTCAGGCTGAAGATCAAGGTGTTCCCTCCCGGCGTCCATGACTACCGTATGAACACATCCGGGCGCGGAGAGTATGTGAATCTCCGTCCGGGGCGGCGGCGCCGCTGGTACGGTGCCGCCCCCGGCCTCCCGCCGCCGACGGGCGTCAGGGGAACTGCCCCGCGCCGCCGTCCTCGAAGTCGGTCCATTCGGTGCCGCCCAGGGGGAAGGCGTAGGCGGGCCGGGTGAGGTTGCCGCTGGTGCGGAACGGCCTGCCGTCGTCGTCGATCCGGACCGTGCCGCGCCGTGTGCCGCTGCTCCAGACCAGTTCCAGGTACCAGCTGACGTCGTGCGCGCGGGCCCGCGCGGCCACGAAGAAGACCTCGGGGTCCGACTCGCTGACCGAGTACGGGAACGCGCGCTGGCCGGCCGCCGGGGCGGCGCCGGGCCGCGGGGCGTCGAGGTCGACGGCGAAGGACTTCGTCGACACCTGACCCCCGCAGCCGACGCCCATCACGTAGTCGTTCCAGGCCAGGGGCGCGCGCTTGGACACGAGGCGGACGTGCAGCGCCTCCAGCACGACCGTCCGCGCCCCGGTGCCCTGCACGGTCAGCCGCATCAACTGGTCCCCGCTCGGCACCGCGTCGAGGGCGGCGACCCACGCGGGCGCGTCCTGCTCCATGGGTGGCGGCGGAACCTGCTCGGGCTGACGGTCGACCAGGTAGTGCTGGCTGCAGGGGTTTTCCCAGGTGTGCGGCGCGGTGGCGACGGTCGGCGCGGCCGGCTTGTCGTCGGAGCCTCCTGGCCCGGCCGTCGCCGTCGTCCGCCCCGGGGCGTCACCGGCGCGCGCCCGGTCCCCGCCGGTGTCACCGCGCGTCAGGCCCACGACGAGCGCGACCGACGCGGCGGTCGCGGCGACGGCCGTACCGACGAGCACGGCGGTACGACGGAGCCGGCGGCGGGAGGGGGCCTGCGGGCCGGGCGGGGGCTGCGGTCCCGGCTCGTTCGCCTCCGCCGTCGTGGGGCCGGCGTTCGTGGGGCCGACGTCGGCGGAGTCGACGTCGGCGGAGTCGACGTCGTTGAGGCCGGAGTCGGTTGGGTCACCCGCCGGGCCCGCCGCCGGTCCCTTCCGGCCACGGGTCACGTCCGCCCGCACCCACAGCCGGTGCAGCTCGACGAGCTCCTCGGGGGTCGCACGGCACAGCCGCGCGAAGCGCTCCACGGGCGCGTACTCCACGGGTACGGCGTCCCCGTTCACGTAACGGTGCAGGGTGGAGGCGCTCAGGTGGAGGCGCTTGCCGAGGGTGCCGTAGCTCAGCCCCGACCGCTCCTTGAGCTGCCCCATCAGCGCCGCGAACGCGTCCCCCGCCACCGTTCCACCCTCTCCCCACGTTCCGAACCGGCATCCCAGGAAGGGACGTCAGCGCAGGTCAACGCCGTGAAATCGTTCCAGCATCCCGTACCGCCCGGCGGGAGCGGTACCTGGAACGGATCTTCGCACAAGCTGTGCTCGGAGCGGCACGGCCACGGCGGACACCCCGGGCCCCGACCGCCCGACCCATTCCGATCCACCCTTCGAAGGGACCCTCATGTCCGGACGCACCACCCGCACCCGTCTCCTCGCCGTCACGACGCTCGCGGTCGCCTCGCTCGCCCTCACCGCCTGCGGCGGCGGCACGAGCGTGGCGCAGGACGAGGGGCCGGCCACCACCTCCGGGGCGCCCGCCGCCTCCGCCACGCGGTCGGCCACCACGCCCCCTTCGGACGCGCCGCCCACCACGTCTCCCGTGACCGCGGCGCCCACGTCGGCCCCGGCGCCGAAGCCGACCGCCGGCCGGACCGGGGGCACCACGAAGCCGAAGCCGACCGGGACGGGCACGTCCACCGGCGCCGGAGGCACCGGTGGCAGCCGTCACCCGGCGTGCGGCGCCGGGAACACCCGGACCACCGCCACCCCGGTCTCCCGCCCGCTCAACCACCTGCTGCTCACCGTCACGAACAGCGGATCCGCCCTCTGCGACCTGGTCGGGTTCCCGATCGTCCGCTTCGGCGAGGCCCAGTCCGTACCGCCGGTCGACGAGTCGACCAAGCCGCAGGCGGTCGTCACCCTCGCCCCGGGCGAGTCCGGCTACGCGGGGGTCATGCTGGCGTCCGCCGACGGCAGCGGCGGCCACGGCTCCACGGCGACGAGCCTCACGGTCCTGTTCGGCGACGACACGGCCTCGAAGCCCCGGCTGCCCGCGAAGGGCGTGTACGTCGACAGCTCGCTGCGCGTGACGTACTGGCAGCACGGTCTGGACGACGCCCTCAACTGACCACCGGCCGCGCGGCGGCGGGGCGGGATCGGCGGCCGGTGACGGCGGCCGGTCAGCTCTGTTCGCCCGCGAGGACCACGAAGTCGGCGTTCGACGGGTCGAGGCAGACGGCGAGCCGTCCGACGCCCGGCACGTCGTCCGGCCCCATCTGGACGCTGCCGCCGTTCCCGACCACCTGGGCGACCGCCGCGTCGCAGTCGGTCACGGCGAAGACGGGGTGCCAGTACGGCCGCCCGCCGTTCAGGGCGAGGTCCTTCTCGTCCATCCCCATGACGCCGCCGTGCATGCGCTCCTCCGGCAGTCCGGCCGGGGTGACGACGCTGTACGGGCCCCCGCCTCCGGGCATCTCCATGTCGCCGTACCACCAGCCGAGGACGCCGCCGTAGAACTCCTTCGCGGCTGCCGCGTCCGTCGTGTACAGCTCGGTCCAGGAGAGCGAGCCGGGCTCGTCCACCAGGTCGACCCCCTTGTTCGTACCCGGCTGCCAGACGGCGAACTGGCCGCCCTGCGGGTCGGTGTACTGGGCCATCCGGCCCCACTCGTCGAGGTCCATGGGCGCGACGCGGACGGTGCCGCCCGCCTGCTCCACGGCCCGGGTCGTGGCGTCCGCGTCGGCGACGCTGTAGTAGATCATCCAGGCGGAACGGGCGCCCTCCTCGGTGAGCTTGCCGAGTCCTGCGACGGTCTTCCCGTCCTTCTTGAACATCCCGCCTTCCATGTCCTCGCTCTCCCCCATGGACTCGTACTCCCACCCGAGCACGGCGCCGTAGAACGCGGCGGCGGCGGGGACGTCGGGGGCGCCGAGGTCGAGCCAGCAGGGGGAGCCGGGTACGTAGTCGGTGGTGATCATGGCAGTGGCCTTTCGCAGATCAGGTACGCCTTCAGCCTTGCACCGGAGACCGCCCCTCGCGCGTCGGCCGCCCGGGCGGGCCGGTGGCCTGCGCCCGGCCCGGGCGTCGGATCTCGGCCCCGTGGCCGGGAGTCGGCGGCGCGGCGCCCCCGCGAGCGGTTCCCGGCGCGCGGAAAACTGATGCGTACGCGCCAATACCCCGTCCGCGCTCCAGGGGCGCACGGAGCGTCGGAGCCGGCGCCCGCGCACGCGCCGCACCCGCCGCAGCGTGCGCGGATGCGCACCCACAGCCACCACCACACTTTCGCCGCAGCGTCTTCACGTGACGCACACTTTCGGCCGTCGGCCGGTCCGGGGCGCCGCGCCGAGGCAGACGCCGGACGGGCCCGGTCCCTAGCCTCCCGGCCATGCGATCACAGCCCATGAGACGCCTGGGTCTCACCGCCGTCCTGGCCCTGCTCCTGACCCTCTTCGGTCTGGCCCCCGCCGCGAGCGCCGCCGAACCGGCCTCCGCCCAGCTGACGTTCACCACCGACGCCGCGACCACCACTCCCGGTGGCACCGTGAACCTGTCGATGACGCTCACGAACAACAAGACCTACGACGTCTGGTTCGTCTACCAGACCATCGACCCGACCTGGCTGACCACCCAGCGTCCGGACCTGAAGTACGCGTTCACCGGCTGTTCCCTCGCCGGCCCCAGCGGCAGCACCGCCTGCTCCGGTACCGGCCCGGCCAACCTCGGCGCCAACTACGGAGCCACCATTCCGCCCGGTCAGAGCCGCACCGTGACCCTGACGCTCCAGATCGCCCCGGACTCCGGCTGCAACGGCAACATCGGCTTCTACTCGTACTTCTACGCCGAGTTCAGCGACACCTCCAGCGTCACCGGCGGCCCGGTCTACACGCCGGAGACCCGCGTCCTCTGCGCCTGACCCACACAAGCCGGGCTCGGCGCGGCCGGAAACCGGCCCTCGCCTTTTCCGGACAACCGGTCTGAACCAATGACAGTTCCACAGCGCTCCACCGGCGGGCTCACGAGTCCGCCGGTGGAGTTCGTCCGCCTCCCACCTGCGCCTGAGCCGTGTGACGCGTGGGGCCGGACGGTGACAGGGAGGAACCGGGAAGGGCCGTCGGGCCGATCACCGCGCCGGGCTCGCCGCCCCGCGCGCCCGCGTTTTTCCGTCACCTTTCGCAGCAGGACCACAGAAGCTCCACAGATACCCCACCATTTGACGCGACGGATGCGTGGACGACCGGCCTTCGAGGGGGATGCCGGCGTCGCACGAGGGGGTGCGTCCGCTCCTAGGAGCTGCGCTCACCCCTGCTCCGGGAGGGACACATCACCGCATGAAGCGGATATTCGGCACCACCCTGCTGACCACGGGGCTCACCACGGGCGCGCTCGTCGCCGCCCTCGTCCTGCCGGGCACGGCGGCCCAAGCCGAGGACGCGGCTCCCCGCGTCGATCTGCGGGTGCTCGTCGTGACCGACGGCGGCCCCGCCACCGATGCCATCGCGGCCGAACTGGACGCCGCGGGAACGCCGTACACGAAGGTCGACCTGACCCGCGCGGACCGTCCGGTGATCAACGCCGGCTACCTCGCGGACACCGTGGACGGCCGGAACCGGGCCAAGTTCCAGGCGGTCGTCCTGCCGAACGACAACCCGTTCCCCGCCAACTCCCCGGAGATGACGGCACTCGCGAACTACGAGCGGACCTACGACATCCCGCAGGTCGACGCCTACACCTACGCCCGCCCCGAGGCCGGACTGCAGTACCCGGTCTACGGCGGCTACTCCGGGAGCGTCGACGGAGCCCAGGCCCAGGTGACCGCGGCCGGCCGGTCGGGGCCCTTCGGCTACCTCGAAGGCGCCGTTCCGTTCGAGGACAACTCACCTACGGTGGGCGAGAGTTACGCCTACCTCTCGACCCCCGTGGCGGGTGCGGACTTCACCCCGTACGTCGACGCCGCGATACCCGGGACGACCAAGCGCGGGTCCCTGGTGGGCGAGTACCGCCACGACGGACGACGCGAACTGGTCGTCACCTTCGTCTACAACCAGTACCAGCAGCAGTTCCGCCTCCTCGCCCGGGGCATCGTCGCCTGGATGACCGGCGGGGTGCACCTCGGTGCCTCCCGGAACTACTTCGCCGTCCACGTCGACGACGTGTTCGCGGCGGACGACCGGTGGAACTCCACGCTCAACTGCACGCCCGGCGACGTGGACTGCACCGATCCCAACGCCACGCCCGACCCCATCCGGATGACGGCGGCGGACGTGGACCACGCCGTCGCCTGGCAGGACACGCGCGGCTTCACCCTCGACCTCGCCTACAACGCCGCCGGCAGCGTCGACTTCCGCGAGGACAACAACGGAGCCGACCCGCTCGCGGACCGGTTCGTCGCCGCGCGCGACGAGTTCCGCTGGATCAACCACACCTACACGCACGCCTTCCTCGGCTGCGAACAGGACACCAGCGTCGTGCCCTGGCGCTGCGCCACCCTCCCGAACGGCTCCGTCAAGTGGGTCTCCCGGCAGGCCGTCTCCGACGAGATCGCCCTCAACCGCGTGTGGGGACAGACCGCGGGACTGCCCCTGGCCAACGACGAGTTGGTCACCGGTGAGCACTCCGGGCTGCGCGTCCTGCCCCAGCAGTCCGTCGACAACCCCAACCTGGGTCCGGCCCTCGCCGACAACGGCATCGCCTGGCTGGCCTCCGACAACTCCCGCGAGCCCGGTCAGCGGCAGGTCGGTCCGGCCACGACGGTCCCCCGCTACCCGATGAACGTCTTCTACAACGCGGGGCGGGCGGCCGAACAGGTCGACGAGTACAACTGGATCTACACCAGCCGCGCCCAGGGCGGCAGCGGGATCTGCGAGGACAACCCGGCCACCACCACGTGCCTGCCCGCCCCGCTCGACCCGGCCACCGGCTACGCGAACCACATCGTGCCCCTGGAGCGGCAGATCGCCCTCGGCCACGTCCTCGCCAACGACCCCAAGCCCCACTTCATCCACCAGTCCAACCTGGCCGAGGACCGGATCGCCTACCCGGTCCTGGACGGTGTGCTCGACGGCTACGACGCGCTGTTCGCCGCGAACACCCCCGTGGTCAACCTGCGGATGAAGGACATCGGGCAGGAGCTCCGGCAGCGGGCCGCGTGGCGCGCCGCCGTCCAGGGCGGTCTCATCACGGCGTACCGCGTCGGCGGCACCGTGACCATCGAGGGCCCGAGCGGCCTGGCGGTTCCCGCGACCGCGCCCGCGGGCACGCTCCGGGCCGGCTCCGCCTTCGGCGAGGCCTACGCGGGCAAGCGGTCCGGCTGGACGTCCCTCACGGGCGCCCCGCTGACCCTCACGCTGCCCGCCGCCACCGTCGCCCCCTCCCCGGCCACCGGGAGCGGCGGCCCCGTGTCGGCCCCGGCGCCGGCGGCCCGTGTGCCCGAGGGCGTGGCCGATCCGGTCCCGCCCGGTTCGGACGGCTGACCCCGTACCGGCAACGAGGTCCCGGCCGCCCAGCGGCGGCCGGGACCGGCACCACCCCCACCACGGCCGCGGAGCACACATCGATGCACGTTCACCACGGCGCGCGGCGCCACGGCGCCCCGCGCGTCACCCTCCTGACCGAAGGCACCTACCCACACAGCCACGGTGGCGTGAGCGTCTGGTGCGACCAGCTCGTCACCGGCATGCCGGACATCGACTTCGACATCGTCGCCGTCACCGGCACCGGCCGGGAGCCGCTCGCCTGGGACCTGCCCGCGCATGTCTCCAGCGTCCTCTCCGTACCCATGTGGGGTGCCGCGCCGCCCGGCCACCCGCCTCGCGGCAGATCCGCGCGGCGGCTCGCGGACGCCTACGAGAAGTTCCTCACGGCGCTGCTCGACCCGGCGGCCGAGGGAGGCTTCGCCCCCGCCCTGCACGTCCTCGCCCGCGCCGCGGGGGACGGTCTGCTGGGCCCGTTCCTGCGCGGCGACACGGCGATCGCGGTCCTCACCGCCGTCTGGCGGCGGCCGGGACTCGCCGTACGGGAGGCGCGGCCGACCCTGCACGACGCGCTCACCGCGACGGCGCTGCTCGAACACGCCCTGCGTCCGCTGTCGGCGCCGCCGCCCGAGGACGGGGTCGCGCACGCCGTGAGCGGCGGGGTGGCGGTCCTGCCCGGGCTCGCGGCCCTCGAACGGCACGGCGTACCGCTGCTGTTGACCGAGCACGGGGTGTACCTGCGGGAGCGCTACCTCGGCTACCGCACCGCGCCCTACCGCTGGCCGGTCAAGGCGGTGGTCCTGGGCTTCTTCCGGCTCCTCGCGGAGGAGAGCTACCGCCGCGCGGCGCTGATCACGCCGGGCAACCGCTACAACCGGCTGTGGGAGGAGCAGGGCGGCGCCGATCCGGAGTCGATCCGCACGGTCTACAACGGCGTCGACCCCGCCGCCTTCCCGCACGCCGGACCCGAGCCGACCACCCTCACCCTCAGCTGGGCCGGGCGGGTGGACCCGATCAAGGACCTGGAAACACTGATACGTTCGTTCGCCCTGGTCAGGGACCAACTGCCCGATGTACGACTCCGCCTCTTCGGCGGCACGCCACGAGGCGGCGAGGCCTACCGGGAGCGCTGCGAGGCCCTCGCGGCCGAGCTCGGGATGGCCGGCGCGGTGACCTTCGAGGGGCGCGTCGACGACATCAAGGACGCCTACGCGGCCGGCAACGTCGTGATGCTGTCCAGCATCAGCGAGGGCTTCCCGTTCACCCTCATCGAGGCGATGTCGTGCGGGCGGGCGACCGTCTCCACCGATGTCGGGGGCGTGCGGGAGGCCGTCGGCGAAGCCGGGCTCGTGGTGCCGCCGCGCGATCCCTCCGCGATGGCCGGGGCCGCGCTCGCGCTCCTCGGGGACGCCGAGCGGCGCCGGTCGATGGGTGAGGCGGCCCGGCTGCGGGTGATCGAGCAGTTCACCCTCAGACAGACCATCGACACCTTCCGCGCCATCTACCACGAACTCGCCACGGGGGTACGGGAGCCGTCCGTCCGGATCGTCCTGCCCGCTCCGGCGGTCAGCGGCACGGGGAGCCTCGCCGGATGAGCGGGCCCATGTCCCTCGAACCCGGTGGGACGGAACAGGACACACTGGCGATCCGGCTGTCGGCACCGCGCCCCCGGCGCCGGCACCACGACGACCCCACGCTCGCGATCCGGCTGTCCGGCGGGCTCTTCTCCGGGCGGCGCGGGCGCAAGGGACCCGACGAGGAGGCGGTCAGCGCGCTCGCGGCCGAGCTCGCCGAGGGTGTCGGCCCCGCCGTCCACCCCTACGAGGTGGCCGCGCTCCTGGAGGCGGACGGCCTGTCCGCCGCCCTCATCAAGGAGCGGTACGGACACCCCGACCTGTTCTCCCTCGCGGCGGCGCTGTACGAGCGGGTGCCCCGGGCGTTCCCCGAACCGGCCGCACCCGCCGACCCGTGGCGGCCCGACACCGTGCGCTGCCTGCTGCGGGGGCTGTTGTTCGCGCTGCCGGCCCTCGCCTATCTGCTCACCGGCCCGCTGTGGCGGATCGACCGGCACGCCCCCGTCCTGATCGTGGCGGGCGTCGTCTCCTGGGCGTGGGGGCAGGCGCTCGGGCACCGGGCGCACCTGCGGCTCGTGACCGGCCGCCGGGAGGCGACGCGCACGCTGCTCGCCGGCTCCGCGCTCGGGGCCGCCCTGGCGACGGGGCTCGCCGCGATCCCCGCCGGAGGCGGTCCGGTCACCGCGGTGGCGGCGGCCCAGTCGCTCTACCTCGGGGCGGCGGGTGTCCTGCTGGTGCTGGGCCGGGAGCGACTGCTGCTGGCCGCGCTCAGCCCGCTGATCGCCGGTGCGGCGGTGCTGCCCTGGTGGGAGCCGGGCACCCTGCTGCGGCTCGCCCTGCCGCTGCTCGCGCTCTTCGGCACGCTCGCCGCGGCGGCACGGGCGCTGGGGGCCGGTTTCGCCGTACCGGCCGCCGCCGAGGGTCCGCGACCGCTCCTGCGGCTGTCCGTGCCGTACGGCCTGTTCGGGCTGGCGGCGGCGGTGCTGGTGATGCTGGAGGGCCGGCAGGACCCGTACGCGGTCATCGCTCTGACGCTGAGCATGGGACCGGCCGAGTGGCTGCTCTACCGCTACCGGGGCTGGTCGGTGGCGGCGCTGCGGGCCAGCGCGACGCCCAGGGCGTTCCTGCTCCGGTCGTCCGGCGTCCTCGCGCTCTGCCTGTCCGGATACCTCCTGCTCCTGCTGCCCGCCGCGCTCCTCACCGACTCGGACGCGGCCGGGCTGCTGCTCCTGGCGGCGGTGCTGTGGACGGCCCTCCTCCTCCAGGCGTTCGGCGTGGCCTGGCCGCCCGCCGCGATCTGCCTCACCGCGGCCGTCGCCGCCGGCGTCGTCGCCCGGCTCGCGCCGCCACCGGGCCCCGCCCTGCTGCTGCCCGCGGTCTGCGGCGCGGCCGCCGTCTGCCTCGCGGCCTGCGCCGTCACCGTCCTGGGCCGGCCGTCCCCGCACGTCTGACGGACCCGCCCCACGGCCCGGAGCACGGCCGTTCGCCGGCCCACCGCCGTGCCACTCCCGCACCACCACCGCACGTGCCCCACCGCACGCGCCCCACCACCCGCACGTCACACCACCCGCACGTCCCACCGACGAAAGGACCCAGAGAGTTGTCCTCCGCACCGCTCGCCGCCGTCACCGGAGCCGAAGGCTTCATCGGCTCGCACCTCACCGAGGCGCTCGTCGCCTCCGGCCACCGGGTCAGGGCCATGGCCCAGTACAACTCGTTCTCCTCCTACGGCTGGCTGGAGACCCTCTCCCCCGACGTCCTCGACCACGTGGAGATCGTGCTCGGCGACGTCCGCGACCCCGGCTCCGTGCGCGGCCTGCTCGACGGCGCCGACTGCGCCTACCACCTCGCCGCGCTCATCGCGATCCCGTACTCCTACCAGGCGCCCCACAGTTACGTGGACACCAACGTCACCGGCACCCTCAACGTCCTCGAAGCGGTCCGCGCGCTGGGGACGCCCCGGCTCGTGCACACCTCGACCAGCGAGACGTACGGCACCGCCCAGACCGTGCCGATCACCGAGGACCACCCCATCAACACCCAGTCCCCGTACGCCGCTTCGAAGGCCGGCGGCGACCGGCTAGCCGACAGCTACCACGCCAGCTTCGGCACCCCCGTGGTGACCCTGCGGCCGTTCAACACCTTCGGCCCCCGGCAGTCCATGCGGGCCGTCATCCCCACCGTCATCGGCCAGGTGGCGGCCGGGGAGCGCACCCTCACCCTCGGCGACCTGCGCCCCACCCGGGACTTCACCTTCGTCGAGGACACCGCGCAGGCCTTCCTCGCGGTGGGCACGGCACCGGCCGAGCAGGTCGTCGGCCGCACCTTCAACGCGGGGACGGGCGGGGAGATCTCCGTCGGCGACCTGGTCGCGCTGATCGGGAAGGTCATGGACGCCCCGCTCGACGTCCGTGAGGACCCCGACCGGCTGCGGCCCGCCAACTCCGAGGTCATGCGGCTCGTCGCCGACGCCTCGCGGCTGACCGCCGCCACCGGCTGGCGCCCGGGCCACTCCCTGGAGGAGGGCCTCGCGCGGACCGCCGAGTGGTTCGTCGACCCCGCCCATCTGGCCCGCTACAAGACCGGCATCTACAACATCTGACCCACCCGGCACGACCCGCAGGAGGTATGCCATGCACGCTGTGATCCTGGCCGGTGGAAAGGGCGTCCGGCTCCGGCCGTACACCACCGCTCTGCCCAAGCCCCTCGTCCCCATCGGCGACGAACACGCCATCCTGGAGATCGTGCTGCGCCAGCTGGCCACCGCCGGCTTCACCAGCTGCACCCTCGCCATAGGCCACCTCGGCGAGATCATCCGCGCCTACGTCGGCGACGGCTCCCAATGGGGCATGTCCATCGACTACGCCACCGAGGAGAGCCCGCTCGGCACCATGGGCCCGCTGCTCAACCTCCGCGACCGGCTGCCGGAGCACTTCCTCGTCATGAACGGCGACGTGCTCACCGACCTCGACTACGCCGACGTGCTGCGCCGGCACGAGGCCTCGGCGGCTCCGCTGACCATCGCCACCTACGCGCGCAAGGTGCACATCGACTTCGGGGTGCTGACCACCGACGCCAGCCGGGTGGTCGCCTTCACCGAGAAGCCGAGCATCGACTACCGGGTCTCCATGGGGGTCTACGGAGTCTCGCGGGCCACGCTCGACGCCTACACGCCCGGCCTTCCGCTCGGCTTCGACGAGCTGGTCCTCGACCTGCTCGCCGCCGAGACGCCGCCGCACGCCTACGCGTTCGACGGCTACTGGCTGGACATCGGCCGTCCCGACGACTACGACCGGGCCAACGCGGAGTTCACCAGCCGCAAGTCCCTCCTCCTCAAGGGAGCCTGAGCACCGATGCGGATCCTCGTCCTCGGCGCCGGCGGATACCTGGGCGGCCACGTCACCGAGCGGCTGCGCGCGGTGCCGGGCGCCCGGGTGCTCGTCGGCGGCCGTTCCCCGGCCGCCGACGTCACCGTCGACCTCGCCTCCGACCGCCCGTACGGCCTGGCCGAGGCCCTGGCGAAGGCCGCGCCCGACGCCGTCGTCAACTGCGCGGGCGCGACCGGCGGCGACGCCGTCACCCTCGCGGAGGTGAACGCGCGCGGACCGGCCGTGCTGTGCGCGGCGCTCCGCGAGGCCGCTCCCGCGGCCCGCCTCGTCCATCTGGGGTCGGCCGCGGAGTACGGCCCCGGCACGCCCGGTCTGCGGGTGACGGAGACGGAGGCGTGCCTGCCGGCCGGGCCGTACGGCGCGACCAAGCTGGCGGGCACGGTGGCGGTGACCGCGTCGGGCCTGGACGCGGTCGTGCTGAGGGTGGGGAACCCGGTGGGCGCCGGGGCGCCGCCCACCGGCCTCCCCGGCCGGGTCGCCGCGCTGCTCGCCGAGGCCGAGGGCGAGGCCGGGGCCCCGGGCGCACCGGCCGCCGAGCTGCGGCTCGGCGACCTGTCCGCGTACCGCGATTTCGTGGACGTACGGGACCTGGCACGGGCGGTGGAACTGGCGGCCGTCACGCCGGGGCCGCTGCCGCCCGTGCTCAACGTGGGCGGCGGCGAGGCGCTCCCGGTGCGGGAGTTGGTGCGGGGCCTTGCCGACGTGGCCGGGTTCCGGGGCCGGATCGTCGAGGCGGACGGGGGAGGTTCGGCGCGGTCCGCGCAGGTGTCGTGGCAGTGCTCCGACATCACCGCCGCCGGTCTCGCGCTCGGCTGGCGGCCGGCCCACTCCCTCGGCGCCTCCCTGGAGGCGCTGTGGGCGGCGCACCCCGTGCGGGTGGCGGCGCCGTGAGTCTGCTGATCCCGCTGTACGTCCATCCGGCGGAGGATCCGGACGCGTGGCGCCGGCTGATCGCCGGTGCCGCGCACACGTACGCCGTCGTGATCAACCCGGCGAGCGGTCCGGGCGACGCACCGGATCCCGCGTTCGCCGCCGCCGCCCGTTCGCTCCGGGCGGCGGGAGCCCGGCTGCTCGGCTACGTGGACACGGACTACGGTATGCGCGACGCGGAGCAGATCATCGCCGAGGCCCTCCGGCACCGGGAGTGGTACGCGGTGGACGGCTGCTTCCTCGACCGGACGACGGCGGGGCGGGACGGACTGCCGGAGTGCCGACGGCTCGTGCGCGCGCTGCGCAGGGCGGGGGCCTCCACCGTGGTCCTCAACCCGGGGGTGCATCCCGCCCCCGGGTACGCCCGGCTCGCCGATGTGACGGTCACCTTCGAAGGCCACTGGTCGACGTACGTGTCGACGTTCAGCCGCCCGTCGTGGACGACGCGGCTGGCACCGGAACGGCTCTGCCATCTGGTGTACGGGGTGCCGGAACCGCTCGTCCCGCTCGCCGTGCGCACCGCGCGCGAGCGGGGCGCCGAGGTGTGCGGGCCGGTCACGGGGGAGCCGCCCAACCCCTGGTCCGGGCTGACCCCGGCCCTCGCGGAGGCGGAGCGGTGAGCCGGCGCCGCTGGTCGCCGCCGGTGACCGCGCTGCTCCTGCTCTCCGTCCTCGCCGGCTGCTCCGGCGGCTCCGGGGGCCGGGCCGACGGGGCGGCGGACGGTCCGACCGGGGCCACGGCCGCGCCCTCGGCCGCGCCGCCCTCCTCCGGCCCGTCCCCGGGCGGCTCGCCCGGCACCGGTGCGAGTACCCCGGCCCGCCCGTCCACCGGCCCCGGGCCGTCCGCCACCCGTCCCTCCGGTACCCCGGTCCGCGCGCGGTGGCGGCCGCGCCCCGGTCTGGCCTGGCAGTGGCAGCTCGACGGGAAGGTCGACCCGTCCGTCGACGTGCCGGTGTACGACATCGACGGCTTCGAGAACAGCGCCGCCGACGTGGCCCGGCTGCACCGGGACGGCCGCAAGGTGATCTGCTACATCAACGTCGGGGCGTGGGAGGACTACCGCCCGGACCGGGACGCCTTCCCCCGCTCCCTGCTTGGCGGCCCCAACGGCTGGCACGGCGAGCGCTGGCTGGACATCCGCCGTCTCGACCTCCTCCGGCCCCTGATGGAGCGCCGTTTCGACATGTGCCGTGACAAGGGCTTCGACGCGGTGGAGCCGGACCTGATGGAGGGCTACAACAGCGACACCGGTTTCCCGCTGACGGCGGACGACCAGCTCCGATACAACCGCATGATCGCGGAGATCGCGCACGAACGGGGTCTCGCCGTGGGCCTCAAGAACGACCTCGCCCAGATCCCCCGGCTGGTGAAGCACTTCGACTTCGCGGTCAACGAGGAGTGCGCGCAGTTCGAGGAGTGCGCGCTGCTGACCCCCTTCGTCGCCGCGGGCAAGGCGGTCTTCCACGTGGAGTACGCCGAGCCCAAGGCCGCTTACTGCCCGCAGGCCCGTGCCCTGCGGCTGTCGTCGATGCGGAAGAACCTGGAGCTGGACGTCTGGCGCAGCCCCTGCTGACTCAGCCCGAGGCCAGCTGGTCGGCGACCAGTTCGGCGAAGGCCTCCGGGGTGAGGACCTCGACGCCGAGTTCGGCGGCCTTGACCGCCTTCGAGCTCGGCCTGCCGTTCGCGGACGGCGCCGCGACGAGGATCGACGTCCTCGCGTTGACGCTGCTGCCCGCGCGCCCGCCGGCCTTCTCGATGAGCGCGTTCATCTCGGAACGGCCGAAGCCGTCCAGG
This sequence comes from Streptomyces sp. NPDC002057, assembly GCF_040296665.1. Classification (NCBI taxonomy): domain Bacteria; kingdom Bacillati; phylum Actinomycetota; class Actinomycetes; order Kitasatosporales; family Streptomycetaceae; genus Streptomyces; species Streptomyces sp. NPDC002057. The sequence goes on from NZ_JBEOXR010000061.1 coordinate 35,377, forward strand.
GGACCGGCCATCTTCCCGGTGACCACGACCACCTTGCCCTCCAGCGGTCCCCCGCCCGGGCCCGCCGACGCGGGCTCGGGCTCGGTCATGTTGACGCCCGCCTCGATCAGCTTGTCGATGACGGGGGCCAGCGCGGCGACCTGCTCGACGACGACCGGCGCCTTCTCCGGCCCGATCCCCTCCACGTCCTGCATGCCGGCCGCGTCCGCCCCGCGGATCGCGTCCATCGTGCCGAAGTGCCGTGCGATGCGACGGGACATGCTGCGCCCGGTGCCGAGCACGCCGAGGGCGCAGAAGACCCGGTTGAGGGGGCGGGTCCTGGCGGCCTCGATCTGTTCGGCGAGCTTGACGGCCCGCTTGGAGCTGCCGGAGGCGGCGGTGAGCTGTTCGATCGTCAGGGTGAAGAGGTCGGCGATGTCACGGACGTCTCCGGACTCGACCAGGGCCGCCACGTACGTCCTGCCGAGCCCGTCGATGTCGAGCATCTCGCGCCCGGCGGCGTACTCGATGAGCGCCGGGAGCGCGCACGCGGTGCCCTGCGCGCACCGCCACCGCTCCTGGGTGGCGTTGATCTCGCCGCCGCACCGCGGGCAGGCCTCCGGGAGCGGCACCGGTGTCGCGCCGGCCGGGCGGAGTCGTACGACGGCCGCCTGGACGCGCGGGATGATGTCCCCCGCCTTGTACACCGTCACGGTGTCGCCGAGGTGGAGGTCCCGGCGGCGGATGTCGGCCGGGTTGTGCAGGGTGGCCCGGGTGACGGTGGACCCGTCGATCTCCACCGGGGCGAGGAGGGCGGTGGGGGCCAGGACCCCGGTGCGGCCGACCTCCCACACGACGTCCTGGAGCACCGTCTGCCGTTCGACGGCGGGCAGCTTCACCGCGATGGCCCAGTGCGGGAAGCGGGTGCCGAACCCGGCCGCCTCCTGCTCGGCGGTCTCGTTCAGCTTGATGACCACGCCGTCGATGCCGACCGGCAGGTCGGCGCGCATCGCGGCGATCGCGTCGACCCGCGTCTGCGCCTCGGCGAGGTCGGGGACGACGAGGAGCCCGGCAGCGGAGGAGGCCGTCGTCCACACCCCGGCGGTGGCCACCGCCGCCAGCGCCTCGGCGTGCGTCGCGCCGGCGGGCAGGAACGGCACGCCGTCCAGCTCGACCACTCCGTACGCCCAGAACGTCATGCGGAGCCGGTAGGGGCGGTCCTTCGCCCTCAGCGTTCCCGCGGTGCCGTTGCGCGGGTTGACGAAGACCTGCGCGCCGTGGGCGGTGCGGACCTCGTTCGCCGTCTCGAACTGCTCCTGGGTGAACGCGACCTCGCCGCGGACCTCGACGGTGACGGGCGCGGCGAGCCGCTCGGGCAGGCCGTCGATCTGGCCGACGACGTGGCTGACGTCCTCGCCGTGGCTGCCGTCGCCGCGGGTGATGACCTGCACCAGGCGGCCGTCGCGGTACCGGGCGGCCACGGCCGCGCCGTCGATCTTCGGCTCGACGGAGTAGCCGCCGGCCGGGGCGCGGCCGAGACGGCGCTGGACGGAGGCGCCCCAGGCCACCAGCCCCTCGGCGTCGAAGACGTTGTCCAGGCTCAGCAGCCGGGTGGTGTGCGCGACGTCGCCGGCCGGGGCGGCGCCGTCGGCGACCAGGCCGGTGGGCGAGTCTGCCGGGACCTCGTCGGGGTTCTCGGTCTCCCAGGCCAGGACGGCCAGTCTGAGCCGGTCGTACGTGGTGTCGTCCATGGCGCTGTCGCCGTCCGCGTAGTACGACCGCGAGGCCTCGCGCAGGCGTTGCGACGCGGCCTCGTACGCGGTGCGGTCGGAGAGGACGGGCAGGCTGGACAGCGCCTCAACGGCGGGAGAAGTCGTCATGGGGTGATCCTCTCGCGAGGGTCTGACAACGGCTGTCGGGCCCGGCGGCCGCACCCCCGTCGGCGACGGGGGTGCGGCCGCCGGCCGGGGTCAGCGGTGGGTGAAGACCGGCGGGCGCTTCTCGGTGAAGGCCGCCATGCCCTCCTTCTGGTCGGCGGTGGCGAAGACGGCGTGGAAGAGGCGGCGCTCGAACCGGACCCCTTCGGTGAGGGTGGTCTCGAAGGCCCGGCCGACGGCCTCCTTCGCCATCATCGCGACCGGGGCGGACATGGCGGCCACCGTGTCGGCCACCGCCGACGCCTCGGTGAGCAGCTCGGCCGCGGGGACGATCCTGGAGACGAGCCCGGCCCGTTCGGCCTCCTCGGCGCCCATGGTGCGGCCGGTGAGGCACAGGTCCATCGCCTTGGCCTTGCCGATGGCCCGGGTGAGCCGCTGGGAGCCGCCGATGCCCGGGATCACCCCGAGCCTGATCTCGGGCTGGCCGAAGACGGCGGTGTCGGCGGCGAGGAGGATGTCGCACATCATGGCCAGTTCGCAGCCGCCGCCCAGGGCGTGTCCGGCGACGGCGGCGACGGTGGGGGTGCGTACCTGCGCGAACCGGTCCCACGCGGAGAACCAGTCGCTCAGGTACATGTCCAGGTAACCCTGCGGCTGCATCTCCTTGATGTCGGCGCCGGCGGCGAAGGCCCGGTCGGAGCCGGTGAGGACGATGCAGCCGGTGTCCGGGTCGCGGTCGAGGGCCTCGGCGGCGGCCACGACCTCTTCCATGACCTTCAGGTTCAGGGCGTTGAGGGCCTTGGGGCGGTTGAGGGTGATGAGCGCGGTGCGGCCCTTGCGCTCGACCAGGATGGTCTCGTACGGCTCGGTGGCCGGGTCGTACGGGCGGTTCGGCTCGCTCATGCGGGGGTTCCGTTCGGGTCGGGGGTTCCACTCGCGTCGGGAGTTCCGCTCGCGGGGGGCGCCGTGTTCGCGGTCGTGGCTCCGTGGCCGGAGCGGTCCCTGATCGCCTCGACGATGCCGGAGAAGTCCTGGTGGGCTCCGGGACCTTCGGCGTACGCCTCGTACAGGGCGGCGGCGCCGAGGCCGAGGGTGGCGTCGACGCCGCCCGCGCGGATGGCGTTGGCCGCGAGGCCGAGGTCCTTGGCCATGAGCGGGGCGGCGAAGCCGGGCCGGTAGGCGCGGTTGGCGGGGCTGGCCGGGACGGGGCCGGGGACGGGGCAGTTGACGCTGAGCGCCCAGCACTGGCCGGAGGCCGTGGAGGCCACGTCGTAGAGGGCCTGGTGGGAGAGGCCCAGGCTCTCGGCGAGGACGAACGCCTCGCTGACGGCGATCATGGAGACGCCGAGGATCATGTTGTTGCAGATCTTGGCGGCCTGTCCGGCGCCCGCGCCGCCGCAGTGCACGGCCTTCCCGCCCATGGCGAGGAGGAGTGGTTCGGCCTCGGCGAACTCGGGGCCGCCGCCCCCGGCCATGAAGGTGAGCGTGGCCGCCTCGGCGCCCACCACGCCTCCGGAGACGGGGGCGTCGAGGGCGCGGTGGCCCGCCTCGACGGCGGCGGCGTGGGCGGCGCGGGCGTCCTCGACGTCGATGGTGGAGCAGTCGACGAAGAGGGTTCCGGGTCCGGCCGCCGCGAGCAGTCCCTGCTCCCGGTAGAGCGCGAGGACGTGACGGCCGGCGGGCAGCATGGTGATCACCGTGTCCGCCTCGGCGACGGCCTCGGCGGCGGAGGCGGCCCGTTCGACACCGGCCGCCTCGGCCGAGACCATGAGTTCGTCCAGCAGGTCGTACCCGACGACCCGGTGCCCGGCCCTGACCAGGTTGGCGGCCATGGGGCCGCCCATGTGGCCGAGACCGACGAAGGCGACGACGCGGCTCACCAGGGCACCTCCGTGGGAGATTCGGCGGGGGACGGGGAGGGGACGAGACGGAGTTCGCGCTCGCCGAGCGGTGCGAAGAACGCGGCCACGTCCTCGTCGGTGACGCCGGCCGGCGTGGTGGGCGCCCAGCGCGGGTTCCGGTCCTTGTCGACGACCTGGGCGCGGATGCCCTCCGCGAGGTCGGGGTGGCGGAGCGCCGCGCAGGAGACGCGGTACTCCTGCTCCAGGACCCTTTCGAGCGGGCCCAGGGCGCGGGCCCGTCGCAGGGAGGTCAGGGTCACCTTGAGCGCCGTCGGGGACTTGGTCAGCAGGGTGGCGGCCGCCTCCTCGGCCTCGGGGGCTCCGTGGGCGAGGAGGCGGTCGACGATCTCCTCGACGGTGTCGGCGGCGTAGCAGGGGTCGATCCAGGACCGGTGGCCGGCGAGTTCGCCGGGCGGCGCCGGCCGGACGTGGCGGGCTAGCACGTCGCGGACGGGTGCGGCGGCGAGTTCGGCCCGCAGGGCGGGGAGCGCCTCGGCGGGTACGAAGTGGTCCGCGAGGCCGCAGAGTTGGGCGTCGGCCGCGCCGACGGGCAGACCGGTGAGGGCCAGGTGGGTGCCGAGTTCCCCGGGGGCGAGGCCGAGGAGGTAGGTGCCGCCGACGTCCGGGACGAAGCCGATTCCGGTCTCGGGCATCGCGACGCGGGAACGCTCGGTGACGAGGCGGACCGTGCCGTGGGCCGAGACGCCGACGCCACCGCCCATGACGATGCCGTCCATCAGGGCGACGTACGGGGTGCGCAGGCGGGCGATGCGGGCGTTGAGCCGGTACTCGTCCCGCCAGAAGTCCTCCGTCGCGGTGCCGCCGGTGACGGCGTCCTGGTGGATGGCGCGGATGTCGCCGCCGGCGCACAGGCCCCGCTCCCCCGCGCCGGTGAGGACGACGGTCTCGATCCCCGGGTCGCTCTCCCACGCGTCGAGGGCGTCGGCGATCGTGCGGACCATGGCGTGGGTGAGGGCGTTGAGCGCCTTGGGGCGGTTGAGAGTGAGGTACGCGGCGCGGCCCTCGGTGCGCAGCAGGACGGGGTCGTCGGGCGAGGAAGGCGACGAGGACGAGGAGGACGAGGGCGAGGAGGTCGTCATCGGACGGCCTCCGTCAGTCCCCTGGCCACGATGACACGCATGATCTCGTTGGTTCCTTCCAGGATCTGGTGGACCCGCAGGTCGCGGACGATCTTCTCGATGCCGTACTCGCTCAGGTAGCCGTAGCCGCCGTGCAGTTGGAGCGCGCGGTCGGCGACGGAGTAGCCGGTGTCGGTGGCGAAGCGTTTGGCCATCGCGCAGAGCCGGGGCGCGGCCGGGTCCGCCCGGTCGAGCGCCTGGGCGGCCTGGCGGACCAGTGCGCGGGCGGCGGCGAGTTCGGTGGCCATGTCGGCGAGCCGGAACTGGAGGGCCTGGGCGTCCAGCAGCCGGGCGCCGAACGCCTCGCGGTCGGCGAGGTGGGCGATGCTGCGGTCGAGGGCGCTCTGCGCGCCGCCGAGGGAGCAGGCGGCGATGCCGAGCCGGCCGCCGTTGAGCCCGCTCATGGCGATGCGGAACCCGTCGCCCTCGGCGCCGAGCCTGCGCTCCGCGGGGACGCGCACGCCGTCGAGGACGACCTGGCGGGTGGGCTGCGCGTTCCACCCCATCTTCTGTTCGTTCGGGCCGAAGGAGAGCCCGGGGTCGTCCCGTTCGACGACGAAGGCCGAGATGCCGGCTGCTCCGTCGCCGCCCGTGCGCGCCATGACGATGTACACGCCGGCGGCGCCTGCGCCGGAGATGAACTGCTTGACGCCGGTGAGCAGGTAGGAGTCGCCGTCGCGTACGGCCCGGGTGCGCAGGGCGGCGGCGTCGGAGCCCGCTCCCGGTTCGGTCAGGCAGTAGCTGCCCAGGGTCTCGGCGGCGCAGAGGCCGGGCAGCCAGCGGGCGCGCTGGTCGTCGTCGCCGTACCGGTCGATCATCCAGGCGACCATGTTGTGGATGGAGAGGTAGCCGGCGATGGAGGGGCAGCCGGTGGCGAGCACCTCGAAGACCAGGGCGCCGTCGGTGCGGGTCAGGCCGGAGCCGCCGTGCTCCTCCCGTACGTAGACGCCGGCGAGGCCGAGACCGGCGGCGCGGCGCAGGACGTCGACGGGGAAGTGCTTGTCGCGGTCCCAGGCGACGGAGTGGGGGGCGAGGTGTTCCTGGGCGAAGTCGAGGGTGACCTCGGCGAGGGCCAGCTCGTCCTTGGTGAGGTGCGTGGTCGTGGTCACGGCGCTCAGCCCATCGTCGGCATGGTGAAGCTCGCGCCCTCCTTGACCCCGGAGGGCCAGCGGGAGGTCACGGTCTTCGTGCGGGTGTAGAAGCGGATGGCGTCGGGACCGTGCTGGTTGAGGTCGCCGAATCCGGAGCGCTTCCAGCCGCCGAAGGTGTGGTAGGCGACGGGGACCGGGATGGGGACGTTGACGCCGACCATGCCGGTGTTCACCCGGCGGGTGAAGTCGCGGGCGGTGTCGCCGTCGCGGGTGAAGATCGCGACTCCGTTGCCGTACGGGTGCTCGCTCGGCAGCCGCAGGGCCTCCTCGTAGTCGGCGGCGCGCACCACGCAGAGGACGGGGCCGAAGATCTCCTCCTGGTAGACGCGCATGGCGGGGGTGACGCGGTCGAAGAGGGTGGCTCCGGCGAAGAAGCCGTTCTCGTGGCCGGGAAGCGTGAAGTCCCGCCCGTCGACGACGAGTTCGGCGCCCTCCTCGACGCCGGTGTCCACGTACCCGCGGACGCGGTCGAGGGCGTCGCGGCTGACCAGGGGGCCGAAGTCGGCGGCGGGGTCGTCGGAGCGGCCGATGCGGAGGGTGGCGATGCGGGCCTCGAGAGCGGCGACGAGCGCGTCGGCGGTCTCCTCCCCCACGGGCACGGCCACGGAGATCGCCATGCAGCGTTCGCCGGCGGAGCCGTATCCGGCGCCGATGAGGGCGTCGACGGCCTGGTCGAGGTCGGCGTCCGGCATGACGATCATGTGGTTCTTCGCGCCGCCGAAGCACTGGGCGCGCTTGCCGTGGGCGGCGGCGGTGGAGTAGACGTGCGCGGCGATCGGGGTGGATCCGACGAAGCCGAGGGCCTGGACGCGGGGGTCTTCGAGGAGGACGTCGACGGCTTCCCTGTCTCCGTTGACGACGTTGAGGACGCCGGGCGGCAGTCCGGCCTCCAGGAAGAGTTCGGCGAGCCTGAGCGGGACGGAGGGGTCGCGCTCGGAGGGCTTGAGGATGAAGGAGTTTCCACAGGCCAGGGCGGGTGCGGCCTTCCACAGCGGGATCATCGCGGGGAAGTTGAACGGGGTGATGCCGGCGACCACGCCGAGCGGGGCGCGCAGCGAGTGGACGTCGATGCCGGTGCCGGCGCTGTCGGTGAACTCGCCCTTGAGGAGGTGCGGGATCCCGGCGGCGAACTCGACCACCTCCAGGCCGCGTTGGAGGTCACCGTGGGCGTCGGAGACGGTCTTGCCGTGCTCGGCCGAGAGCAGGCGGGCGAGTTCCTCGCGCTCGCCCTCGACCAACTGGAGGAAACGCAGCAGGACTCGGGCGCGCCGCTGCGGGTTCCAGGCGGCCCACTCCAGCTGCGCGGTGGCGGCGTCGGCGATCGCGGCCCGTACCTCCTCGCGGTCGGCGAGGGGCACGCGCGCCTGGACGGCGCCGGTGTTCGGGTCGTACACGTCGGCGAAGTTCCCGGAGGTGCCGGGGGTGCGCTTGCCGCCGATGAAGTGGGTGAGTTCACGGACCATGGAAGCCTGCTCTCGTCAGGTGAGATCCGGGGATGGCACGGCGGAGCCGCGCGACGGCACCGGTCGGGTGCGGGCGCGGGGGACCGTCGTGGGACGCGTCAGCGGAGGGATCGCCGAAGGCCGGGGACGCCGCTGGGGGCGTCCGTGCTTCGCGCGTGATCACCTGGGTCGCGGGTACGGACCGGTGCCATGCGTGTCTGCTCCATCCTCGTGGACAACACGGAACAACCCGCGGCCGGTATCCTGACTCCCGGATCCCCGCACGCGCCTCGGCCTTCCCGGCGAATCCCTTCGCCCGTGGCCTGTCGTGAAAGCGCGCACTCCCCGGTCACAGTGGCGGGACCGTGCCGGATTCACACCGGCTTCCCTGCACCGCGGACCTTGTGGCAGGACGATATAGTTGGACGTCCTAGTAAGTCCACCCCCCACCCCGCGTCGGCCCCCTGGAACCGGGGCACTTGCGGGGGCGCTCCGCCGGGGTCAGCGCTGCGGGTCGTCGACGGGATAGGGCACGAACGTGCTGGTGTTCTGGTCGATCCTCAGCGGACGCCCGAGGGGCGGGGCCGCGCGCTGGGGGCAGTCGAGCCGTTCGCAGACGCGGCAGCCCATCCCGATCGGGGTGGCGGCGGCGACGCTGTCCAGGTCGAGGCCCTGGGAGTACACGAGCCGGTGGGCGTGCCGGATCTCGCAGCCGAGGCCGATGGCGAAGGTCTTGCCGGGCCTGCCCCAGCCGCCGCGGTGCCGGGTGACCGCGCGAGCCGTCCACAGGTAGCGCTGTCCGTCGGGCATCCGCACGACCTGGACGTGGATGCGTCCGGGCGCGGCGAACGACTCGTAGACGTTCCAGAGCGGGCAGGTGCCGCCGCCGCGCGAGAAGTGGAATCCGGTGGCGGACTGGCGCTTGGACATGTTGCCGGCGCGGTCGACGCGGACGAAGGAGAAGGGCACGCCGCGCAGGCGGGGCCGCTGCAGCGTGCTGAGCCGGTGGCAGACCGTCTCGTGGCCGAGTCCGAACCGGTCGGTCAGCCGCTCGATGTCGTACCGGACCTCCTCGGCCGCCGCGTGGAACGCGGTGTACGGCAGGATCAGGGCGGCGGCGAAGTAGTTGGCGATGCCGATGCGGGTCAGCCGGTGCGCGGGGCCGCCGGGCGGGAAGTCCTCGGCCGCCTGCCGGTCGAGGCCGTCCCCGTACTCCAGGAGGGCGAGCTGGGTGGCCATCCGGAAGGCCCGCTGGCCGGGGCGCAGGAGCGCCGACAGGTGGAGCGTGCGGGTGGACGCGTCGTAGTGGTGGAGGCGTTCGTCGCCCTCGGCCGACAGACGGACGCCGTGACGGTCGGCGAGCCGGGCCGTCAGGGTCCTGACGACGTCACCGGGCCGGATGCCGATCTCCGTCGCGAGGGCCTCGGCGGCGCGGTCGGTCTCGTCGAGGTAGTTCTGCCGGCGGTAGAAGAAGTCGCGGATCTCCTCGTGCGGGGAGCGCGGCAGCTCGGGGTCGGCGCCCCGGGGGTCCGCCGCGTCGGCGAGCCGTTCGGAGAGCTGGTGGTTGCGCCGGCCGAGCCCGACCAGGACCTGGGCGACGTCGGGCATCCGGGAGGCGAGGTCGGCCAGGTCGGAGGCGGAGACGCGGGCGGCGGCGAGCTCCCCGGCGAGCGCCTCCCGCAGGTCGGCGATGAGGCGGCTGGTGTCGCGCTCGGAGAAGAAGCCGGGGTCGACGCCGAAGGTCTCGGTCAGCCGGAGCAGCACGGGCACGGTGAGCGGTCGGGCGTCGTGCTCCATCTGGTTGAGGTAGCTCGGGGAGATCGCCAGGGAGCGGGCCAGTTCGGCCTGGCTCATCCGGCGCTCCTCGCGCAGCCGCCGCAGCCGCGCTCCCGCGTAGGTCTTGCTCACCCGCGTCCTCCCGCTCTCCCGGCGCCCGGGCCCTCGGTCCCGCGCCAGGTCAGCGTACGCGGGAAAGGCCCCTCCCCTCCCTTAACAAACTTGGCAAAAGAGAGCCGGAAGATTGGCGAAAGTTGGCAGACGTCCACGATTGATGACACCCAGTGCCAGTGCCAGAGTCTGAGTGCGGCCCGCCGGATCCGGTAGGTCCAGGCCGGACCCGGGGACCGATTCACGCCCTGATCTCGGCAACCCCGGCATGACGCGACCTGCAGCGGCGAGATTGCTCACCTCCGCTTGGTCCGGACACCGGCGGTCCGCACCCCCTATCGAGACACGCAGTGCCACACCCGCACGAGGAACCGTGCGGGCTTGGCAGACGCGGCAGATCCAAGGAGACGGTGACGGTCATGGCAGACGCGAGGACGCAGGCGGCCGAGGAGCTGGCACGGCGCTGGGCCACCGACCCGCGCTGGAAGGGCATCGAGCGCACCTACGGCGCCGAGGACGTGGTGCGTCTCTCGGGCAGCGTCCGTGAGGAGCACACCCTCGCCCGGCGCGGCGCCGAGCGGCTGTGGCGGCAGCTGCACGAGCGGGACTACATCCACGCCCTCGGCGCGCTGACCGGCGGCCAGGCCGTGCAGCAGGTCCGGGCCGGCCTCCAGGCCATCTACCTGTCGGGCTGGCAGGTCGCCGCCGACGCCAACCAGGCCGGGCACACGTACCCCGACCAGAGCCTCTACCCGGTCAACTCCGTTCCGCAGGTGGTCCGCCGGATCAACAACGCCCTGCTGCGCGCCGACCAGATCGCCACCGCCGAGGGCACCCCGGCTGACGAGGGCATCGACTGGCTGGCCCCGATCGTCGCCGACGCCGAGGCGGGGTTCGGCGGCCCGCTGAACGCCTTCGAGCTCACCAAGGCCATGATCGCGGCCGGTGCGGCCGGCATCCACTACGAGGACCAGCTCGCCTCGGAGAAGAAGTGCGGCCACCTCGGCGGCAAGGTCCTCGTGCCGACCGCCCAGCACATCCGCACCCTCAACGCGGCCCGGCTCGCCGCCGACATCGCCGACACCCCGACCCTGATCATCGCCCGTACGGACGCCCTCGCCGCGAACCTCATCACCAGCGACGTGGACGAGCGCGACGCGCGGTTCGTCACCGGCGAGCGCACCGCCGAGGGCTTCTACCGGGTGGAGAACGGGATGGCGCCGGTCATCGCCCGCGGCCTCGCCTACGCCCCGTACGCCGACCTCATCTGGGTGGAGACCGGCACCCCGGACCTGGCCCAGGCCCGCGAGTTCGCCGAGGCCATCCACGCCGAGCACCCGGACCAGATGCTGGCGTACAACTGCTCGCCGTCCTTCAACTGGAAGGCGGCCCTGGACGACGACCAGATCGCCAAGTTCCAGCGCGAGCTGGGCGCCATGGGCTACCGCTTCCAGTTCATCACCCTGGCCGGCTTCCACTCCCTCAACCACGGCATGTTCGACCTGGCCCGCGGCTACGCCGAGCACGGCATGACGGCGTACGTCGACCTCCAGGAGCGCGAGTTCGCCGCGCAGGCGCAGGGCTTCACCGCCGTCAGGCACCAGCGCGAGGTCGGCACCGGCTACTTCGACCTGGTCTCCACCGCCGTCAACCCGGCCTCCTCCACCACCGCCCTCGCCGGCTCCACGGAGGAGGAGCAGTTCCACTAGGCGACCCCTCCGGCGTCCGACCGGCGCCCGACCGGCTCGCGTCCCGGCCGAACGGGGGCGGGCGACCCGTCCCCGCCCGCCCCCGTTCCCCCAGCTCAGGAGGAGTACCGATGACCACCACCGCACTCACCCACGGCGTCCACGTCCTCGCGGCCCCCGGGGACCGCCACGACGAGATCCTCACGCCCGAAGCCCTGGACTTCGTGGCACGGCTGGCCGTCGCCTTCGGCGAGCGGCGGCAGTGGCTCCTGAAGGAGCGCCGCCGCCAGGCCATCCGCCTCGCCACCGGTTCGCCGCTCGACTTCCGGCTCACCACCTCGGCCGTGCGCGCCGACCCGTCCTGGCGGGTCGCCCCTCCCGCGCCCGGCCTGACCGACCGCCGGGTCGAGATCACCGGCCCGCCGGACCGCCGGATGGCCGTGAACGCCCTCAACTCCGGGGCCCGGGTCTGGATGGCGGACTTCGAGGACGCCACCGCGCCCACCTGGGACAACGTGATCGGCGGCCAGCTCACCCTGCTGGACGCCGTCGAACGGCGCATCGACTTCACGACCGCCGACGGCAAGGAGTACCGGCTCGCCGACCGCGACCGGCTCGCCACGATCGTCGTCCGGCCGCGCGGCTGGCACCTCGACGAGGAGCACCTGGAGGTCGACGGCCGCCCCGTGCCGGCCTCGCTCGTCGACTTCGGCCTGTACTTCTTCCACTGCGCCCGGCGGCAGATCGACGCCGGACACGGCCCGTACTTCTACCTCCCCAAGCTGGAGGGCCGGGACGAGGCGCGGCTCTGGAACGACGTCTTCCTCCTCGCCCAGGAACTCCTCGGCATCCCCCGGGGCACCGTCCGCGCCACCGTCCTGATCGAGACCATCACCGCCGCGTTCGAGATGGAGGAGATCCTCTACGAGCTCCGCGAGCACAGCTCCGGGCTCAACGCGGGCCGCTGGGACTACCTGTTCAGCCTGATCAAGACCTTCGGCCACCGGACCGACTTCCTGCTGCCCGACCGGGCGAAGGTGACGATGACCGCGCCGTTCCTGCGGGCGTACACCGAGCTCCTGGTGCGGACCTGCCACCGGCGCGGCGCCCACGCCATCGGCGGCATGGCCGCCCAGGTCCCGGGCCGGGACCCCGCCGCCCACGAGGCGGCCCTCGCCAAGGTCCGCCTGGACAAGGAACGGGAGGCCGAGGACGGCTTCGACGGTTCCTGGGTGGCCCACCCCGGACTCGTCCCGGTCTGCCGGAAGGTCTTCGACGGTGTGCTCGGCGACCGTCCCGACCAGATCCACCGGACCCGGGACGACGTGGAGGTCACGGCGGCGGACCTGCTGTCCGTGCGCCGGATCGGCGGGCCCCCGACCGAGGAGGGGGTGCGCACGAACATCGCGGTGGCCCTGCGCTACTTCGCCGCGTGGATGGGCGGCCAGGGCGCGGTCGCCCTCGACGGCCTCATGGAGGACGCGGCCACCGCCGAGATCGCCCGCGTCCAGGTCTGGCAGTGGCTGCGGCACCGCGTGATCCAGCGCGAGGACGTCCTGCGGACCCTGGACGACGAACTGGCCGCCCTGGGCGCCGCGTACCCGTGGGCGCCGCTCGACGAGGTGCGGGAGCTGTTCGAGCGGACCGCTCTCTCCGCCGAACTGCCGCTGTTCTTCACCCCCGAGGCGTACTCCCGCCACCTCGTGCGGACGACGGAGCCCCGGGCGTGAGCGGGGAGACCGGGCACGCGGGCGGCCCGCCCGAGGCCCGCCGGCCCGTCGGCATCCGGCGCGTCGGCGTCGTCGGCGGCGGCCAGATGGGCGCGGGCATCGCCGAGGTGTGCGCACGGGCCGGACTCGACACCCTGCTCTGCGAGGCCACCCGGCCGGCGGCCGCGGCGGCGCGCGACCGGATCGCCGACTCCCTCGAACGGGCCGTGCGACGGGGGAAGCTCGACCGGGTCGCGGGCGAGGGCGCGCTCGACCGGATCACGGTCACCGCCGACCTCGACGACCTGGCCGATCGGCAGTTGGTCGTCGAGGCGGTCACCGAGGACCCCGCCGTGAAGACGGAGGTGTTCACCGCGCTCGACAAGATCGTCACCGATCCGGCGGCGATCCTGGCCACCAACACCTCCTCCCTCCCCGTGATGCGCCTCGGCATGGCCACCGGCCGCGCCGACCGGGTCGTCGGAGTGCACTTCTTCAACCCGGTCCCGGTGCTGCCGCTCGTGGAGGTGGTCACGACCCTCCACACGGCGCCCGACGTGGAGCGCGACGTGACGGAGTTCGCCACCGCCGTCCTGGGCAAGACGGTCATCCGCTCCCGCGACCGGGCCGGCTTCGTCGTCAACGCCCTCCTGGTCCCCTACCTGCTGTCGGCGATCCGGATGACGGAGTCGGGCTTCGCCTCCGCCTCGGACGTCGACCACGGCATGGAACTCGGCTGCGCCCACCCGATGGGGCCGCTGAAGCTCGCGGACCTGATCGGACTCGACACGGTCGCGTCGATCGCCGAGTCGCTCTACGACGAGTTCAAGGAACCGCTGTACGCCCCGCCCCCGCTGCTCCTGCGGATGGTGGAGGCGGGACTCCTCGGCCGCAAGACGGGCCGCGGGTTCCACGGGTACGACCGGGTGAGAGGACCCGGACGGCAGCCGGTCTGAGGGGGCCGGCGGCGGCTGAGGGGCCGGGGACGGGTGGTGCCGTCCCCGGCCCACCGTCATGCCCGCGTGTCTCATGTCACCGTCCGAATGGTGGAATCACCGTGCTCGCGCGCGCGGCCGACGCCGTAGGGTGGCCGTGCAGCTGGTTCGCCCCGTCCGCCAGGCGGGAGGCGTCGTAAGAGGGAACCCGGTGGGAATCCGGGACTGCCCCGCAGCGGTGAGTGGGAACGACCGCCGTCATACGCACTGGGCCCGGGAAGGGTCTGGGAAGCGACGGCCAGTAGGAGCCCTCCGGTCACCTCCGGAGGACGTGCCCGCGAGTCCGAAGACCTGCCCGTTGCCCGCACGCGGACGATTCCGCGCGCGGACATTCCGGTGACCTCGAGGGCGGGTCGGCGCACATACCTGTCGGGCGAGCGCGCCGTTCCACGCGCACGCGCACCGACCGGTCGTCGCCCCTTCGCGCTCTCGTCCCGTCCCCGGGATCTCAGGGATTCATCTCGCGAAGGAGATCTCCGTGACCACGAAGTCCGCAGCCGCGGCAGCACGGGCCACTGTGTACGGCTACCCCCGCCAGGGGCAGGGCCGGGAACTCAAGAAGGCGATCGAGGGGTACTGGAAGGGCCGCGTCGACGCCGAGGCCCTCCGGGCCGCCGCCGCCGCACTGCGCGCCGAGAACTGGCGGCAGCTCGCCGACGCGGGCGTCCACGAGGTGCCCACCGGCGACTTCTCCCTCTACGACCACGTCCTCGACACCACCGTCATGGTCGGCGCGATCCCCGCCCGCCACCGGGAGGCCGTCGCGGCCGACGCGCTCGACGGCTACTTCGCGATGGCGCGCGGCACCCAGGACGTGGCGCCCCTGGAGATGACGAAGTGGTTCGACACCAACTACCACTACCTGGTCCCCGAGTTGGGGCCGGACACCGTGTTCACCGCCGACTCCGCCCAGCAGGTCGCCGGGCTGCGCGAAGCCCTCACCCTCGGCCTGACGGCCCGACCCGTCCTGCTGGGGCCCGTCACCTATCTGCTGCTCGCCAAGCCGGCCCCCGGCGTGGCCGCCGACTTCGATCCGCTGACCCTGCTCGACCGACTGCTGCCGGTGTACGCGGAGGTCCTCGCCGACCTGCGCGCGGCGGGCGCGGAGTGGGCTCAGCTGGACGAGCCGGCCCTGGTGCAGGACCGGACCCCGGCCGAACTGAACGCGGCCGAGCGGGCCTACCGCGACCTCGGCGCGCTCACCGACCGGCCCAAGCTGCTCGTCGCCTCCTACTTCGACCGGCTCGGCGACGCCCTCCCCGTACTCGCCAAGGCACCGGTCGAGGGGCTCGCCCTCGACTTCACCGGCCCCGCCGCCGGCCAGGTCGACGCGCTCGCCGCCGTCGGCGGCCTGCCGGGCAAGCGCCTGGTCGCCGGGGTGGTGGACGGCCGCAACATCTGGGTCAACGACCTGGAGAAGTCGCTCTCCACCCTCGGCACCCTCCTCGGGCTCGCCGACCGGGTGGACGTCGCCGCCTCCTGCTCCCTCCTCCACGTGCCGCTCGACGCGACCGCCGAGAAGGACGTCGACCCCCGGATCCTGCGCTGGCTGTCCTTCGCCCGGCAGAAGACCGCGGAGCTGGTGACCCTGGCCGAGGGGCTCTCCGGCGGCACCGAGGTCATCGCCGACGAGCTGTCGGCGAACCGCGCGGCCCTCGCCTCCCGGGCCGGCTCCCCGATCACCCGCGACCCCGCCGTACGCGCCCGCGCCGCCGCCGTCACCGACGCGGACGGACGCCGTTCGCAGCCGTACGCCGAGCGCGCGGCCGCCCAACGCGCCCATCTGAGGCTTCCGTTGCTGCCGACCACCACGATCGGCTCCTTCCCGCAGACCGCCGACCTGCGCGCGGCCCGGGCCGACCTGCGGGCCGGGCGGATCGACGCCGCCGGGTACGAGGAGCGCATCAGGTCCGAGATCCAGGAGGTGATCGGCTACCAGGAGAAGACGGGGATCGACGTCCTGGTGCACGGCGAGCCCGAACGCAACGACATGGTGCAGTACTTCGCCGAGCAGCTCACCGGCTACCTCGCCACCGAGCACGGCTGGGTCCAGTCCTACGGCACCCGCTACGTCCGGCCCCCGATCCTGGCCGGGGACATCTCCCGCCCCGAACCGATGACCGTCCGGTGGACGACGTACGCCCAGTCGCTGACCGGGAAGCCCGTCAAGGGCATGCTCACCGGGCCCGTCACCATGCTCGCCTGGTCCTTCGTCCGCGACGACCAGCCGCTCGGCGACACCGCGCGGCAGGTCGCGCTGGCCCTGCGGGACGAGGTGAACGACCTGGAGGCGGCGGGTACTTCGATCATCCAGGTCGATGAACCGGCGCTCCGGGAGACCCTGCCGCTGCGGGCCGCGGACCACCCGGAGTACCTGGCCTGGGCGACCGAGGCCTTCCGCCTCACCACCGGCGGGGTGCGGCCGGACACCCAGATCCACACCCACATGTGCTACGCCGAGTTCGGCGACATCGTCCAGGCCATCGACGACCTCGACGCCGACGTCATCAGCCTGGAGGCGGCCCGCTCCCACATGCAGGTCGCCCACGAGCTCGCCGCCCACGGCTACCCGCGCGAGGCCGGCCCCGGCGTCTGGGACATCCACTCCCCGCGCGTCCCGAGCACCGAGGAAGCCGCCTCGCTGCTGCGCACCGGACTGCGCGCGATCCCGGCCGAGCGGCTGTGGGTCAACCCCGACTGCGGTCTGAAGACCCGCGGCTGGACGGAGACCCGCGCCTCCCTGGAGAGCCTGGTCGCCGCCGCCCGCACGGTCCGCGCGGAGCTGCCCGCCTCCTGACGCGCCGGTGACCGGGCCGGTCGCGTGGCGAGCAGCCGGCTCCTCTTCTACAACGAGGAGCTGTTCGACAAGTCCGGGGCGGAACCGCCGAAGACCTGGACCGAGCTGG
>NZ_JBEOXR010000062.1:0-51687 GCF_040296665.1 Streptomyces sp. NPDC002057
CCCGCACCGGAGTTCCGGTGCGGGGCCGCCGCCGTGTGCCGGGGCTACCGCTTGAGGAGCGGGGCGGCGATGACCGCGTTGCCGGTGTCGGTGCAGGTCGACTCGACCTTGAGGCGCAGCCGCAGGGCTCCCTTGACGGTCAGGCTCTTCGTGATCGGCTTGCCCAGGTCCACCGTCTCGTTGAAGAGGGCGGGCTGGTCGTCCACGGAGATGATGACCCGGGCGGACTCGATCTTCGATCCGTCGTCGATCCCGGCGGTGAACTCGAAGGTCGTCCACTCGCGGTTGAGGTCGTACTCCACGTAGGCGCCGTTGTAGCAGTCGCCGATCAGGGCCGCCCCGTACTCCTTGGTGTCGATCTTGGCGGCGCCGACCACGAAGTCGTCGGGGTCGCTCACGGAGGCGAGCGTGGTCAGGTCGGCCGTGGGGGAGTCCCGCACGGAGCCGGGGTCGTCCGTCGGGCTCGCCGACTCCGAGGGGTCCGCGGCCTCCTCGGTGGGCGCCTCGGTCGTCGGATCCTCCGTCGGCGGGTCCGTCGGGGCGTCGGTCGTGGGTTCCGTCGCGGCGGGCGCGGAGGAGGAGGCCGTGGTGGCCGGACCACCGGCGGCGGTGTTCTTGCCGTCCTTGTCCTCCTTGTCGCCGAGGAGCTGGACACCGGCCACCGCGAGGGCGGCGACCACCAGGACCCCGGCCACGGCCCCGAT
Source organism: Streptomyces sp. NPDC002057 (assembly GCF_040296665.1). Classification (NCBI taxonomy): domain Bacteria; kingdom Bacillati; phylum Actinomycetota; class Actinomycetes; order Kitasatosporales; family Streptomycetaceae; genus Streptomyces; species Streptomyces sp. NPDC002057. Next base: position 705 of record NZ_JBEOXR010000062.1, read on the forward strand.
GAGCGGGCCCTTGCGGCGTCGTCGCGGTTCCGGCGCCGTGGGAGGCGCGGTCCGCGCCTCCGGGGACGCGGGGGGCGTCGGCGGGCCGAAGCCGGCGGCGCCGAAGCCGGGCGTGGCGACGGTGGGCGGCTCGGCGGCGGGCCGGGGTGCGGCCTGCTGCGCCGCGAGGAGCGGCTGCGGGTCCACGACGGGCGCCGGTCCCACGACGGGCGCCGGTCCCGCGGCGGGCGGCGGTGGTGTGGTCGGCGGTGGTGTCACGACCGGCCGGGGCCCCACGACCGGCGTCGCCGCGGGGACCGGCGGGGTCGCGGGCTGCGGCGGTGCAGCAGGCCGCCCGGGCGGGGCCGGGGGAGCGCCCGGGATCGCGTCCGCGACCGTCGCCGGGCGGGAGGTGGTCGTGGAGACCACCCCGTGCCGTACGTCCTTCACCCAGGCCGACAGGGAGAGCGGCCGCCGGGCCGCGTCGGCGGCGGCGATGCTGAGGACCCGCTCCCGCTGTTCCTGCGGCAGGCCCGCGATCTGCGGCAGCGCTCCGAGCGCGGCGACGAGCTGTTCGGGGGCGGTCGGCGGGGACTGGCCGCTGAGCAGGAAGTACGCGATGGCGCCGAAGGCGTAGCGGTCGGTGCCCGGGGTGCGCTTGCCCTCGAAGATCTCCGGGGCGGCGTAGCCGGGGGTGAACCAGACCTCGGCGGTCTGGTGGTCGGCGGTCAGCTTGCTCAGGCCGAAGTCGACGAGGGTCGCCTGGCCGTGCTCGTCGACCATGACGTTGCCCGGGGAGAGGTCGCCGTGGACGACCGTGCGTCCGGACGGGGTGGCCTTGCCGGAGTGCAGCCAGTCGAGGACGTCGGCGAGCTGTTCCAGGGTCCGCATCACCTCGCGGCGCTCGCCGGGGCTGGTGAGGGTGCGCTCGGCCCGCCAGTCGCGCAGGTCGAGGCCGTCGACGTGGTTCATGACGAGGACCAGGGCGCGGCCGGTGATCGTGCCGGACTCGCCGGGCCGGTGGATCGGCGGCCCCTGGAAGTGCTCCCGTACGCCGACGACCCCGGGCCGGTGGACGAAGCGCAGGAGCTCGGCCTGCTCGTTCCACTTCTGGCTGATCCGCTCGAAGACCTCGGGCGTGATCGTCGTCTTCGAGTCGAGGACCTTCACGACGACCGGTTCGGTGCCGCCGGCCAGTTCGATCTCCGCCAGGTACAGGACGGCCTCGCCGCCCCGCCCGATGGACCGCAGGAGCCGGTACCTGTCGGGAGTGGAGTCGGGGCCGATGTGGTGTGCCGTGTTGCTCAATGTTCCCCCAGGGCACAGTGATTGACAGACGGTCAGCTTGCCGTTCCGGTGGCTCCGTGGTCAACGCGGAAGGCGCCGGAGGGTGGGGGTGCCACGGCGGCGGGGGGCCCGGACGGCGGCCGGAAACCGCTTGGACTCCTGTCACGTCCTCTTGGACGTTCACCGTGGCGCCCCCGTCGGGTCTTCTCGCCGTCACCCCGTCTCACTACCGTCCCCGGCGTACCAACCAATGGCTCGAAGGCGAACCATTGGCCGTCGACTGGAGGTCGGTCTTGTCATCCGAGATGTCCCGCAGAAGGCTCCTCGCACTGGGTGGAGGCGCCCTCGGTGTCGCCGCCGCCGGCTCGTTGCTGCCGCCGTCGTTGCAGGCCGCGATGGCCGCAGAGCCCCCGGCCGGGGGGATGTCGGCGGTCCGGCACGTGGTGATCCTGATGCAGGAGAATCGTTCCTTCGACCACTACTTCGGCACCCTCCGAGGCGTCCGCGGATTCGGCGACCGCAATGCCATTGAACTTCCCTCCGGCAAGCCGGTGTTCGAACAGCCGGCCGCCCTCGGCCGGACCGTGCTGCCCTTCCCGATCCGCGGCGCCGCCGAGACCCAGAAGAAGGACCTCCAGTACATCGGGGACCTCGACCACTCCTGGGGCGGCGGCGGCAAGGCCTGGCACGAGGGCTGGATGGACGGCTGGGTCTCCGCCAAGACCGCCGCCACCATGGCGTACTACGACCGCCGGGACATCCCTCTGCACTACGAGCTCGCCGACACCTTCACCGTCTGCGACGCCTACCACTCGTCCGTCCACACCTCGACGAGCCCCAACCGCAACCACCTCTGGTCCGGCTGGACCGGCTTCGAGGCCGACGGCAGCCGGGCGGTCACCAACGCCGCCTACGCCGAGGGCACCCACCCCGGCTACGGCTGGTCCACCTACGCCGAGCGGCTCGAAGCCGCCGGGCGCAGCTGGAAGACGTACACCGAGTGGGAGAACTTCACCGACAACAACATCGAGTTCTTCACCAGCTTCAAGAAGATCGCCCGCAAGGCGCTCGCCCATACCGGTGGGCACACCTTCATGGAGTCCTTCTACGCCGCCGTCCGAGACGCCGACGCCGACGGGGACACGGCCGGGCGCACCCGGCTCCTCGATCTCCTGGAGCAGGGCGTCGCCGAACTCACCGAGGCCGAGCGCTCCCTCTTCGAGCGCGGGCTGCGCCGTGTCGAGAGCGGCACCCTCGCCGACGCCTTCCGCGCCGACGTCGCCGCCGGCACCCTGCCCGAGGTCTCGTACCTCGTGCCCTCCGCGATCGACTCCGAGCACCCCGGCTCCTCGTCGCCGATCGCCTCCGCGACCCTCGTCTACAAGGTGCTCGACGCCCTCGGCGCGCACCCGGACGTCTGGCGCCACACCGTCGTCCTGATCAACTACGACGAGAACGACGGCTTCTTCGACCACGTGCCGCCGCCGGTCCCACCCGCGGACAACACGGACGAGCGCTGGAAGGGCCAGCCCACCGGGCTCGGCATCCGGGTCCCGCTGCTCGTCGTCTCCCCCTGGTCGGTCGGCGGGTACGTCTGCTCCGAGACCTTCGACCACACCTCGGTGATCCGCTTCCTGGAGCGGCTCACGGGTATCCGGGAGCCCAACATCACCCCTTGGCGCCGGGCCGTCACCGGCGATCTCACCTCCGCCTTCGACTTCCAGCGGGGCCGCAGGCAGCCCGACGTCGAGCAGCCGGGCCCGATCCCGCCCTTCTCCGGCCGCTGGCGGCCGCAGCCCCCGGCCGTGCAGCGGATGCCGGTCCAGGAGCCCGGGGTCCGCCGCGCCCGCCCGCTGCCGTACCAGCCGGACGCCGACGCGACCGTCCGCGCCGGCTCCGTCCGGGTCGGGCTGAGCAACCGGGGGAAGGCGAGCGCGCACTTCGCCCTCTACCCGTACGCGGGCGAGTTCGCCGTCCCGCAGCACCAGGACGTCAGGGGGGCGGGGGAGTGGACCGTCCCCGTCCCGGGTGACCGCTACCGCTTCACGATCACCGGCCCCAACGGATTCCGCCGCGAGTTCGAGGGGCCCGCGACGGGCGGTGCCGAGCTGGCCTCGCGGATCGACCACCACGACCGTGACCTGCACCTCACCGTACGGAACACCGGCCGGAGCCCGGTCTCCTTCACGGTGCGTCCGCTCGGGTACGTGGAGGAGGACGACCTCGCCGACTGGACCCGCACCGTCACCGTGAAGCCCGGGAGGACCCGTACCGTCGTCCACTCGGCCGCCGACGCGCACGGCTGGTACGACGTCGAGGTGACCGCACCCGGCGGCTTCCGCCGCCGGCTGATGGGCCACATCGAGAACGGCCGTGCCAGCGTCTCCGGCTGAGCACCCACGGTGAGCCGTTCCGCCCGGGCGTTCAGGACCTCGGTCCCGAACCCCCGGGCACGCCTGTGAGCATCGACACGAAACGGACAAACGATCACGTTTGGCTGTCACAGTGGGCGCACGTAGCTCATGCGTTCTTCTCGGGTCGTTCTCCCGCGAAAGATCCACGAACCACCCAGGGAGCACGTCCTTTGGCAGCCATCGCCCGGTGGTGCATCAGGCACCGCCTCGTCGCCGTCCTCCTGTGGCTCCTCGCCCTCGGCGGGGTCGGCACCGCGGCGGTCGTCGCCGGCAGCGCGTACTCCAACGACTACGAGGTGCCCGGCACCGAGTCCGGCCGTGCCACCGCCCTCCTCGAACGCGGCTTCCACGACCTCGGCGGCGACAGCGACACCATCGTCTGGCACACCGACCGGGGCAGCGTCCGCGCCGACGCGGTCGAACGGCGCATGACGGCGATGCTCGACGAGGTCGCCGACCTGCCCGGCGTCGCGGCCGTCACTTCCCCCTACGGCGACACCCGGGGACAGGTCAGCGAGGACGGACACACCGCCTACGCCACCGTCACCTTCCACGAGCAGGCCGACGACATCCCCGAGGCGCAGGCCCGCGCCCTCGTCGACACGGCGAAGGCCGCCGCCGACGACTCCCTCGCCGTCGAACTCGGCGGCAGCGCCGTCGCCCTCACCGAGGCCCCCGGCGGGCACATCGCCGAGGTCGTCGGCGTCGCCGTCGCGGCCGTCGTCCTCTTCCTCGCCTTCGGCTCCCTCGCCGCCTCCGCGCTCCCCATCGCGACCGCGCTCGTCAGCGTCGGCATCGCCTACTCCGGGATCGTGCTCCTCGGTCACCTGATGACCGTCGCCGACTTCGCCCCCATGCTGGGCATGCTCGTCGGCCTGGGCGTCGGCATCGACTACGCCCTCTTCATCGTCACCCGACACCGCAGAGGCCTCAAACGCGGTCTGTCCGTCGCCGAGGCCGCCGAGACGGCCGTCGCCACCACCGGCCGGGCCGTCGTCTTCGCCGGGGCCACCGTCTGCATCGCCCTGCTCGGCATGCTGATCCTGCGGCTCAGCTTCCTCAACGGCGTCGCCATCGCCGCCTCCCTCACCGTGGTCCTCACGGTGGCCGCCTCCGTCACCCTCCTTCCGGCGCTCCTCTCCCTCATCGGCATGCGGGCGCTGTCCCGGCGCGAACGCCGGACCCTCGCCGAGCACGGACCGCAGCCCGAGCTGCCCACCGGGTTCGCCGCCCGCTGGTCCGCCTTCGTCGAACGGCACCCCAAGCTCCTCGGGGTGGTCGCCGCCGTCGTCATGGGCGTCCTCGCCCTGCCCACGTTCTCGCTCCACCTCGGCACCTCCGACCAGGGCAACGGCCCGGCCACCGCGACCACCCGCAAGGCCTACGACCTGATCGCCGACGGCTTCGGACCCGGCGTCAACGGCCCCCTCACCCTCGTCGCCGACCTCGACGGCGCCGACGACCGGCTCGCCCTCGACCAGCTGCCGGACGCCCTCTCCGCCACCCGCGGAATCGCGTCCGTCTCCCCGGTCACCTACAACAGCTCCGGCGACACCGCGTTCCTCACCGTCGTCCCCGACTCCTCGCCCCAGTCCAAGGCCACCAGCGAACTCGTCGACCGGCTCCGCACGGACGTCCTCCCCGGGGCGGAGGCCGGCACCTCCCTCGACGTCCACGTCGGCGGCGTCACCGCCTCGTACGACGACTTCGCCGAGATCATCGTCGGCAAGCTGCCGCTCTTCGTCGGCGTCGTCATCGCCCTCGGCTGTCTGCTGCTCCTGCTCGCCTTCCGCTCGATCGGCATCCCGCTCAAGGCCGCCGCCATGAACGTCGCCGCCGTCGCCGGAGCCTTCGGCGTCGTCGTGGCGATCTTCCAGTGGGGCTGGGGGAGCGAACTCCTCGGCCTCGGCAGCGCCGGGCCGATCGAACCCTTCCTCCCCGTGATCATGGTCTCCGTCCTCTTCGGACTCTCCATGGACTACCAGGTCTTCCTGGTCAGCCGGATGTACGAGGAGTGGCTGGAGACCGGTGACAACCGGCGGGCGGTCCGGGTCGGCCTCGCGGAGACCAGCCGCGTGATCAACTCCGCGGCCGTGATCATGATCGCGGTCTTCCTCGCCTTCGTGCTCTCCGGCGACCGGGTCATCGCGATGTTCGGCATCGCGCTCGCGGCGGCCGTCGCCCTGGACGCCTTCGTCCTGCGGACGCTCCTCGTCCCCGCCCTGATGCACATGCTCGGCGGGGCGAACTGGTGGCTGCCGAAGTGGCTCGACCGCCTGCTGCCCCGGATCAGCATCGAACCCCCCGAGTGCCGGGAGGCCGCCGACACGCGTGCGAAGATCCCAGCACAACGCGTGACGGCCCCGGCCGTGGAGGAGAGGATCGACGATGTTCGCGATATCGCTGGGTGACGACGGCGCCGAGCTGCGGCCCCTGGAGCCCTGGCAGGCCGAGGAGTTCCTGGCGCACATGGACCGGGGCCGCGAGTTCATCGGGCAGCACATCGCCCTCCCGGACTTCGTCGCCGACCTCGACTCCTCCCGCTCCTTCCTCCGCTCGTACGCCGAGAAGGCCGCGAACGACGCCGGACGCATCTACGGCATCTGGACCGGGGGCACGCTCGTCGGCGGCGTCCTCTTCCGGACCATGGACGTGACGTACGGGACCGCCGAGGCGGGCTGCTGGCTGGAGCCCGCCGCCGTCGGGAAGGGCCTGATCACCCGGGCCTGCCGGGTCATCATCGACTGGGCGATCGAGGAGCGCGGCATCCACCGCGTCGAGTGGCACGCCTCGTCGAAGAACGGGGCGAGCACCGCCGTGGCCGGCCGCCTCGGCATGACGCGCGAGGGCGTGCTGCGGGAGAACTACCCGCACCGCGGCACCCGCACCGACACCGAGGTCTGGGCCGTGCTGGCGCCCGAGTGGCGCGCGGCGAAGGCGGCCCGGACCGCCTAGGAGCCCGTCAGCACCCCGTCCCGCCCTCCACGGCGCATCCGCCCTCCTGGGGCGTCCCGTCCTGGCCGGCCGCGCCGAGGTCGGCGCGGATCCGGGCCGCGATCGCCGCGGAGATCCCGGTGAGCGCGTCGAGCTGCTCGGGGGTCAGCGGATCGGTCAGCCAGCGGCGCACGTGCTCCGCGCGCAGCGGGAAGGCGCGGGTGACGGCGGCCCGGCCCTCCGGGGTGAGGACGACGACGGCGCCCCGGGAGGAGTCGGGACATCGCTCCCGGGTGATCAGGCCGCGGCCCGCCATCCTCGTCAGGTGGTGGTGCAGCCGGCTCTTCTCGAACTGCGTCACCCCGCCGAGCTCGTAGGGCCGCAGCCGCTCCTCCGGAGCCCGGACGAGCGCGCCGAGGATGGCGAAGTCCGGCTCGGAGAGTCCGGTGTCCTGCTGGAGCCGGCGGGCCATCTGCGGCCAGAACAGCACCTGCATCTCGAAGAAGGCGTTCCAGGCCTCCTCCTCGCGCCCGTCGAGCCACTCCGCGGTGCCGCTCATGCCCACGCTCCTGCCGTGCTGGGGGGTTGATCCGTCAACCCCCCAGCACAACACCCCCGTTCCCGCAGGTCAATCCGGGCACCCGCGCCGGGCCGCGTCAGACGCGCAGGGGCGCCAGCGCCGCCGCCCAGGCCTCGACCTGGTCGAGCACTCCGGAGAGCTCCTCCGCGCGGCTCTCGCCGGGGGCGAAGGCCGGGTACGCCGGGAAGTCCAGCGGAATGGGCAGCGCCAGGTGGGCCTGGACGGTCGCGATCCGCAGCTCGGCCGCGATCTGCCGCAGGTGCTCCACCGCCCGGACGCCTCCGGTGCCGCCGAAGCTGACGAAGCCCGCCGCCTTGTCGTTCCACTCGCCGTAGACGAAGTCGAGCGCGTTCTTGAGCGCCGCCGGGACGCTGTGGTTGTACTCGGGGGTGACGAAGACGTAGCCGTCGAACTCGGCGACCTTCTCGGCCCACCGGCGGGTGTGGGCGTGCTCGTAGCTCCCGTACTGCGGCGGCAGGGCCTCGTCGTAGGCGGGCAGGTCGTACTCCGCGAGGTCGACCAGTTCGTACTCGGCGGCGGTGCGGGTGGCGGCGGTCCTGTGCACCCACTCGGCCACGTCACGCGTCACGCGGCCCGGTCGAACACTTCCCACGACGATCCCGATCCTGGGCATGGCTTCCCCTCGTCCCTCACTGAGTTGACGTGTCACCTCAAGGGTGGGGCTGAGTGAGGTGATACGTCAACCCGCTTGGTTCCGCGGCTCGTTAAGACAGCTCTCATAAGGGCCCCCTACCGTGCGCCGCATGGACATCAAGACGACCGAGAAGACCGACGGGGCCGAGACGGCGGAGAACGCCGAGAAGGTGGAGCGGACCGAGAGCGCCGAGAAGGTCGGGAAGAGCGAGCGGGCCGACGCCCGCACCGAGGGCGCGGACCCGCTGGACGCGCGGGAGGGCGAGCCCACCGAGGACCTCGTCGAGGACGACGAGGACGACGAGGAGCTGTCCCCGGAGTCGGCCCCCGCCTCCGCCGGCCTCGGCGGCGCCGCCGCGGCCGTGGTCTCCGCCGCCCTCGGTGCCGTGGCGCTCACCGGCACCTGGACCGGCAAGATCGTCGCCGAGCGCGAGACCCTCATCGGGCAGATCAAGACCTCCGGAGCCGGCACCCCGACCCAGCAGATCTCCGAGATCTACGGCGACGCCTGGCACAGCACCGCCCTGGTGAACGGCGTCTTCGCGTTCGTCGCCCTGTTCGTCGCCGTCCTCGTGCTCGTCCTTCCCGGGCGTCCCACCTGGGTCCGCGCGGTCGCCGTCGCCGGTGTCGCGCTGGGCGCCCTCGGGCTGCTCCTGTCGGTCGTCACCTACTTCGACCTGTTCCTGAGCCTCCCGACCGCCGGATCCTGACGACCCCTAAGGCCCCCCTGAGGCCCGCCTAAGGACCCCCGTACCCCGAACATGCGGCACTCGCCCGATGTGGCCGCACCCCCTGGGAAACGACAGTGGAGGCATCGCGGAAAGCGATGCCGAAACCGAGAGAACCAGGGAGCACCCCGATGTTCGCGTACGAACTCCACCGCATGAACCACGCCCAGCTCGTCCGTGAGGCCGCCGCCCAGCGACTGTCCCGCGAGGCCGCCAGGGCGGCCGGCCCCGCCCGGGGGCTGCGCCGCCTCGGCCGCCGGAGCGGCGGCCAGGACGCCGAGGGGCGGGTGAGTGGCGACGGCCGCGGCCGCTTCGTCCGGGCCGCGTGACCCCGTATGGGCGATGACGCGGACGCCTGTGCGATGCTCGGCGCCGTGGAGACCAGGTCAGTCAGCCCCGTGTTCGTCGGCCGCGCCGGCGAACTCACCGCCCTCGCCGAGGCGCTCTCCCGCGCGACCGCGGGAGAGCCCCAGGCCCTGCTCGTCGGCGGTGAGGCGGGGGTCGGCAAGACCCGGCTCATCGAGGAGTTCCTCGACACGGCCTGCGGACAGGGCGCCGTCGTCGCGCTCGGCGGCTGCGTCGAACTCGGCGCCGACGGACTCCCCTTCGCCCCCTTCGCCACCGCACTGCGCTCCCTGCGCCGCCGCCTCCCCGACGAACTCACGGCCGCCGTCGACGGCCAGGAGAGCGAACTCGCCCGGCTGCTGCCCGAACTGGGCGACCCCGGCGGCCACGACTCCTCCGACGAGGACTCCACCGCCCGCCTCTTCGAACTGACCGTACGGCTCCTGGAACGACTCGCCGCCGACCGCACGATCGTGCTCGTCCTGGAGGACCTGCACTGGGCCGACGCCTCCACCCGCCACCTCCTCACCTACCTCCTCCGCACCCTGCGCCGCGGCCGGATCGTGGTCGTCGCCAGCTACCGCGCCGACGACATCCACCGCCGCCACCCGCTGCGCCCCCTCCTCGCCGAACTCGACCGGCTCCGGACCATCCGCCGCATCGAACTCGCCCGCTTCACCCGCACCGAGGTGCACCGCCAGCTCACCGGCATCCTCGCCGCCGAACCCGCCCCCGGCCTCGTCGAGGAAGTCTTCGAACGCTCCGACGGCAACGCCTTCTTCGTCGAGGAACTCGTCGTCTCCCACGAGGCCGGCTGCGCCCTCGGCCAGCTCAGCGACTCCCTGCGCGACCTCCTGCTCGTCCGGGTCGAGACGCTCCCCGAGGACGCCCAGCGGGTCGCCAGGATCGTCGCCGAGGGCGGCTCCACCGTCGAGTACGGACTCCTCGCCGCCGTCGCCCGCCTCACCGAGGACGAACTCATCGAGGCGCTCCGGGCCGCCGTCGGCGCCAACCTCCTGCTCGCCGTCCCCGACGGCGACGGCTACCGCTTCCGCCACTCCCTGGTCCGCGAGGCCGTCAGCGACGACCTGCTGCCCGGCGAACGCTCCCGCCTCAACCGGCGCTACGCCGAAGCCCTGGAGGCCGACCCGACGCTCGTCCGGGCCGACGAACGCGCCAACCGGCTCGCCACCTACTGGTACCAGGCACGCGACCCGGCCAAGGCCCTGCCCGCCGTCCTCCGCGCCTCCGTCGCGACCCGCAAGCGCCACGCCTACGCCGAGCAGCTCCGCCTCCTCGAACGGGCCATGGAGCTCTGGGACGAGGCCCCCGCCGAGATTCGCGGCTCGCTCCGGCCCATCGACTACGCCGAGGCCTACCCGCCCTGCGGCTGCGACCCCGAGAGCACCGCGCTCGGCTACCTCGACCTGCTCGCCGAGGCCGCCGTCGCCGCCCGTCTCAGCGGCGACCGCGAACGCGCCCTCAAGATAGGCAGGACGGCGCTCCGCCTCCTCGACGGCGCGGACGCCGACGACCCCCTCCGCGCCGCCTGGTTCTGGACCGAGCGGGCCCGCCTCCAGTCCAACCTCGGCCGGGGCGACGGCTGGGAGGAGATCGCCCGCGCCCAGGAACTCGTCAAGGGCCTCCCGCCCTCCGCCGTCCACGCCGTGGTCCTCGTCGGCGCCGCGGGCTGGGGCATGCTCCGCAACCCCGGACCCGACGCCCTCACCGCCGCCGAACGCGCCGTCGAGTACGCCCGGCACGTCAAGGCCGAGTCGATCGAACTCAACGCCCGCCTCACCCTCGGCACCCTCATGGTCGCGGCGGGGGACGTCGAGGCCGGCCTCGCCGAGATGCACGAGGTACGGGAACGGACCCACGCGATCGGCCAGTTCACCGAGACCGCCCGCGCCCACATCAACATCTCCTCCTCCCTGGAGTCCCTCGGCCGCTCCCGCGAGGCCGTGGAACTCGCCGATACCGGCGTCCGCCTCGCCCGCGGCTACGGACTCGTCGACAGCATCGGCTGGGTCGAGGCCAACCGGGCCGAGTCCCTCTTCTCCCTCGGCCGGTGGGACGAGGCCCAGGAGACCGCCGAACGGCTCCTCCTCCGCCCCGGGACCAGCACCAAGCCCCGCGGCTCGGCCTCCCTCCGCCTCGCCCAGCTCGCCACCGCCCGGGGCGAACTCGACGCGGCCTCCCGCCACCTCGCCGACGCCCGCGCCGTCTACGGCACCCGCGACCCGATCCCGCAGTACACCCTGCCCATGGCCCAGATCGAGATCGCCGTGGCCGCCGCCGAGGGACGCGTCGCCGACGTCCGGGCCCACCTCGCCGCCGCCGAACAGGCAGGCTTCCCGCCCGGCACCCACCGCTACGGCTGGCCGCTCGTCCTCACCGCCGCCACCGCCGAGGCCGACAGCCGGGGACTGCCCGCCGCCGACGAGGGCCGCGCGGAGGCACTCGCCGTGATCGGCCGCTGCGTCCGCGCCCTCGCCGCCCCGGCTCCCGTCTGGGCCGCCCACGCCCAGCAGGTCTCCGAGGAGCGCGCCCGCGCCGAGGGCCGCGAGTCCGCCGTCCGCTGGGCCGAGGTCACCGCCGCCTACGAACCGCTGGAACGCCCCCTCCTGCTCGCCCGGGCCCGCCACCGCCTCGCCGACGCCCTGCTCGTCGAGGGCGGCCGCCGTGAGGAGGCCACCGCGCTGCTCCGCGAGGCCCGTGCGACCGCCGTCCGCCTCGGCGCCCGGCCGCTCCGCGAGGACGTGGAACTCCTGGCCGCCCGCGCCCGTCTCTCCCTGACCCCGGAGCAGCGGGCCCCGGCGGCGGAGCCCGGGGACGACTCCTTCGGCCTGACCCCCCGCGAGCAGGACGTCCTGCGGCTGGTCGCGGCCGGCCGCACCAACCGTCAGATCGCCGAGGAGCTGTTCATCTCACCCAAGACGGCCAGCGTCCACGTCTCCAACATCCTCGCCAAGCTCGGCGTCGCCGGGCGCGGCGAGGCCGCCGCCCTGGCCCACCGCCTCCACCTCCTCGACACCGCCCTCTGACCCCCGGGGGGCACCCGCCTCACGTCCGCCGGTGACGCGAGCCCCTGGCCGGCGGTGACACGAGCCCCCGTGACACGAGCCTCCGGTCAGTCGGTGACGCGAGCCCCCGCCCCGCCGGTGACGCGAGCCTCCGCCCCGCCCGGTTCCCCGGCGTCGTCGGCCGCCTCGCTCCCCGACGCCCCGTTCCCCGGCGCCTCGCTCTCCGCCGCCCGGCGGGGGGCCCGTATCGTCACGTGGCCCGAAGTGAGGTCTATCGGCCCTCGTGACGGATCGGCGTCGCCCGGATCCTCCCTGGTCAGGGCCTGCCTGCGCAGCTCCTCCTCGGTGTGCCTGCGGCCGGGCGCGAACAGCTCCGCGATCGGGTCGAACACGGTCACCAGCTCCTTCAGCTCACCTCCAGCCGGAGGATCCGGTCGTCCCCGGCGCCGGGGGTGCCCCGGGTGTCGGTTTCGCTCGTCACCAGCCAGAGTCGCCCGCCGTCCCCCGCGAGGACCGTGCGCAGACGTCCGTACTCCTCCGTCAGGAACGCCTCGGGGTCCCCCGAGCGTTCCGCGCCGGAGAGCGGGACCCGCCACAGCCGCTCGCCTCTGAGCCCCGCCATCCAGATCGCGCCCCGTGCGTAGGCGATCCCGCTGGGTGAGGCCTCCGAGGTCGGCCACTGGGCCACCGGGTCCACGAACCCGGCCTGCCCGGTCCGTCCCTCGGCCTCCGGCCAGCCGTAGTTCTTCCCGGCCTCGACCAGATTCAGCTCGTCCCAGGTGTTCTGCCCGAACTCGGCCGCCCACAGGCGGCCCTCCGCGTCCCAGGCGATCCCCTGCACGTTCCGGTGGCCGTACGTGTAGACGACCGAACCGGCGAAGGGATTGCCCGGTGCCGGCCTGCCCTCCGGGGTCATCCGCAGGATCTTCCCGCCGAGCGACTCCCGGTCCTGGGCGAGCCCGGTCCGGCCCGTCTCACCCGTCCCCGCGTAGAGCATGCCGTCCGGTCCGAACGCGATCCGTCCGCCGTTGTGGGTGAAGCCCTTCGGGATGCCCGTCAGGACCGGCTGCGGCACGCCGAGCCGGTCCCCGTCCCCGCCCCCGTACCGCATGCGCACGATGCGGTTGTCCGACTCCGCCGTCAGATACGCGTAGACCCAGCCGTCCCGGACCGCGAGGCCCATGAGCCCGCCCTCGCCGCCCGGAACCACCCCCGGCACTTCGCCGAGGGAGGTCTTCGCGCCGGTCCGCCCGTCGACCCGGGTGATCGTCCGCTCGTCCCGCGAGGAGACCAGCAGATCCCCGCCGGACAGCTCCGCGAGCCCCCAGGGCGACTTCAGCCCTTCGGTGAGCGTGCCCGCCACCGTCGCCCGGCCACCGGCGGCCGGAGCCCCGGACACGGAACCGGACGGCCTCGCGGACGCGGACACCGAGGCCGACGCGGACCCCGAGGCCGACGTCGGCGGAGCCGCACCCGGCCGATCCTCGGTACTTCCCGAGGAGCATCCCGCCACCAGGACCAGCACGGCGGCGCCCCACAGGGCCTTCACAACAACAGGACGGCTCATGGCGCGGTCCCCTTCGACCAGTCGAACGGCATCCCTACACCCTTGATACACCGCTCGTCGCGATCAGGTTCCCGCCCACCGCCGAAGATCCCCGCGAACCCCTCAGTCCCATGACCCCCGGGGCGCCGGAAGCGCCGCGATCTCCGCCAGATCGGCCGCCGTCAGCCGCAGCCCGGCCGCCCGCGCGTTCTCCACGGCCCACCGCTCCCGCTTCGCCCCCGGCACCGGCACGACGTGCGGCCCCCGGCCGAGCACCCACGCGAGCGCCACCTGCGCCGGGGTGACCTCCGCGCCGTGACGCGCGGCCACCCGCCGCAGGCCCGCCACGATGGGCTGGTTCGCCGCCATCATCTCCGCCGTGAAGCGGGGGTGCCGGGCCCGCGGATCGTCCCGTTCGAATCCGCCGCCCGGGGTGAGCGTCCCGGTCAGGTAGCCGTTCCCCAGCGGCATCGCCGCCAGGAAGCCGACGCCTCGCGCCGCACACCACGGAAGCAGCCGCACCAGCGCCTCCTGCGACCAGACCGACAGTTCGGCCTCCACGGCCGCCACCGGGAACACCTGCTGGACCCGCTCCAGTTGGCGGATCGTTCCCTCGTACCCGTCGCGGCTGACGCCCGTCGCGCCCCTGCGGGCCGACCGGGTGCCGACCGCGCACAGCCCGAGCGCCCGCACCTTGCCCGCCGAGACCAGGTCCGCCATGGCGCCCCAGGTCTCCTCGACCGGCACCTCCGGGTCCGCGCGGTGCAACTGGTACAGGTCGATCACATCGGTCTGGAGCCGTCGCAGGGAGGCGTCGCAGGCCCGGCGCACGTACCCCGGCCTGCCGTTGGCGACCACGTGCTGGTCGCCGACGAGCAGCCCGCACTTCGTCGAGACGAAGGCCTCCGCCCGCCGCTCCCTCAACACCCGCCCCACCAGAAGCTCGTTGGTGAACGGTCCGTACATGTCGGCGGTGTCGAGCAGACTCACCCCGGCGTCCAGCGCCGCGTGCACGGTCCGCAGCGAGCGGTCCCCCCGTTGTTCCGAACGGCTGTACGCCCAGTTCATCGGCATGCACCCCAGGCCGATCGCACCCACGTCGAGCGCCGTCGCCCCGATACTCCTGCGCTCCACCTGCCGGTACCCCTCCCTGTGCCGTCCCCCAAAGTAACCAATGGCGCACGGGGTTCTTCGCATAGCCTCCCGGTCATGAGATACGAAGACGCGACCGCTGACGTGTGGCTTCCGATTCCCGCGGAGGAGATCGAAGGACTCCCCGAACCGGGCGGATCGGGCCTGAACTACCGTTTCTGGGACGGCGGACCGGAGTTCCCGGCCGACCCGGCACGCTGCGCCTTCTACGTCGTTCCGTACATGAAGGGCTCGGAGATCGCCGTCCGGCCGCTGGCCGCGATGACCTCGCTGCGGGCCGTGCAGACGCTCTCCGCGGGGATCGACCACGTCACCCCCGGCATCGACTCACTGGCCCCCGGCGTCGCCCTCTGCAACGCGAAGGGCGTCCACGAGGCCAGCACCGCCGAGCTGACGCTCGCGCTGATCCTGGCCTCGCTGCGCGGCATCCCCGGCTTCGTGCGCGGCCAGGACGCCGAGGAGTGGCGGGCCGGCTTCTACCCGGCCCTCGCCGACAAGTCCGTCCTGATCGTCGGGTACGGGTCGATCGGCGCCGCCATCGAGGACCGGCTCGCGCCCTTCGAGTGCGCGCGGGTGGCGCGCGTCGCACGCTCCGCGCGCACCACAGCGCGCGGCCCGGTGCACCCCCTGACGGAGCTGCCCGCGCTGCTTCCGGATGCGGACGTGGTCGTGCTCTCCACGCCGCTCACCCCCGCCACCAGGCATCTCGCCGACGCCGGGTTCCTGGGCCGGATGAAGGACGGGGCCCTCCTCGTCAACGTCGCCCGCGGACCGGTCGTGGACACGACCGCGCTGCTCAAGGAGGTCGAGAGCGGCAGGATCACGGCGGCGCTCGACGTCACCGACCCGGAACCGCTGCCGGCCGGGCATCCGTTGTGGCACGCTCCCGGTGTCCTGATCAGTCCCCATGTGGGAGGTTCCACTTCTGCCTTCATGCCGCGGGCGAAGCGGCTGATCGCCGGACAGTTGCGGCGGTTCGCGGCGGGCGAGGAGCTCGCCAACGTCCTCCTCACCACCGGCTGAGCGGGTCGTGCTGGGCCGGTCGGGTGGTACGCGCCCCCGACACGCCCCCGCGTACAAGCCCTTGGCCGTCACGGAGAGTACTGCGACCCTGTCCCTGAGTGACCGTCCTGGTGTATCGTCCCGGATCGGGGGACTGCGTCGAGTACGGGCTGACGCTGGGGAGCGAAGTGACGGGTCATCAGATTCCGAGGGGGGCGACGGGTGAAGCACGGCCGGAGGAGCGACGATCCGACGCGGCGACGCCGCCGCCGGCAAGCCTTCCGCGCCTCGCCACCGGCCTCGCACGTTCCGTGCCGGACCAGGCGGCGGCCCACCGGTCGCCCCGCACCACCGAGCCACCGGACACGGGACCGAACACCGCGTCCGACACCGGACCGGACGGCTCCGCGACAGGGCCGGACGGCTCCGCCACGGGGCCGGACGGCACCGGACCGGACGGCTCCGCGACAGGGCCGGGCGGTTCCGGCACCGGGCCGGGCGGTTCCGGCACCGGGCCGGACGCCGGGCCACGCTCAGGACCGGACGCCCGGCCGGACGCCCGGCCGGACGGCGAGTGCCGGACCGGTGCGGGGCACGCGTCCGACGGTGCCGCCCGGTTCGCGTCGCACCCCGCCTGTGAGTCCTGTGGCGGCGCCGTACCCGAGCCGTTCCCCCCGGAGGTGCGGGACCCCGCCGGTCCCCACGACTGCGACGGGCACGCCCCCGGGGGCGTCGACGAGCCGCCGGCGCGCCCGCACGACGCGGCCGGGTGCGGTGGCGCGGCGCCGGAGGGTCCGGTGACCGCGCCCGGGGCCGTCCTCGCGCGCCGCTCCGTCGGAGGCGGTGGCGGCGACCCCGGACATCCGGACCCCGGCCGCCCCGGTATCGGCGGGATCCTCGCCCAGGTCGCCCTGGGGCTGATCTGCGCGGGCTACACGACCGGCGCCTCGCTCGGCTGGGGCTCGCCGGAACTCGCTCTCTTCATGGGCGACTTCGGACTCAGCGCCGCAGCCCTCACGGCCGCGGTCTCCTGCTTCCTCTACGCCCGCGCCCACCGCGGCAGCGCCCGTCCCGCCTGGCTGCTCTTCGCCTTCTCCTCGTTCATGGCCTCCGCGGGCAACGCCGTCTGGGGGTGGTACGAGGTCGTGCTCCGCACGGAGGTGCCGGACTCCTCCGTCGCCGACCTCTTCTTCTTACTCTTCGCGCCCCCCGCCATCGTCGGCCTCCTCGTCCTGGCCAAGAAACCCGTCACCCGGGCCGGCTGGGTCTGCCTGGGGCTCGACGCCTGGCTCATCGGCGGCTCCCTGCTCACGCTCTCCTGGAGCCTCGCCCTCGCGCGTACCGCCCACGTCCAGGAAGAGTCCGTCTCCCAGGCCGCGCTGTCGCTCGCGTACCCGCTGCTCGACATCGTGCTCGTGAGCATGGTCCTGGTCCTGCACTTCCGGCGCTCCCAGGCGAACCGCTCGGCGACCAACACCGCCATCGCGGCCCTCGCCCTGACCGTCCTGTGCGACGCCCTGTTCACCTCGCCGCTGCTCCGCGAGAACTACGCCTCGGGCCAGCTGCTCGACGCCGGCTGGTTCGCCGGCTCCCTGCTGCTCGCCTACGCGCCCTGGGGGGTGCGCCGGCTGCCGGAGAGCGTGACCACCGCACGCGGGCCGTGGCTGCACAGCCGCCCGGTCGCCGGCTCGCTCGCCGCCCTCACCCCGTACCTCGCCGCCGCGGTCTGCACCCTCGGCATCCTCTACAACGTCGTCGAGGGGCGCAGGGTCGACCGGGTCGTCGTCCTCACCGGCTGCACGGTGGTCCTGGCCCTGGTCGTACGGCAGGGCATCATGCTCCTCGACAACATCGCCCTCACCCACGAACTGGCCCAGAAGGAGAACCACTTCAGGTCGCTCGTGCAGGGCTCCAGCGACGTCATCATGATCGCCGCGCCGAGCGGGGTGCTGCGCTACGTCAGCCCGGCCGCCTCCGGGGTGTACGGACGCGACGCCGAGGACCTGATCGGCTCCGAGCTGGCCTCGCTCATCCACCCCGAGGACCTCGGCGGCGTCGTCCACGAGGTACGCCGCTTCCTGGCCGTCTCGCCCGCCGAGGAGCCCACCACCCGCATCGAGTGCCGCTTCCGCTCGGGCCGCGGAGACTGGCTCAACGTGGAGTCGACGGTCAACCGGCACCAGGGCGGCCTGATCTTCAACAGCCGGGACGTCACCGAACGCGTCAGGCTCCAGGCCCAGCTGCAGCACAACGCCGAGCACGACCCGCTCACCGACCTGCCCAACCGGGCGCTCTTCACCCGCCGGGTCCGGCAGGCGCTCAGCGGCCGCCGCGCCTCCGACCCCGGCACCGCCGTGCTCTTCATCGACCTCGACGGCTTCAAGGGCGTCAACGACCGCCTCGGCCACCAGGCGGGCGACGACCTCCTCGTCCAGGCCGCCCGCCGGCTCCACGACTCCGTACGGGCCGGGGACACGGCCGCCCGGCTCGGCGGCGACGAGTTCGCCGCCCTGATCCTCGGCGACGGCGGACGCGACCAGGCGGCCCGCCGCAGCCAGGTCCAGGAGATCGCCGACCGGCTCCGGCTCACGCTCTCCCGGCCGTACCGCGTCGACGGCGGCAACGAGGTGCGGGTCGCCGCCTCCATCGGCGTCGCCTTCGCCGAGCCCGGCATGGAGGCGGGCGACCTCCTGCGCAACGCCGACCTCGCCATGTACCGGGCCAAGGCCGCCGGCAAGGACCGCGTCGAGCTCTACGCGCCCCAGATGCAGGCCGAGGTGGTCCGGCGGACGGAGCTGGCCGCGCGGCTGCGCACCGCGCTCCACGACGGCGAGTTCGCCCTGCTCCACCAGCCGGTCGTCGACCTCGCCACCGGCCGGATCTCCGCCGTCAGCGCCCAGGCGCGCTGGCGGTCGACCCAGGGCATCCTCTTCACCCCCGCCGAGTACCTCCGGGTCACCGACGACAGCGAGCGCACCGCGGAGCTCGGCCGCTGGCTGCTGGAGGAAGCGGTGGAGCAGGCCGCCGAGAGGGCGGGAATCGGCCATCGCGCGCCGGTCTCCATCCGGCTCTCGGCCCGCCGCCTCCTGGACCGCTCGCTGCCGCTCGGCTCGGTCGAGTCCCTGCTGACCCGGCACGGGCTGCCGTCCGGCTCCCTGATCGTCGAGCTCGCCGACAGCGACCCCCGGATCCCGCTCGACGAGCTGGAGCAGCGCCTGGTCACCCTGCGGCGCCTCGGGGTGCGGATCGCGCTCGACGGATTCGGCAGCGGACATGTGGCGATCAACGCCCTGCGGCGGCTTCCCGTCGACATACTGAAGCTGGACCGGGGGCTCGTCGAGGGCGTGGTGGAGTCGGCCCGGCTCCGCAAGATCACGCGAGGGGTGCTCCGTATCGCGGGCGAGCTCGGGATGCAGACCGTGGCCGAGGGGGTCGACGTGCCGGAGCAGGTCGTCGCCCTGCGGGCGATGGGGTGCGGCCACGCCCAGGGCATGGCCTTCTCGGGCCCGCTGGACGAGTACCGGCTGCGCAGGGCGCTGGTGCGGGACGAGTACCCGCTGCCCGGAGCGGTTCCCGTCCGTGTCGGAAACCGTCCCCCGTTCCGCTCAAATAATGAGACGCCTGTCCCACCCACTTGACAGTCGTGAGGGCTGAGAGGGAGGGTCAGTGCCATGCGCACCCGAATTCTCGTACTTGGAAAGCGCGTCGGCTGAAGCAGGACCCACTGGGCCCCGCTGAGAAAGCACCCGACGCGCTCCCCTCGCTTGCCTCACGGCACGAGGGGTTTTTTGTTGCACCGGCTCACCACCAAAGCGACGCGAACCCCCGCAAAACACCTCTCAAAAACCCTCTGCTTCGAGAAGAGATGCTGATGACCGACCAGGCCACCGGGCACCATCCGCAGCCGCGGCCCCGTAGCGGCGCGCAGCCCGCCACCGCCGTCGAGCACGTCACGGGTGCGCAGTCCCTGATCCGCTCTCTCGAGGAAGTGGGCGCCGACACCGTCTTCGGCATCCCCGGCGGCTGCATCCTGCCGGCCTACGACCCGCTGATGGACTCCACCCGGGTCCGCCACATCCTGGTCCGCCACGAGCAGGGCGCGGGCCACGCGGCCACCGGCTACGCCCAGGCGACCGGCAAGGTCGGCGTCTGCATGGCGACCTCGGGTCCCGGCGCGACCAACCTCGTCACCCCGATCGCCGACGCGCACATGGACTCGGTCCCGCTCGTCGCGATCACCGGCCAGGTCGCCTCGAAGGCCATCGGCACGGACGCCTTCCAGGAGGCGGACATCTGCGGCATCACGATGCCGATCACCAAGCACAACTTCCTCGTCACCAAGGCCGAGGACATCCCGCGGACGATCGCCGAGGCCTTCCACATCGCCTCCACCGGCCGTCCCGGCCCGGTCCTGGTCGACATCGCCAAGGACGCCCTGCAGGCGAAGACCACCTTCAGCTGGCCGCCGCAGACGGACCTGCCCGGCTACCGTCCGGTGACCAAGCCGCACGCCAAGCAGATCCGCGAGGCCGCCAAGCTGATCAGCGCCGCCAAGCGCCCCGTCCTGTACGTCGGCGGCGGCGTCATCAAGGCCGGCGCGACCGCCGAGCTGAAGATCCTCGCCGAGCTCACCGGCGCCCCGGTCACCACGACCCTGATGGCGCTCGGCGCGTTCCCCGACAACCACCCGCTGCACGTCGGGATGCCCGGCATGCACGGTGCGGTCACCGCCGTCACCGCGCTGCAGAAGGCCGACCTCATCGTCGCGCTCGGCGCCCGCTTCGACGACCGCGTCACCGGCAAGCTGGACAGCTTCGCCCCGTACGCCAAGATCGTCCACGCGGACATCGACCCGGCGGAGATCGGCAAGAACCGCGCCGCCGACGTCCCGATCGTCGGGGACGCCCGCGAGGTCATCGCCGACCTGGTCCAGGCCGTCCAGGCCGAGCACAGCGAGGGCAACAAGGGCGACTACGCCGCCTGGTGGAGCGACCTGAGCCGCTGGCGCGAGACCTACCCGCTCGGCTACGACCTGCCGGAGGACGGCAGCCTCTCGCCGCAGCAGGTCATCCAGCGCATCGGACAGCTCGCCCCCGAGGGCACGATCTTCACCGCGGGCGTCGGCCAGCACCAGATGTGGGCCGCCCACTTCATCGACTACCAGCAGCCGGCCACCTGGCTGAACTCCGGCGGCCTCGGGACGATGGGGTACGCGGTCCCCGCCGCGATGGGCGCCAAGGCCGGCGTGCCCGACCGTCCCGTCTGGGCGATCGACGGCGACGGCTGCTTCCAGATGACCAATCAGGAGCTCACCACCTGCGCCCTGAACAACATCCCGATCAAGGTCGCCATCATCAACAACGGCGCCCTCGGCATGGTCCGTCAGTGGCAGAGCCTCTTCTACAACCAGCGCTACTCCAACACCGTCCTGCACTCCGGCCCGGACGACGTCCAGGCGAACAAGGGCACCCGCGTCCCCGACTTCGTCAAGCTCTCCGAGGCCATGGGCTGTGTCGCCCTGCGCTGTGAGGACCCGGCCGACCTGGACAAGGTCATCGCCGAGGCCAACGCGATCAACGACCGCCCGGTCGTGGTCGACTTCATCGTCCACGAGGACGCCCAGGTCTGGCCGATGGTCGCCGCCGGCACCTCGAACGACGAGGTCATGGCCGCGCGGGGCGTCCGCCCCGACTTCGGCGACGGCGAAGACGACTGAAGCGCGGAACGAAGCAGAGCGAAAAGGAAGAGACCCAGACCATGTCCACCAAGCACACGCTCTCCGTTCTCGTCGAGAACACGCCCGGCATCCTCGCCCGGATCGCCGCGTTGTTCTCCCGCCGCGGCTTCAACATCGACTCCCTCGCCGTCGGCATCACCGAGCACCCTGACATCTCCCGCATCACCATCGTGGTCAATGTCGAGGGCCTGCCCCTGGAGCAGGTGACCAAGCAGCTCAACAAGCTGGTCAACGTCCTGAAGATCGTCGAACTCGAGCCCAGCGCCGCGATCCAGCGCGAGCTCGTCCTGGTGAAGGTCCGCGCCGACAACGAGACCCGCTCCCAGATCGTCGAGATCGTGCAGCTGTTCCGCGCCAAGACCGTGGACGTCTCGCCCGAGGCGGTCACCATCGAGGCCACCGGTTCGAGTGACAAGCTCGACGCCATGCTCAAGATGCTGGAGCAGTTCGGCGTCAAGGAGCTCGTGCAGTCCGGCACGATCGCCATAGGGCGTGGTTCCCGGTCCATCACGGACCGGTCCCTGCGGGCTCTCGACCGCAGCGCCTGAGAGTCATCGACGGTCGACCGGCGGTCCACCCGCCGGTCCGACTGACGAGACCCGAAAACCTTCCTCCCGCTCCCCGCCGTACGGTGGGACGCAACACCAGCACCTCAAGGAGATTCCCAGTGGCCGAGCTGTTCTACGACGACGACGCCGACCTGTCCATCATCCAGGGCCGCAAGGTCGCGGTGATCGGTTACGGCAGCCAGGGCCACGCCCACGCGCTGTCGCTCCGTGACTCCGGTGTCGACGTCCGCGTCGGTCTGCAGGAGGGCTCGAAGTCCAAGGCCAAGGCCGAGGAGCAGGGCCTGCGCGTCGTCTCCGTCGCCGAGGCCGCGGCCGAGGCCGACCTCATCATGATCCTGACCCCGGACCCGATCCAGGCCCAGGTCTACGAGGAGTCCATCAAGGACAACCTGAAGGAGGGCGACGCGCTCTTCTTCGGTCACGGCCTCAACGTCCGCTACGGCTTCATCAAGGTGCCCGAGGGCATCGACGTCGCCCTGGTCGCCCCGAAGGGCCCGGGCCACCTGGTCCGTCGTCAGTACGAGGAGGGCCGCGGCGTTCCGTGCATCGCGGCCGTCGAGCAGGACGCGACCGGCAAGGCCTTCGCGCTGGCCCTCTCGTACGCCAAGGGCATCGGCGGCACCCGCGCCGGCGTCATCAAGACGACCTTCACCGAGGAGACCGAGACCGACCTGTTCGGCGAGCAGGCCGTCCTCTGCGGTGGTACCGCGGCGCTGGTCAAGGCGGGCTTCGAGACCCTGACCGAGGCCGGCTACCAGCCGGAGATCGCGTACTTCGAGTGCCTCCACGAGCTGAAGCTCATCGTCGACCTCATGTACGAGGGCGGCCTGGAGAAGATGCGCTGGTCGGTCTCCGAGACCGCCGAGTGGGGCGACTACGTCACCGGCCCGCGGATCATCACCGACGCCACCAAGGCGGAGATGAAGAAGGTCCTCGCGGAGATCCAGGACGGCACCTTCGCCAAGGAGTGGATGGCCGAGTACCACGGCGGTCTGAAGAAGTACAACGAGTACAAGACCCAGGACGAGAACCACCTCCTGGAGACCACCGGCAAGGAGCTGCGCAAGCTCATGAGCTGGGTGAACGACGAGGAGGCGTAAGCCTTCCGGGCAGGGGCCGGACAGCGTGTCCGGCCCCTGTCCCCATCGTTGGACACCCCGTCCAACCACGGACGGGTGATCCTTCCAACGAGGCGCATGAACGGCGCCGGCACACCACTACACTGCTCAACAACATTCGCGTTCAGGCCCACAGCGTCGTGCGCTTTCACGCGGCTAGCCCCTCCACCGCCTGCGGCCGTCGGGACGGCCGTCCGCACTGGATCTGTGAGGACTCACGTGAGCTCGAAACCTGTCGTACTCATCGCTGAAGAGCTGTCGCCCGCCACCGTCGACGCGCTGGGCCCGGACTTCGAGATCCGGCACTGCAACGGCGCCGACCGCGCCGAACTGATCCCCGCGATCGCCGATGTGGACGCGATCCTGGTCCGCTCCGCGACCAAGGTCGACGCCGAGGCCCTCGCCGCCGCGAACAAGCTCCGGGTCGTCGCCCGTGCCGGTGTCGGTCTGGACAACGTCGACGTCTCCGCCGCCACCAAGGCCGGCGTGATGGTCGTCAACGCTCCGACCTCGAACATCGTCACCGCCGCCGAACTCGCGTGCGGTCTGCTCGTCGCCACCGCGCGCAACATCCCGCAGGCCAACACCGCGCTGAAGAACGGCGAGTGGAAGCGCAACAAGTACACGGGCGTCGAGCTGAGCGAGAAGACCCTCGGCGTCGTCGGCCTCGGCCGCATCGGCGTCCTGGTCGCCCAGCGCATGTCGGCCTTCGGCATGAAGATCGTCGCGTACGACCCCTACGTGCAGCCCGCCCGCGCCGCCCAGATGGGGGTGAAGCTGCTGGCCCTGGACGAGCTCCTGGAGGTCGCCGACTTCATCACCGTCCACCTGCCGAAGACCCCGGAGACCCTCGGTCTCATCGGTGACGAGGCGCTGCACAAGGTCAAGCCCTCGGTCCGCATCGTCAACGCCGCGCGCGGCGGGATCGTCGACGAGGCCGCGCTCTACACCGCCCTCAAGGAGGGCCGGGTCGCCGGCGCCGGCCTCGACGTGTACGCGAAGGAGCCCTGCACGGACTCCCCGCTCTTCGAGCTCGACCAGGTCGTCTGCACCCCGCACCTCGGCGCGTCCACGGACGAGGCCCAGGAGAAGGCCGGCATCGCCGTCGCCCGCTCGGTGCGCCTGGCGCTCGCCGGTGAGCTGGTCCCGGACGCGGTCAACGTCCAGGGCGGTGTCATCGCGGAGGACGTGAAGCCGGGTCTGCCGCTCGCCGAGAAGCTCGGCCGGATCTTCACCGCGCTCGCGGGCGAGGTCGCGGCCCGCCTCGACGTCGAGGTGTACGGCGAGATCACCCAGCACGATGTGAAGGTGCTCGAACTCTCCGCGCTCAAGGGGGTGTTCGAGGACGTGGTCGACGAGACCGTGTCGTACGTCAACGCCCCGCTGTTCGCGCAGGAGCGCGGTGTCGAGGTCCGTCTGACCACGAGCTCCGAGTCGCCCGACCACCGCAACGTGGTCACCGTGCGCGGCACCCTGTCGAGCGGCGAGGAGGTCGCGGTCTCCGGCACGCTCGCCGGCCCCAAGCACCTCCAGAAGATCGTCGCGGTCGGCGACTACGACGTGGACCTGGCGCTCGCCGACCACATGGTCGTGCTGCGCTACGAGGACCGCCCGGGTGTCGTCGGCACCGTCGGCCGGATCCTCGGCGAGGCCGGTCTGAACATCGCCGGCATGCAGGTCTCCCGCGCGGAGGAGGGCGGCGAGGCGCTCGTCGTGCTCACCGTGGACGACACGCTCCCGGCGCCGGTGCTCGCGGAGATCGCGGAGGAGATCGGCGCGACCTCGGCCCGTTCGGTCAACCTGATCTGACGCACGGCCCCTTAGCACCCCGCAGTACCCGTGCCCGGCTGCTAGACGATCGTCTTACACGAGCGTCTAGCAGCCGGGTACAGTGCTGTCATGGGACACAAGGAAGACCTGCTCGAAGGCGCCAAGCGGTGCCTCCTGGAGAAGGGGTACGGGCGGACCACGGCCCGTGACATCGTCGCCGCGTCGGGCACCAACCTCGCCTCGATCGGCTACCACTACGGTTCCAAGGACGCCCTGCTCCAGCAGGCCTTCCTGGCCCTCACCGAGGAGTGGGGCGACCGGGTCGGCCCCGCCGGCGCCGACGAGGTGAAGCGGGAGCTGCCGGCCGACCCGTACCGGCGCTTCCACGCCGTCTGGGAGCAGGTCATCGCGGCGGCGGAGGAGAGCCGCCCCCTCTGGAGGCTCCAGACCGAGGTCGTCACCCGGCTCGACGACGACGAGAAGCTGCGCGACGCGATCAAGGAACCGCAGCGGGAGGGCCGGCTCGGCATGGCCGAGGGCTTCCTCGGCATCGACCCCGAGGCGGACCCGGAGAAGGCCCGGGTGGCCGGCCTGCTCTGCCAGGCCCTGGCCACCGGAGTGATGATCCAGTGGATGGTCGACCCCGACACGGCACCGAGCGCGGAGGACCTCACGGAGGGACTCAAGGTGCTGATGGGGGAGCGGAGCTGACCGCTACAGCCTGGCCGACTTCAAGGACATGTGGAGCAGCAGCCGGTCCTCGCCGTCGTCCAGGTCGAGGCCCGTGAGCTGTTCGACCCGGGACAGCCGGTAGTAGAGGGTCTGCCGGTGGATGCCCAGGGCCGCCGCCGTGCGGCCCGCCTGGCCCGCGTTGTCGAGGAACACCTCGGCGGTGCGGGCCAGTTCGGTGTGGGCGGGGGCGAGCAGCGGTGCGACGGCCGGGTCGATCTCCGGGTGGTAGAGCGCCGCGAGGAGGCGGTACGGGCCGATCCGGGCCCACTCCGCGACCGGGCCGAGCGTCGGCTGCGCGGTGGCCGCGCGGGCCGCCGTGCTGGCCTCGCGCCAGGCCGCCGGAAGCTCCGTGAGACCCCGGCGCGGGGTGGCGACGCCGGCCGGGGCGTCGCCGCGCAGCCGCTCCGCGGCCTTGTGGGCGGGGGAGAGGTCCTCCGCGGTGCGCAGCCGTACGAGGGCGGCGAGGGAGTCGCCCTCGGGGAGCGTGGCGATCGCCGCCGCGCCGGGGACGGCCCGGACCGAGGGGGCGTCGCCCTGCCAGGGGGTCACGCAGACGACGGCGTGCAGCCCGTCCGCGCCGGGCCCGAGGGCCGCCCGGAGCGCCGCGACGGCCATGTCGCTCTGCCAGCCCCGGCCGGCGGTCAGGACCGCGGCGAACTCGCGCGAGAGGTCGGCGCCCGCGCGCTCCTCGTCGGCGAGGAGCCCGCCGATCCGGGTGGCCACCTCCATCGCCGCCGTCAGCTGGTCGGGCGTGGGGCCGGGCTCGGCGTCCAGGAGCCAGACGTAGCCGAGGACGACACCCCGATGGCGTACGGGAAGGCAGACGCGGTCCCGGAACACCCCGGCGTCCGGGGCGGCCGGGATGCGGACCGGGCCGGTCGCCCGGGTGATGCCGAAGCCCTCGAACCAGGCGCGGACCGCGGGCGTCGACTTCCGGGTGAGGATCGACCGGGTCCGCACGGGGTCCATGGCGGTGTCGTCGTCGCTGTCGTGCGCCCCGAAGGCGATCAGGCCGAAGTCACGGTTCTCCAGCGTCGCGGGGGCGCCGAGCAGCGCCGAGATCTCGTCCACCAGTTCCTGGTAATCGCCCTTCACGGAGCCATTCTCGCACCCTCTCAGACATATGTATGAGATGCCGCGCACGGATGCGTGACAGCTGTAGATGGCGGACGATCGGAGCGATCCATAGGTTTCACGGTGGTTCTCCGTGCTGTTCCCGAATTCTTACGAAAGAACGGGTACGGCACCCTTCGTCACCCTGTGCTTTCTGGAGGTGCCCCGTGCTGGGTCCCGTGATCCTCGCCGCGTCCCGCAGCGACAAGATGCGTCGTTTCGTGTCGGCCGCCCCCGGGACCAAGCAGGTCGTCGCCCGCTTCATCGCCGGTGAGTCGGTCGACGACGTCGTCCCGATCGTCCAGGAGCTGAGCGAGCGCGGCCTGGAGGTCACCCTCGACGTCGTCGGTGAGGACATCACCACCGTCGAGCAGTCCCACGCCGCCCGGGACGCCTACCTGGAGCTCATCGGCCGCCTCAAGGAGCTGGGCCTCGGCGAGCGCGCCGAGATGTCCGTGAAGCTCTCCATGTTCGGCCAGGCGCTCGAAGGCGGCCACGAGCTGGCCCTCGCCAACGTCCGTCCGGTCGTCGAGGCCGCCGCCGAGATCGGCACCACGGTCACCCTGGACGCCGAGGACCACACCACCCTCGACTCGATGTTCGCCATCCACGAGGAGCTGCGGAAGGACTTCCCGCAGACCGGCTGCGTCATCCAGGCCTACCTCTTCCGCACCGAGGACGACGCCCGCCGCCTCGCCGCGAACGGCTCCCGCGTCCGGATCGTGAAGGGCGCCTACAAGGAGCCCGCATCTGTCGCCATCCAGGACAAGCCCGAGATCGACAAGGCGTACGTCCGGATCATGCGGATCCTGATGGACGGCGAGGGCTACCCGATGATCGGCTCCCACGACCCGCGCCTCATCTCCGTCGCCCAGGAGCTGGCGCGCCGCGCCGGGCGCAAGCTGGACGAGTACGAGTTCCAGATGCTGTACGGCATCCGGGGCGAGGAGCAGCACCGCCTCGCCGCCGAGGGACACCGCATGCGCGTGTACACGGCCTACGGCACCGACTGGTACGGCTACTTCATGCGGCGCCTCGCCGAGAAGCCGGCCAACCTCCTCTTCTTCGTCCGCTCCATCCTCACCAAGGGCTGAGCCCCCCACCCCTCAGAAGGAGTAACGCGACTCATGGACGCTGTCACCCAGGTCCCCGCTCCGGTCAACGAGCCGGTGCACAGCTACGCCCCCGGCTCCCCCGAGCGCGCCCGCCTCGAGATCAAGCTCAAGGAGCTGGCCGAGAACCCGCGCGAGCTGCCGATGACCATCGGCGGCGTGAAGCGCCACGGTGGCGGCGAGGAGTTCAAGGTCGTCCAGCCGCACAACCACCGGGCCGTCATCGGTACCTTCCGCGGCGCCACCACGCAGGACGCCCAGGACGCGATCGACGCGGCCCTGGCCGCGGCCCCGGCCTGGCGCGCGATGTCCTTCGACGACCGTGCCGCGATCATCCTGCGCGCCGCCGAGCTGCTCGCCGGCCCGTGGCGCGAGACGCTGGCCGCGTCGACGATGCTCGGCCAGTCGAAGACCGCCCAGCAGGCCGAGATCGACACCCCGTGCGAGCTCGTCGACTTCTGGCGCTTCAACGTGGCGTACGCCCGCCAGATCCTGGCCGAGCAGCCGCCGGCGAACTCCCCGGGCGTCTGGAACCGTCTGGACCACCGCCCGCTCGAAGGCTTCGTCTACGCGATCACGCCGTTCAACTTCACGGCCATCGCGGGCAACCTGCCCACCGCCCCCGCCCTCATGGGCAACGTGGTGGTCTGGAAGCCGTCCCCGACGCAGACCCACTCCGCCGTGCTCCTCATGGAGCTCCTGGAGGAGGCCGGCCTGCCCAAGGGCGTCATCAACCTGGTGACCGGCGACGGCATCGCCGTCTCCGAGGTGGCCCTGAACCACCGCGACCTGGCCGGCATCCACTTCACCGGCTCGACCAAGACCTTCCAGCACCTGTGGAAGACGGTCGGCAACAACATCGAGAACTACCGCTCGTACCCGCGGATCGTCGGCGAGACCGGTGGCAAGGACTTCGTCGTCGCCCACCCCAGCGCCGACCGTGCCGTCCTGAAGACCGCGCTGACCCGCGGCTCCTTCGAGTTCCAGGGCCAGAAGTGCTCCGCGTCCTCCCGCGCCTACGTTCCGGCCTCCATCTGGAACGACGGCTTCAAGGAGGAGTTCGCGGCCGAGGTCGACGGCATCACCATGGGTGACGTCACCGACCTGTCGAACTTCATCGGCGCCGTCATCGACGAGCGTTCGTTCGCCAAGAACAAGGCCGCGATCGACCGCGCGGCGGCCGACCCGACCTGCACGATCGTCGCCGGTGGCACGTACGACGACTCGGTGGGCTACTTCGTCCGCCCGACCGTCATCGCCTGCACCGACCCGGAGAACGAGGTCTTCAAGGCCGAGTACTTCGGCCCGATCCTGGCGATCCACGTCTACGAGGACGACCAGTACGACGCGATGCTGACCCAGATGGAGTCGGTCTCGGACTACGCGCTCACCGGCTCGGTCATCTCGAACGACCGCGCCGCCGCCGCGTACACGATGGAGAAGCTCCGCTACGCCGCGGGCAACTTCTACATCAACGACAAGTCGACCGGCGCCGTCGTCGGCCAGCAGCCCTTCGGCGGCGGCCGCGCCTCCGGCACCGACGACAAGGCCGGCGCCCCGCAGAACCTGATGCGCTGGACGCTGACCCGCGCCATCAAGGAGACGCTGGTCCCGCCGACCGAGTACGGCTACCCGCACATGGGC
The DNA here is from genome assembly GCF_040296665.1 of Streptomyces sp. NPDC002057. Lineage (NCBI taxonomy): Bacteria > Bacillati > Actinomycetota > Actinomycetes > Kitasatosporales > Streptomycetaceae > Streptomyces > Streptomyces sp. NPDC002057. The sequence continues at coordinate 30,147 of NZ_JBEOXR010000062.1, forward strand.
TGACGCCCGCCCGCCGCGCGAGCGGCCCCTGATCACCGCCCTCGCCCCGGTCCCCCAACCGCGGACGGGGGCGGTTCCAGGTTGGTCTTCTGACCAGCGCCGACGACGGCCCCGGCTCTTCCCCAAGAGCCGGGGCCGTCGTCGTATCGGTGAGCTGTGCAGTCCGTCGCTCGACGGTCCAGGCGCGGCTACCGCGGGATGACGAACCCGCGGGTGGGCCGGTGACGGTCGAGGGCGGCCACGCGGGCGAGGACGTCCTCGGTGATGTCCCGGCCGTCCTCGGGGTCGACGACCCGCCAGTCACCCGCGCGGTTCTTCGGCTCCACCGGCTCCAGCGTGCCGGGAATCCCGTACTCGCGCATCGAGTCGTGTAGGGCCTTGACGTCGCGCGCGTCCATGGCGGCTCTCCTTGCGTCGGCGGGCGCCAAGCCTATTCAGGCTGAGGCGGGTGGACGACGTCCTCGTCGACCTCCTGCGTCGGCGAGATCCGGGCCGTGGGGAAGAGCGACGCGGCCGCGACGAACGTGAGGGCCTCGACCACGACCCGGCCGGCCCTGTCGGTGGTCCACTCGGGGCTGTTGTCCAGGACCGAGTGCGTCACGCCGTTGAACGCGGCGTCGCTGAGCATGGCTCGGGCGCCGGCCGGGCTGCCGGGCGGCTCGGGACTGGCCGAGCAGGGTGTGGGGTTGCCGGTCGTGCAGGCCATGGGTCCCCCTGGCGGTGGATGTCCGATGGTGCAGGGCCCGCCCCAGGGGGGCGGGAGTCACTGGGCGATGCGGTCACGGCGTGGGCGCCCATGATGGCCCGGGAGAACGAGGTGACCGGGTGGTAGTAGGTCTCCGGTAGCCGGGCGGCCATGTCCTCCGCGTGGCTTCTCACACAGGCGCACCGGGACTCCGGGCCCGGACACTACGACGCGGCCGACGCCCGGGTGGGCGACCTCGCTGACGTATCGCGATCCGCTGAACGGGCCGTCCCTCCTCTTGACGGGCGCTGTCCCCCACTGAGGGCGGGGGCGGTTCTCCTTCGGTGGGCCTAGGCTGCTTGGAGGGGGATCGGTGAGGAGGCTGACATGCCCGGTTCGACGACACTCGGCCCTGGGCACGGGGTCGACGCGGTCGAGCATCTCGACGCGTTGCGGATGATGTCCCTGGTGAAGCGGCTCCACGGGCTCCTCACGGCGTCGGGGCCCGACCGGATCACGGACGCGCAGGCCGCGGTCCTGAGTGGGGGCGAGGCCTCCTCACGGGAGCAGCTTGCAGGGTGGCTGGAGCGGATCGGCCGGGATCTGGAGCGGGCTACGGCCTGAGGGCGACGCGCCGCCCGAGGAAGTCGGAGATCAGTCCGGCGATCGCCGGCGCGTGGGTCTCCAGGGCGAAGTGGCCGGTGGGCAGGAGGTGGATCTCGGCGTCCGGGAGGTCCCGGCGGAAGGCCTCGGCGCCCGCCGGGACGAAGACCTGGTCGCCCTCGCCCCAGACGGCGAGGAGCGGGACCCGGGAGGCGCGGAAGTACTCCTGGAAGGCGGGGTAGAGGGCGAAGTTGGAGCCGTAGTCGGCGATCAGGCCGAGCTGGATGCCGTCCTGGCCCTCGCGGGCCATGAGGCCGGCGTCGTGGTGCCAGGCGTCGGGGCTGAGGAGGTCGCGGTACTCCGCGGGGACGCCGGTCTCGTACTGCCACCTGATGCCTTCGAGGGAGCGGATCGCGCGGACCGGCTCCTCGGTCTCGGGGGTGCGCTCGGCGATCAGGGCGAGGACCGGGGCCCAGGCCTCGGCGCCGAGGCCCTCCTCGTAGGCGTTGCCGTTCTGGCTGATGATCGCGGTGACGCGCTCGGGGTGGGCGAGGGCGAGGCGCAGGCCGATGGGGGAGCCGTAGTCCTGGATGTAGAGCGCGAACCGGTCCAGGCCGATGGCCTCGGTGAACTCGGCGGTGAGCGAGGCCAGTTCGGCGAAGGTGTAGTCGAAGTCGGCGGCCGAGGGGGTGGCGCTGCGGCCGAAGCCCAGGTGGTCGGGGGCGATCAGCCGGTACTCGTCGGCGAGCAGCGGAATCAGGTCGCGGAACATGTGCGAGCTGGTGGGGAAGCCGTGCAGCAGCAGGAGGGCGGGGGCGCCGGCCGGACCCGCCTCCCGGTAGGCGATCTCGTGGCCGCGGACGGTGACGGTGCGGTGGTGGGTCGGCAGCACGGACATCGTTCTAACCCCTTAGGTGTGTGTCACTGGTTATGACTCGACTCAATCAGGCCAGGGCTAACCTGTCAACAGCAACTAAGGGGTTAGGTGGGTGTGGCAGGGTGGGCGCATGACCGTGAGGACCGCGCCCACCCATGAACTCGGCGCCGACCGGCTCCGCTCCGTACGCGAACTGCTCGACACCGCCTTCGACGGCGACTTCTCCGACGACGACTGGGACCACACCCTCGGCGGCGTCCACGCCTGGATCGAGGACGGGCGGGGCATCACCGCCCACGGCGCCGTCGTGATGCGCCGCGCCCTGCACCGCGGCCGCTCGTACCGCGTCGGATACGTCGAAGGGGTCGCCGTCCGCGCCGACCTCAGGCGCCGGGGACTCGGCGGGGCCGTCATGGCCGAGCTGGAGCGGGTCATCGACGGCGCGTACGTCTTCGGGGCGCTCGGCGCCTCCGACGACGGGGCCGCGCTCTACCGGGCGCGCGGCTGGCAGATCTGGCCGGGGCGCCTGGAGGCCATGGGCCCCGAGGGCATCGTCCCGCTCCCGGAGGAGGAGGGGTACGTCCACCTCCGCCCCGCGACCGGCCGCGCGCTGCCCGACCCGGCCGCCGCGCTCGTCTTCGACTGGCGCGACGGCGACGTGCTGTGAGCGCCTCCGGGTGAGGGCGCGTCAGGCGCCGTCGCTCCGGGCCGCCGCCGCGCGGTCCGCGTGGACGTGCGCCCTGTCCGTCTCCAGCTTCGCCGTGTACGTCATGCCGATCGCGTATCCGACTCCGAGCAGCCCGATCGTGTACCCCGGCAGTCCGAGGTCGGTCAGGGACACCGCCAGGCAGCCGAGGACGGCCAGCACCCAGACCACCAGCGCCACCTTGCCCCGGCGGCTGAGGAACAGCCATCCGCGCGGGCGCGCGGGCACCGCCTCCAGGCCCCCCTCGGGGCCCGCGCTCGCCGCCTTCGGGCGCTTGAAGTAGCCGTACACCGCCCACTCGCCGCACAACTCCCAGCCCTCGGGCTCCAGTTCGGCCAGCACCCGCTCGCGCCGCCCGCCCTTGAGGACCTCGCGGCGGTACTCCCAGCGGAGCGCCGCCCCCGGCGCCCGGCGGGAGACGAACCGCCCGATCGCGTCGAGCGACTCCACCTCCCAGCCCTGCTCGCCGTGGACGGCCAGCATCCGGCGGTCGTTGAAGAGGTCGGCCGTCCAGGTCCAGCTCTCCGCCCGCTCGTCCGGCTCGCCGGGCGGCGGGGCGAGCCCGCCGAGCTGGACGGCGAAGGCGGCGGCCGGCCCGAACTCCTCCGCCGCGCCCGTCCCGGTCTCGGCGAGGTGTCCGCGCAGGTCCTCGACGGTGGCGGCGATCTGCTCCTCGGGCACGCCCGTGGCGCGCAGCGAGTCGGCGAGCTCGGTGAAGTACCGGTCGGTTTCCGTGGTCATGTCGTGCTTCCCCCTGGGTGGAGCGTGGTCTCGACGGCGCGGTGGAAACGGAGCCAGTCGCGGCTCTCGGCGGCGAGGTGCTCGCGCCCCCGCGCGGTGAGCCGGTAGTAGCGGCGCCCCGGGCCGCGCTCGGCGGCACGGAACTCGGCCTCCACCAGACCGGCCTCCTCCAGGCGGTTCAGCACGGGATACAGCGTCCCGCCCTTGATCTCGCCGAGTCCTGCCTCGGCGAGCGCCTTGGCGATCTCGTACCCGTAACTCTCCCCGTCGGTCAGGCGGGAGAGGACGAGCAGGTCGAGGACTCCCTTGAGCCAGCTGGATCTGCGGTCTGCGGCCATGGGCTGTATTGGATCACCAGCTAGGTAGGAACGCAAACTAGATAGCGATGCAGGATCAGCGGCCGAAGGTGACGCGCTGTCCCGTGCCGTCTCAGATAGTAGGAAGTCCGAGTAATTGTGGAGACAGATGCGGTGCGCTGCCCTAGCTTTGTAGGAGCCGAACGTCTCGCTACATCAGCGAATGGCGGTCGAGAGCGCGACGCCCCTGTGCAGGCAACCCCTGCGGCGGCGCTCCCCGCCCCTGCCGGCACCTTCGATCACCACTGATCTCCGCACGTCGGATCACCACTGATCTCAAGGAGTCGATCCCTCATGGCCACTCAGACCGCCCCCCGCGTCCGCCACTCCGCCGGCCGTTCCGGTGACGAGGCCCGTCAGAACGCCGCCGCCGCCCTCCAGCGCGCCCTCGACCGCCGTGACAACGGCGGATCCACCGGCCACTGACGTCCGCCCGGACCGTCCGCCGAACCCTGTCCCGACTCGTCCGTTCGTCCACATGATGGACGTGACGTGTCAGTCGATGGGACGAAGAGTAGGGTGCCGACATGTCTCACAGCATCAATCTCGCAGTCATTCCCGGCGACGGCATCGGCCAGGAGGTCGTGGCCCAGGGCCTCAAGATCCTCGCGGCCGTCCTTCCCCAGGACGTGAAGCTGGAGACCGAGGAGTACGACTTCGGCGCCAAGCGCTACCACGCCACCGGTGAGACCCTCACCGACGCCGACCTCGACTCCCTCAAGAAGCACGACGCCATCCTGCTCGGCGCCATCGGCGACCCGTCGGTGCCCTCCGGCGTCCTGGAGCGCGGCTTCCTCCTGAAGCTCCGCTTCGCCTTCGACCACCACGTGAACCTGCGTCCCTCGAAGCTGCTCCCCGGCGTCGCCACCCCGCTCGCCGGGCAGCCCGAGATCGACTTCGTCGTGGTCCGCGAGGGCACCGAGGGCCCGTACACGGGCAACGGCGGCACCATCCGCAAGGGCACCCCGCACGAGGTCGCCACCGAGGTCTCGGTCAACACCGCCTTCGGTGTCGAGCGGGTCGTCCGGGACGCCTTCGCCCGCGCCCAGGCCCGCCCGCGCAAGAAGCTCACGCTCGTCCACAAGAACAACGTGCTGACCTTCGCCGGTCACCTCTGGACGGACACCTTCAACAAGGTCGCCGCCGAGTTCCCCGAGGTCACCACCGACTACCTGCACGTCGACGCCGCGACGATCTTCCTCGTCACCGACCCGGCCCGCTTCGACGTGATCGTCACCGACAACCTCTTCGGCGACATCATCACCGACCTCGCCGCGGCCGTCTCCGGCGGCATCGGCGTCGCCGCCTCGGGCAACATCAACCCGAGCGGCGAGTTCCCGTCCATGTTCGAGCCGGTCCACGGCTCCGCGCCGGACATCGCGGGCCAGGGCAAGGCCGACCCGTCGGCCACCGTCCTCTCCGTCGCGCTCCTGCTGCGCCACCTCGGCTACGAGACCGAGGCCGTGCGGGTCGAGGAGGCCGTCGCCGCCGACCTCACCGAGCGCGGCGACACCGTCCGCACGACGGACGAGATCGGCGACGCGCTCGCCGCGCGAGTAGCGAGCTGACCCGCGCCGACTGACACACGACAGCAGCCGCCGGGTCGCACAGCGCCCGGCGGCTGTCCCTTGCGCGGCCCCGGGCGACCCCCTCGAACCCAGGACCGCGCTCACCCGTTTTCCGCACCGGCCCCCGCGAGCGATAATCGAACGTGGGGCCGCGGCATACGGGCATGCTCGGACGCCACCTCGTCAGGGACGCCAGTCCCCGGCCATGGCGTGCGCGCGCGGTCCTCCCCACACAACCGGTGAAGGACACGCACTCATGACGACGCCCACGATCGAGCTCAAGCCCTCCTCCAGCCCGCTGTCCGCCGCGGAGCGCGAGGCGATCCTGGCCAACCCCGGATTCGGCCGCCACTTCACCGACCACATGGTCACCATCCGGTGGACCGAGGGCCGCGGCTGGCACGACGCCCAGCTCGTGCCGTACGGCCCGCTCGCGCTCGACCCGGCCACCAACGTCCTGCACTACGCGCAGGAGATCTTCGAGGGCCTGAAGGCCTACCGCCGCCCCGACGGCTCGGTCGCCAGCTTCCGCCCCGACGCCAACGCGCGCCGCTTCCAGTCCTCCGCCCGGCGCCTGGCCATGCCGGAGCTGCCCGTCGAGACCTTCGTCGAGGCCTGCGACGTCCTCGTCCAGCACGACAAGGCGTGGGTCCCGGAGCACGGCGGCGAGGCCTCGCTCTACCTGCGCCCGTTCATGATCGCGACCGAGGTCGGCCTGGGCGTCCGCCCGGCCAACGAGTACCTCTTCGTCGTCATCGCCTCCCCGGCCGGCCCGTACTTCCCCGGCGGCGTGAAGCCCGTCTCCATCTGGCTCTCGGAGAACCGCGTCCGCGCCGTCCCCGGCGGCGTCGGCGACGCCAAGACCGGCGGCAACTACGCGGCCTCCCTGCTCGCCCAGGCCGAGGCCGCCCAGAAGGGCTGCGACCAGGTCGCCTACCTCGACGCCGTGGAGCACAAGTGGGTCGAGGAGCTCGGCGGCATGAACCTGTACTTCGTGTACGGGAACAGGCTGGTCACCCCCACCCTCACCGGTTCGCTGCTCGCCGGCATCACCCGTGACTCGCTGCTGAAGCTGGCGGCGGACCTCGGCCTGGAGCCGGAGGAGGGCCGCGTCTCCATCGACCAGTGGCAGACCGACTCCGCCAACGGCACCCTGACCGAGGTCTTCGCCTGCGGCACCGCCGCCGTGATCACCCCGGTCGGCACGGTCAAGTCCGAGCGGGGCGAGTGGCAGCAGTCCGGCGGTGAGCCGGGCGAGGTCACGATGAAGCTGCGCGACGCGCTGCTCGCCGTCCAGACCGGCAGGGCCGAGGACACCCACGGCTGGATGCACGAGCTCGGCTAGTCGTCACTCCGTTCCCACCAGGGCTTCCGGGGCCGTCACGGCCCCGGGGGCCCTGTTCGGCGTCAGGACGGCGTACAGCGTCCCGCCCACGATCCCCGACAGGACGAAGCTGCAGTCGATCCCGCCCGTCAGGGCGAGCAGCGGCCCCTCGTAGAGCGGCGTCGACACCGAGGCCAGGCCGACCGCCGCGCCGATCGCCCAGGAGGCGGTGGCGCGCGGGTGCCAGCCCGCCGAGAACCAGTAGATCCCGCCGCGCGAGCGCCGGTTGTAGACCTGGAGCGCCTCCGGGTCGTACGCGCCCCGGCAGCGCACGTGACCGATCAGGGTGATCACCGCCCACGGGGTGCCGATCGCGGTGAGCAGCAGGACGAACGAGGTCATCGCCGTCTGCGCGTCCGAGGCGAAGTGGCCGAGGAAGACGAAGGCCGTCGCCACCGCCGCGACCACGAGCGTGGCGTGCGCCCGGGTGGCCCGGGGCAGGATCGCGTCCAGGTCGAGCCCCATGGAGTACAGCATCAGCCCGGCGTTGCCGACGGATCCGGCGGTGGCCGCGATCAGCAGCGGGACCAGGTACCAGGCGGGGGAGGCGGCGACGAGCGGCCCCGCGTAGTCGAGCGATCCGCGCGCGGCGAGCGCCGTGACCGTACCGAAGAGCTGGGGGATCAGCAGCCCGACGAGCAGGCCGAGACAGGTGGCCCGCCACACGGTCCGGGAGCTGTGCCGCGCGGGGGAGACGTAGCGGGTGTAGTCGCCGAGCAGGGTGATGAAGGCGACCGGTCCGCTGAGGCCCGCCGCCACCGCGGAGAACAGCCAGGTCGGCCAGAACGAGCCGAGCAGGTACGGGGTGTCCGGGACGGCGGCCGTCGTGAAGTCCCCGGCGTAGGCGAGGAGTCCGAGGGCGAGGAGCAGGGTCATGCCGACGGCGAGCGCCTTGCTGAGCCTGAGCAGCAGCCGGTAGCCGTACACCGCGGCGACCGCGGTGCAGGCGGCGAGCAGCGCGTAGACCACGGTGTGGGTGGCGCCGCCGGTGGGCAGGCCGACCAGCCGGGCGAGCGTCCCCACCATGACGTCGCCGCCGATCCAGAGGGTCAGCGCGGTGTAGCCGAGGGAGAGCAGCAGCCCGACCACCGAGCCGACGAGCCGGCCGCGTACGCCGAAGAAGGCGCCGGAGGAGGTGGAGAGGTTGGTCGCGGTACGGAGCGACACGAGCGCCAGCGGGGCGGTGACGGCGACGCCGACGAGGGTGCCGGTGACGACGGAGGTCACGGAGGCCCACAGGCCGAGGCCGAAGGAGACGGGGAGCCAGCCGAAGACGATCACCCCCAGGCAGAGGTTGGACCCGAGGAGGATCGCGACGAGATCGCGGGGGCCGCTGGTGCGCTCGGCCTCGGGGACGGTGTCGACTCCGCGCTGTTCTATCGGCATGGGGACTCCTGGGGAAGGGAGCGGGGGCTTCGGGGGCCTTGTCGGGCGGGCCGCGGGTGGCCGTGACGGGCGACGGTGGATCGCGGCGCACTTTTAGAGTGGCGCTCAATGTGACCTGTGGTCGTACCTCGCGTCAATGCTTGGAACCGGGCGTCCCAACATTTAGAGTGTCGCTCAAACAGGAGGTGTTTCGGACGTGCGACTGACCCCCACGGAACGCGACCGGCTACTGCTCTTCGGTGCCGCCGAGCTCGCCCGCGCCCGCCGGGCCCGGGGCCTGCGGCTCAATGTCCCCGAGGCGACCGCGCTCATCGCGGACACGGTCTGCGAGGCGGCCCGTGACGGCCGCCGGCTCGCCGAGGCGATCGAGGCCGCCCGCGCGGTCCTCGGCCCCGACGACGTGCTGCCCGGCGTCGCCGACGTGGTGACCGAGGTCCACGTCGAGGCCGTCTTCGACGACGGCTCCCGGCTCGCCGTCGTCACCGCCCCGATCGGCGGCGGCGGACTCGGCGAGGCCGCCCCCGGCGCGCTGCTGCCCGGCCCCGGACACCCCGAGTCCACGCCCGCGCTCACCCTTGCCGTACGGAACACGGCGACCGTCCCCGTGAGCGTCACCTCCCACTTCCACTTCTTCGAGGCCAACCCGCGCCTCGACTTCGACCGCGCCGCCGCCTACGGCATGCGGCTCGCCATCCCGGCCGGCGCCTCCTTCCGCTTCGATCCGGGCGGCGCGGCCGAGGTCGGCCTCGTCCCCATCGGCGGCGCGCGCGTCGCCATCGGCTTCGCGGGCCTGGTCGACGGCCCGCTGGACGCGCCCGGCGCGAGGGAAGAGGCCCTGCGCCGCGCGGCGGCCTGCGGCTACCTGGGAGTCCGGCCGGACGAGGAGGGCCACTGATGGACCCGTACGAGTACGCATCCGTGCACGGCCCGCGCGCCGGCGACCGGGTCGTCCTGGGCGACTCCGGGCTCGTCGTCCGGGTCGAGTCGGACTCGCAGAGGCCGGGCGACGAGTTCCTGGCCGGATTCGGCAAGACGGCGCGCGACGGTCTGCACCTGAAGGCCGCCGCCGTCCGCGAGACCTGCGACGTCGTCATCAGCAACGTCCTGGTGCTCGACGCGGTCCTCGGCATCCGCAAGGTGTCCATCGGCATCCGCGAGGGCCGGATCCACGCGATCGGCCGGGCCGGCAACCCCGACACCCTCGACGGCGTCGACGTCGTCGTCGGCACCGGCACCTCGATCGTCTCCGGCGAGGGCCTCATCGCCACGGCGGGGGCGATCGACACCCATGTCCACCTGCTCTCGCCCCGGATCATGGAGGCCTCGCTCGCGAGCGGCGTCACCACGGTCATCGGCCAGGAGTTCGGCCCCGTGTGGGGGGTCGGGGTGAACTCGCCGTGGGCGCTGCGGCACGCGTTCAACGCCTTCGACGCGTGGCCGGTCAACATCGGCTTCCTCGCCCGGGGTTCGTCCTCGGACCCGGCGCCCCTGGTGGAGGCGCTCGCCGAGGGCGGGGCGTCCGGTTTCAAGGTCCACGAGGACATGGGCGCCCACACCAGGGCGCTCGACACCGCGCTCAGGGTGGCGGAGGAGCACGATGTGCAGGTCGCGCTGCACAGCGACGGCCTGAACGAGTGCCTGTCGGTCGAGGACACCCTGCGGGTCCTGGACGGGCGCACCATCCACGCCTTCCACATCGAGGGCTGCGGCGGCGGGCACGTCCCCAACGTCCTGAAGATGGCGGGCGTGCCGAACGTCATCGGCTCCTCCACCAACCCCACGCTCCCCTTCGGCCGCGACGCCGTCGCCGAGCACTACGGGATGATCGTCTCCGTCCACGACCTCAAGACCGACCTCCCGGGCGACGCCGCCATGGCGCGCGACCGGATCCGGGCCGGGACCATGGGCGCCGAGGACGTCCTCCACGACCTCGGCGCGATCGGGATCACCTCCTCCGACGCGCAGGGGATGGGAAGGGCCGGCGAGACCGTACGCCGGACCTTCGCCATGGCCGGGAAGATGAAGGCCGAGCTCGGACCCATGGAGGGCGACGGCGCGCACGACGACAACGCGCGCGTCCTGCGCTACCTGGCCAAGCTCACCATCAACCCGGCGATCGCCCACGGCCTCGCAGACGAGATCGGCTCGATCGAGGTCGGCAAGCTGGCCGACATCGTGCTGTGGCGGCCGCAGTTCTTCGGCGCCAAGCCCCAGATGGTGCTGAAGTCCGGCTTCCCCGCGTGGGGGGTCGTGGGCGATCCGAACGCCGCCACCGACACCTGCGAACCCCTCGTCCTCGGACCGCTGTTCGGCGGTCACGGCGCCACGCCCGCGGACCTCTCGGTCGCCTTCGTGGCCCGGGCCGCCGTCGACCTCGGCGCCGACAGGATGCCGACCCGCCGCCGCCGCGTCGCCGTGCGCGGCACCCGCGGCATCGGCCCCGCCGACCTGCGGCTCAACTCGCGCACCGGAGACGTCCAGGTCGACGGCCGCACCGGCCTCGTCTCGCTCGACGGCGCGCCGATCCGCTCGGAGGCGGCCGAGTCCGTCTCGCTCAACCGCCTCTATTTCCTCTGACCCCCCCTAGGACTCCCCGATGACCTACCGCATGCCCGCCGAGTGGATGCCGCACGAGCGCACCTGGATGGCCTGGCCCAGCCCCAACCCCACCTTCACCGACGGGGAGGAGCTCGCCGCCGCCCGCGCGGCCTGGGCGTCCGTGGCCCGCGCCGTCCGCCGGTTCGAGCCGGTGACGCTGGTGGTCGCCCCCGGCGACGCCGAGTCGGCGCGCGCCCTCGTCGGCGAGGACGTCGACCTCGTCGAGCGCGACCTCGACGACGCCTGGATGCGGGACATCGGCCCGACCTTCGTCACCGACGGCACCGAACTGGCCGCCGTCGACTGGGTGTTCAACGGCTGGGGAGCCCAGGACTGGGCCCGCTGGGAGCACGACTCCACGATCGCCCGCCATGTCGCGGACCTCGCCGGAGTCCGCGTGCGGTCCTCGCCCCTCGTCAACGAGGGCGGCGCGATCCACGTCGACGGCGAGGGCACGGTCCTGCTGACCGACACCGTCCAGCTCGGCCCCGGCCGCAACCCCGAGTGGACCCGCGAGCAGGTCGAGCACGAGATCCACGCCAGGCTCGGCACCACGAAGGCGATCTGGCTCCCCCACGGCCTCGCCGGCGACTACGGCCTCTACGGCACCCAGGGCCACGTCGACATCGTCGCCGCCTTCGCCCGCCCCGGCACGGTCCTCGTCCACAGCCAGCAGGACCCGGCCCACCCCGACTACGAGCGCTCGAAGACGTACGTGAGCCTCCTGCGCGGGCAGACCGACGCCCAGGGCCGCCCGCTGGAGGTCGTCGAGATCCCGGCCCCGACCGTCCTGAAGGACGAGGAGGGGGAGTGGGTCGACTACTCGTACATCAACCACTACCTCTGCAACGACGGCGTGGTCCTCTGCGCCTTCGACGACCCCCACGACGAACTCGCCGCCGAGATCTTCCGCCGCCTCTTCCCCGAGCGCGAGGTCGTCCTGGTCGACGCGCGGCAGATCTTCGCGGCCGGCGGCGGCATCCACTGCATCACCCAGCAGCAGCCGAGGGTCTGAAACCGGTTGGCGACGGCCGCGGGCTCCGTGACAGCCTGCGGCCATGCCGACACCGCACCCCGGTGGTGACTACGTGATCACCACGATGTACTCCGTGCCCGACGACGCCTGGTACCTGGAGCTGGACGAGTCGTCCCGGAACCGGACCCTGGTGACGGCGATCGTGCCCGACGAGGACCCGGCGCGGCAGCCGGTCCTCTGCTACGACCCGGTCAGCGGGCACGCGGAGGTCCCGTACCCCGTCATGCGCTGGTTCATGGACCACGTGGACGCCGAGGTCCGCAGCGGGCGGGCCTGGATGGAGCTGCGCCCCGAGCTCGTCGCGGTGATCCACCGGCTGCGCCAGGAGTACCTCGGGGTCATCGGCGACGACGACGTCCCCCCGGTCCTGGCCGAGGTGCGCGCCGAGGTGCCCGAGGAGGATCTGGCCGCCGTCATGGAGGCCGCCTTCGGACGCGGGCCCGACGGGGCCATCCTGTAGAACATACGGGTGAGTCAGAGCAGCAACCCGCCCCGCCGCCGCAACCAGGCCGCCCCTCCCCGTGAGGAGCTGCTCGCCGCCGCCATGGACACCATCGCCGAGCGCGGGCTCGACGGCCTCACCATGGCCGGGCTCGGCCGGCAGGTCGGGATGAGCAGCGGGCACCTGCTCTACTACTTCCGCACCAAGGACGAGCTGCTGCTCCAGACCCTGGAGTGGAGCGAGGGACGGCTCGGCGCCGAGCGGAGCGCCCTGCTGTCCCGGCCCGGGACCGCGCGCGAGCGGCTCGACGGCTATGTCGACGTGTACGTGCCCGACGGGCCCCGCGACCCGCACTGGACCCTGTGGCTGGAGGTCTGGAACCGCTCGCAGAACGCCGACGACGACGCCCGCGCCCGGCAGGCCGCCATCGAGGGGGCCTGGCACCGGGACCTGGTCGCGATCCTCGCCGAGGGGGTCTCGCGGGGCGAGTTCCGGGCGGTCGACCCCGACCGGTCCGCCACCCGGATGCGGGCCCTCCTGGACGGTTTCAGCGTGCACGTCGCCGTCGGGATCCCCGGCACCGGACGGCAACAAGTCCTCTCCCACGTGCGGGAGTTCATCGAGCAGGACCTGCTGTCGCGACCCTGACGGCAGCGGCCCGCACCCGGCGTCACGACCGCAACGCACGTAAGTACACCCGATCGTTGCGGCCTGCACCCTTGTTGCCCGTACATGATCTCCGGCACGGTTCCTGCCCATGGGACGAGAGCACTGGAAGAAGATCTGGGTCGGTTCCGCGGGCAACATGGTCGAGTGGTTCGACTGGTTCGTCTACGCGAGCTTCGCCACCTACTTCGCGGGGGCGTTCTTCCCCGAGGGCAACGACACCGCCAAACTCATGAACACCGCCGGCATCTTCGCCGTCGGCTTCTTCATGCGGCCCGTCGGCGGCTGGCTCCTCGGCCGGGTCGGCGACCGCAAGGGGCGCAAGGCCGCCCTCACCCTCACCGTCACCCTGATGTCGGCCTCCGCGCTCCTCATCGCCGTCGCGCCCACCTACGCCGTCGCCGGATACGGCGGCGCCGCCGTCCTCCTGGTCGCCCGCCTCCTCCAGGGGCTCTCCGTCGGCGGCGAGTACGCGGCCAGCGCCACCTACCTCACCGAGGCCTCCGCGCCGCAGCACCGCGGCTTCGCCTCCAGCTTCCAGTACGTCTCCATGACCGCGGGCCAGGTCCTCGGCCTCGGCCTGCTGCTCGTCCTCCAGCACACCCTGAGCGACGAGGCCCTGCACAGCTGGGGCTGGCGCGTCCCGTTCGTCATCGGCGCCCTCGGCGCGGCCGTCGTCTTCTACCTGCGCCGCACCATGCTGGAGACCGAGGTGTACGAGGAGTCCGCCGACGCCGGGGTGGCGAGCGACCAGAAGGGCACCCTCACGGCCCTGTGGGCGCACCGCCGCGAGGCCTTCCTCGTCGTCGCGCTCACCATGGGCGGGACCGTGGCGTACTACACGTACACCACCTACCTGACCAAGTACCTCGCCAACTCCGCCGGACTGCCCAAGCAGACCGCGACGCTCGTCTCCTTCTGCGCCCTCATCGTCTTCGCCTGCCTCCAGCCGCTGGCCGGCCTGCTCTCCGACCGCGTCGGCCGCCGCCCGCTCCTCATCACCTTCGCGGTCGGCTCCACCCTCCTCACCGTGCCGATCATGACGATGCTGAAGCACGCGGGCTCCTTCTGGCCCGCGCTCGGGCTCTCGCTCCTGGCGCTCGTCGTCATCACCGGCTACACCTCCATCAACGCCTGCGTGAAGGCCGAGCTCTTCCCCACCGGCATCCGCGCCCTCGGGGTCGCCCTGCCGTACGCCGTCGCCAACGCCCTCTTCGGCGGCACCGCCGAGTACGTCGCCCTGTGGTTCAAGGACGCCGGCATCGAGTCGGGCTTCTTCTGGTACGTGGCGGGCTGCGCGGCCGTCTCCCTGGTCGTCTACCTCACGATGCGGGAGACCCGCGACATCGATCTGGGCCGGGTCGGGACGGACGGCCCCGCCGTGCCCGGACGGAAGCGGGACCGGCTGCCCGTATCGTGAGACCGGCGTCCCGCCGGGCCTTCTCCTGTGTCAGACTTCCGGCGTGCTTGCTACCACGATGATTATCGGCAGCGGCGCGCCGGTCCGCAGTGGCCACTGAATCGCGGCACGACCCCCGCGGCAGTGGACACCGTGCCCCAGACCCGCGCGCAGACCTCTCGCACCCGCGAGGGGTTTTTTCGTTTTCCGGCCCCACCCCCGCCGGAAACGGACGACGCGTGAGAATGGGGGCAAGTGGATCCAGACCTTCCGGAGCCACATCCGACAGGAGCCATCACAGTCATGACCACGGAGAACGCCGAAGGCTCGCGCCTCGACGACAGCTTCCATGTCTTCGACACGACGCTGCGCGACGGGGCGCAGCGTGAAGGCATCAACCTCACCGTCGCGGACAAGCTGACCATCGCCCGACACCTCGACGACTTCGGCGTGGGCTTCATCGAGGGCGGCTGGCCCGGCGCCAACCCGCGCGACACGGAGTTCTTCGCCCGCGCCCGGCAGGAGATCGCGTTCAAGAACGCGCAGCTCGTCGCCTTCGGCGCGACCCGCAGGGCCGGCGGCAACGCGGCCGAGGACCCGCAGGTCAAGGCACTCCTGGACTCCGGCGCCCCGGTCATCACCCTGGTCGCCAAGTCGCACGACCGGCACGTCGAGCTCGCCCTGCGCACCACCCTCGACGAGAACCTGGAGATGGTCCGCGACACCGTCTCCCACCTGACCTCCCAGGGCCGCCGGGTCTTCGTCGACTGCGAGCACTTCTTCGACGGCTACAAGGCCAACCCCGACTACGCCAAGGCCGTGGTCCGGGCCGCGCACGAGGCCGGCGCCGACGTCGTCGTCCTCTGCGACACCAACGGCGGCATGCTCCCCGCCCAGGTCCAGGCCGTCGTCGCCACGGTCCTCGCCGACACCGGCGCCCGCCTCGGCATCCACGCCCAGGACGACACCGGCTGCGCCGTCGCCAACACCCTCGCCGCCGTCGACGCGGGCGCCACCCACGTCCAGTGCACCGCCAACGGCTACGGCGAGCGGGTCGGCAACTCCAACCTCTTCCCCGTCGTCGCCGCCCTGGAGCTCAAGTACGGCAAGCGGGTGCTGCCCGAGGGCGCCCTCGCCGAGATGACCCGGATCTCGCACGCCATCGCCGAGGTCGTCAACCTCACGCCCTCCACCCACCAGCCGTACGTCGGTGTCTCCGCCTTCGCCCACAAGGCCGGACTCCACGCCTCCGCGATCAAGGTCGACCCCGACCTCTACCAGCACATCGACCCCGAGCTGGTCGGCAACACCATGCGGATGCTCGTCTCCGACATGGCCGGCCGCGCCTCCATCGAGCTCAAGGGCAAGGAGCTCGGCGTCGACCTCGGCGACGACCGCGCCCTCGTCGCCCGCGTCGTCGAGCGGGTCAAGGAGCGCGAGCTCCAGGGCTACACGTACGAGGCCGCCGACGCCTCCTTCGAGCTGCTGCTCCGCGAGGAGGCCGAGGGCCGGGCCCGCCGCTACTTCCGTACGGAGTCCTGGCGCGCGATCGTCGAGGACCGCCCCGACGGCACCCACGCCAACGAGGCCACGGTGAAGCTCTGGGCCAAGGGCGAGCGGATCGTCGCCACCGCCGAGGGCAACGGCCCGGTCAACGCCCTCGACCGTGCGATGCGGCTGGCCCTGGAGCGGATCTACCCCCAGCTCGCCAAGTTCGAGCTGGTCGACTACAAGGTCCGCATCCTGGAAGGCCGCCACGGCACCGAGTCCACGACCCGCGTCCTGATCACCACCAGCGACGGCAACGGCGAGTGGTCGACGGTCGGCGTCGGCGAGAACGTCATCGCCGCCTCCTGGCAGGCCCTGGAGGACGCCTTCACGTACGGAGTGCTGCGGGCCGGGATCGACCCCGCAGAATAGTCCTCTATGTCTAGTTCGGCCTGGTTCGGGTAGCGTCGAACCATGAGGACCAGGCCGCTTTGCCTCCTGTCGGCCCTCGGCGGGCCGATACTGCTGCTGCTCCTGGTCCTGGTCCCCTCCGCGGGCGCCAGGGCCACGGGGATACCCGACGTGGCCGCCGCCCTGAAACAGGGCCCGGTCTACGTCGACCCGGGCGCCGCCGCCCAGCTCTCCCGGGCCGACGCGGACGCCCTCGCCCAGAAGATCAAGGACGCCGACAAGCCGCTCTTCGTGGCCGTCCTGCCCGCGAACGCGGCGTTCCCGCCGGAGACGGTCTTCCAGAACCTGCGCACCCAGACCGGCGTCACCGGCCTCTACGCGATCCGGCTCGGCGACGGCTTCGACGCCAAGGCCGACGCCTCCGTCATCTCCCCGCGGGCCGTGGACAACCTCGTCACCTCCGTACGCCAGCCCGGCGTGGACGCGGCCACCGAACTCAACAACTTCGTCGACCAGGCCCTGCCCACCCTGCGCGGCTCCGCCCCCGCGAGCTGGGGCTCCGTCGGTGACGACCCCGGCGTCCCCGTCGCCGGACTCGTGACCCTCGGCGCCGTCGTCGCCGCCGGAGGCGCGGGCGCCTACGCGGTCGTCCGCCGCAACCGGCTCCGCAAGGAGGCCGAGGAGCGCGCCGCCCTCGACAAGCTCCGGGTCGTCGTCGACGAGGACATCACCGCCTTCGGCGAGGAACTCGAACGCCTCGACTTCCACCCGGGGGAGCCCGGCGCCGACGACGCCATGCGCGGCGACTACGAGAGCGCCCTCGACTCCTACGACAGGGCCAAGTCCCTCATGGCCTCCGCCGCCCACCCCCACGACGTCCGCGCGGTCACCGAGGCACTGGACGACGGCCGCTTCGCGCTGGCGGCCCTCGCCGCCCGCCGCGAGTCCCGCCCGCTTCCCGAGCGCCGCGCCCCCTGCTTCTTCGACCCGCGCCACGGCCTCTCCACCGAGGACCGCACCTGGACCCCGGCCGGCGGCGCCGCCCGCCAGGTCCCGGTCTGCGCCGCCGACGCGGCCCGCCTCGACAGCGGCCTCGACCCGATGGCCCGCATGGTCGACGCGGACGGCGTCCGCCGCCCCTACTGGGAGGCGGGCCCCGCCTACGGCCCCTGGGCGGGCGGCTACTTCGGCGGCGGCCTGCTCCCCGGTCTGCTGGCCGGCACCCTGCTCGGCTCGATGCTCGCCACCCCGGCCTACGCCTCCGAGTACGGCGGCGGTGACTTCGGCGGCGGCGACGTCTCCGGCGGCGACTTCGACTCCGGCGACTTCGGAGGCGGTGACTTCGGCGGCGGTGGCGGCTTCGGAGGAGGCGACGGCGGAGGCTTCGGGGGCGGCGACTTCGGCGGGGGCGGGTTCTAGCCGGCCACCCCGTCCTCCCGCCCTCCCCCCTGTCTCCCTCAGTCCAGCGGCTTCACCGACATCAGCAGGTGGCGGTGGGCGGCCCGGGGACCGTCCGTGAGAAGGGCCCGCTGACCGGGGCCCAGCAGGTGGAAGTGGACCTCGGGGGTGTCCAGGGTGGCGAGGGCGTCCAGCAGATACCCCGGGTTGAAGGCGACCGTCAGGGTGTCCGGGCCCGCGAGGGTGGCCGGGAGGTGCTGGGAGGCCACGTCGTCCTCGTACCCCGCCCGCAGGTGGATCGCGGTGCGGGTGAAGGTCAGCCGGACCGGACTGTCGCCCTCGGCGACGACCGCGACCCGCTTCACGGCCTCGGTCAGCGCGGCCCGGCCGGTGGCCGCGAGGGCGTGGTCGCCGAGGGCGAAGAGCTTGTCGTGGCGGGGGAGACGCCCGTCGAGCAGCCGGGTGGTGGTGCGCAGGCCGCCGCTCTCGAAACCGATCGAACCGGAGTCGAGGGCGAGCCGGGCCGGGCCGGTGCCCGCGAGGGAGCGGGCGATCTCGGTGAGGCGCCGGGCCGGGACGACCACGTCGGCGGCCTCGTCCGGGGCATCCGCCCCCGGCTTCCACTCCAGGGTGCGGACGGCGTAGCGGTAGCGGTCGGTGGCCGCCAGCGTCATCGTCGTACCGTCCAGGGCGAGTCGTATCCCGGTCAGGACCGGCAGCGAGTCGTCCCGTCCGGCCGCCACCGCCACCTGGCCGACCGCCGTGGCGAAGGCGTCCCCGTCCACCTCGCCGCGGAGCTCGGGCAGCGCGGGCGGGGCCGGATGGTCCTCCAGCGGCAGCAGGGACAGACCGAAGCGGGCGTCGCCCGAGGTCACCGAGAGCCGGGCGCCCTCCACCGCCAGCTCCGTGACGCCCCGGGGAAGCACCTTGCAGATGTCGAGCAGGCGCCTGCCCAGGACCAGGGCCCGGCCCTCGACACCCGTGTCCGCCTCGACCTCGACCCGGGCCGAGGCCTCGTGGTCGAGGCCGGAGACCCGCAGCCGGCCGTCCGCGGCCTCCAGTAGCAGGCCGCCGAGGACGGGCATGGGGGAGCGGGCCGGCAGGACGCGGGCGGCCCAGGCCACGGCATCGGTCAACACGCCGCTGTCGATACGGAATTCCATGCCCCCGACGCTAGACGCCGCCACTGACAACGCCGCCGGCCGGATCGCACCCGGGCGCGCGGGAAGGGAATCGCGTCCCCTACCGTTCGAGTCTGTGAACGAGCCGACGACCTCGCAGGGGGAGCAGCGCGATGAGTGACGTCCAGGGCCGTGTCCACGGCACGGTGGAGCCCGGATTCGAGTCCGTACGCGAGGAGTTCGCCACCGTCGCGGCGCGGGAGGCGCGCGACGGCGGGGCCCAGCTCGCCGTCCACCACCACGGCCGCCTGGTCGTCGACCTCTGGGGCGGCGACGGGGTCGACGGGGACTCGCTCCTCGGCCTCTACTCCTCCTCCAAGGGCGCCATGGCCCTGGTCGCCGCCCTCCTCGTCCAGGACGGCGTCCTCGACCTGGACCGTGAAGTCGCCTCCTGGTGGCCCGAGTTCGCCGCCGAGGGCAAGGAGAGGCTGACCCTGCGCCAGCTGCTCTCCCACCGCTCCGGCGTCATCGGCGCCGACGGCGGCCTCAGCCCCGAGGAGCTCGCCGACGACCGCGCGATCGCCGCCCGCCTCGCCGGGCAGCGCCCCTTCTGGGAGCCGGACACCGGCCACGGCTACCACGGCCTCGTGATCGGCGCCCTCGTCGGCGAGGTGGTCCTGCGGGCCACCGGCCGGACGATCCGGGACCTGTACGAGGAGCGGGTCCGTGCCCCGTACGCGCTCGACTACTACCTGGGCCTCCCCGAAGAGCTGGAGCCCCGCTTCCGTCCCGCCCTGCCGATGCTGCCCACCCCCGCCGAGCAGGAGTTCCTCACGGAGAACCCCTTCGCCCCCGACAGCCTCGCGGCCATCGCGTTCAACCTCCACGCCGACCCGCCCTTCGACATGGTCGGGTACGCCAACTCCCGGGCCGTCCGTGCGCAGGCGCCGGTCTCCGGGGGCGGCATCGGCACCGCGCGCGGCCTCTCGCGGATGTACGCGGCGATCGCGGGCGAGCTCGACGGGCGCGCCCCGCTGCTGCGTCCGGACATCCTGGCCGAGGTGTCCCGGGTCCACTCCGCCGGCACTGACCTGGTGACGGGCAGCGACAACGCCTTCGGCCTCGGCTTCGTCCCCCTGGCCACCCGCTACCCGGAGCTCGGCCCCACCGCCGTCGGTCACAGCGGCGCCCCCGGCTCCCAGGCCTTCGCCGACCGGTCGACCGGCCTCGCCTACAGCTACGCCCGCCGTCGCTTCGCCTTCCTCGGCGGCCCGGGCGCCCCCGAGAACGGCCGTCTGATCGCGGCGGTGGTCGCGGCCGCCGGGAAGCTGGGCTGACCGCGGTCCGGGGAACGCCGAGCGCCCGCCTTCCGCTGCTGCGGAGGGCGGGCGCGCTCGTGTGTCAGGGGTGGAACCGGGGGAGGGACCCGGCTCAGGCGGCGCTCTTGATCGCGGAGATGTCGAAGTTCAGCTTGACCTTGTCGCTGACCATCACGCCGCCCGTCTCCAGGGCCGCGTTCCAGGTCAGGCCCCAGGCGGAGCGCAGGATCTCGGCGGAGCCCTCGAAGCCGACGCGCTCGTTGCCGTAGACGTCGGTCGCGGCGCCGTTGAACTCCAGGTCGATGGAGAGCGGCTTGGTGACGTCCTTGATGGTCAGGTCGCCGGTGATCCGGTACGTGTCGCCGCCCAGCTGCTCGGCCCGCGTGGAGCGGAAGGTCATCAGCGGGAACTGCTCGGCGTCGAAGAAGTCGCCGCTGCGCAGGTGGCCGTCGCGGTCGGCGATGCCCGTGTCGATGGAGGCGATCCGGACCTCGATGGAGGCGGCGGAGGCGGCCGGGTTCGAGCCGTCGAGGGTCAGCGCGCCCTCGTGCTCGGCGAAGGTGCCGCGCACGTTGGTGACCATGGCGTGGCGGACGGTGAAGCCGATGCTGCTGTGGGCCGGGTCGATGGTGTAGTCGCCGGTCAGGGCGGCCAGGGCCGGGTCCACGGGGCGGGTGGCGGTGGCGACGGCGGACTCGTTCTTGCGGTTGAAGAGACCCATGACTTGCTCCTTGATCGGGACGTTGGTTGTCGGCACTTGTTGAACCTTCAACGAGAATGACTGTAGCTCCATTCCGTTCAACATTCAACATCTCCGGAGGATGTTCACCCGGACGGACGAGGAATCGGGTGAGGCCCCCTATCGGACGCGCGTAGAACTGCGGCACCATCTCCCTGCGCCACCGGATTCACCGGCTCCACTCGCGCCACCGGCACCCCATGGGCCGGAGCCGCGGCACGCGCCACCGGCACCCCCGGGCCACGCGCCACCAGCACCAGGCGCACCGCCGTCCCCACCGGCACCACCTGCACCGCAGTCCCCACCGGAATCACCAGCCCCACCGGCACCACCGGCACCACCTGCACCGCCGTCCCCACCCCTCACGGTCCCCAGCAGGAGGCACTCCGATGAAGCTCCGCTCCGTCCTGACCGCCCTGGCCCTCGTCCTCGGCGCGTTCCTCGCGCCCGGCGTCGGCGTCCTCACCGCCGCCGGCGAGGCTCACGCGGTCACCAAGATCAGCCACTCCACCGCCACCGCGCGGTTCCAGTCGTCCGGGATCACCTGGTCCTCGTCCGGTGGCTGCTCCAACCGCAACAACCCCACGTGCACCTCCTTCGACCAGCTCAACCTCGCCA
>NZ_JBEOXR010000063.1:0-44602 GCF_040296665.1 Streptomyces sp. NPDC002057
GCTTGCGCATGGAGCGACTCCTGGAGTCGGAGGGTTCCGGGCGGCTGCGGGGGTGGGGCCGCCGGGGGCCCGGGCCCGGGCCGCCGGACCTCACCGGAGGCGCCCGGCGCCCCGAACCCGTACGGGGACTCGGCGGGCTCGGACCGGGACCCGGACACGGGCTGGGAGTGGGACTCGGCGGGCTCTGACTCGGAGGAGGACTCGGCGTCAGACCCGACCCCGGCCCCGGACCGCGTCTCCGTCTCGACCTCCGCCCGGGTCGCGTTCCCGGCCCCCGCCCCGGCCACGGTTCGGGCCGGCTCCGACCGGCCGCGTCGGCCGCCGGACTCCGCGAGGGCCTTCTGGACGAGACCGTGGGCGGTGAGGACGCGGCGGTGCCGGCCGAGCGCGGGCGGCAGGACGAGGTACGCGAGCCGGACGAGGCCGGGGTAGTTCTCGACGAGCGCGGCCTCGGCGGCATCGCGGGCGGGACGGTCGGTGCGGTCGGTACGGTCGGTGCGGTCGGCAGATATCGAGCTTCCGGAGGCGATATGACGGGACGACATGACCGGCCAACGAGCCCCGGGGCGGTGGCGTCACCTCGGACCTGTGACCGTACGACCCCCCGGAAGCGGCCCTTGCCGACCGGCTCTCGTCAGGGTAAGCCGGAGCGGTCGCGCGTTAGGGTGTGGGGTGCCTCCGCGAACCCCCCTCACCGACCCCTCCCTTGCCGACGCGGCCCTCCTCGCGCACACGGAGCAGGGCCGGGAATGGCCGCTCCTGGTGTGGGCTCCGGGACCGGGCGTGCGCATGGTGTCGAGCGCCGTGCTCGGCGGAGGCATCGGCCCACGGGAGTGGGTCCTCAACGCCCAGGTCCCGCCCGGCTACGACCGTCTCGATCCGGTGGCCCACCTCCGCGACCTGGCCACCGGCGCGGGCCTCGCCGGACCCGGCGTGGGGCTGATGACGGCGGCCTCGGTGGCGGACCGGCGCCAGGCCGTGGACGGCGGTGCGCGTGCCGTGGTCACCGCCGGGATCGGGGTACGGGGCTGGGCCGCCGCGCCGGGCACCGGCGGGGTGCCGGCTCCCCGGCCCGGCACGATCAACATCATCGTGTCGCTGCCCGTGCCCCTCACGGACGCCGCCCTGGTCAACGCTGTCGCCACCGCGACGGAGGCGAAGGTCCAGGCCCTGGTCGAACTGGGCGCGGACGCCTCCGGAACGCCCACGGACGCCGTCTGCGTCGCCGCTCCCGCACCGATCGGGGGCGAGGCCGAACCGTTCGCGGGGCCCCGCTCGCTCTGGGGCGCGCGGCTCGCCCGCGCGGTGCACCGGGCGACCCGGGACGCCTGCGCGGGGCTGCTCGCCGCCGAGGGCTCGGTCGTCGGCGCCGGGGCCCGGAGCCCCGGCATCGCCACCTGACGCACCGGGCGCCGGGCGGCATCCGGCCGTCCCTCAGCCGTGCGCCAGCAGAGAGGCGGTGAGCTCGGCCGCGCGCCGGTGCCAGAGGTCCGCGCCCCGGAGCATCGCGTGCCCGCCGGTGGACATCGGGATGCCCGCCGCGTCGGCGCCCGCCGCCCGGGCCCTGCGGACGAAGTCCCAGGACTCGCGGGCCGAGGTGACACGGTCGGTCTCATCGTGGAGCAGGTAGAGGCGGCGACCGCCGAGATGGTCGACGGGCTCGCCCGCGGGGCACCAGGGCGCGAGGGCGACGACGCCCCTGACCGCCGGGTCGCCCGCCGCGCGGAGCGCGGCACGGCCGCCCATCGAGTGCCCGAGGAGGACGACGGGCACGGGCCCCGCCTGTTCCCTGAGGCTCGCCAGGGCGGCCTCCGCGTCGCGGACCGCGTCGGCCCGCGGGCCGTTCCAGCCCCGGTGGCGGTACCGCACCTCCGCGACCAGCACGTTCCGGCCCCGAACCGCACGGGTCACGGCGCCGACGAAGGGACGCATCCGCAGCGCGGGGAGGTTGAGGGCCGGCGGCGGCCCGGCCCCGTCGGCGCGGCCTCCGTGCAGCACCAGCACGGCCGCCGTGGGCACGGCGGGCGCGCTGCGGACGAGCAGCGCGCCCGGGTCGGCCCGGCCGGTGCGGCAGAAGGTCATCGCGAGGTCGCCCCGTCCCCGCTCCGGCGCGGTGGCCGGGGGAAGAACCCGCTCGTGCGCGCGGTGTAGGCCGCGTATCCGGGCCGCTGCGCCATGTGGGCCTCCAGGAGTCGCTTGCCGCTTCCCTTGATGAGCAGGGCGCTCATGACGAGAGGGGAGACGACGGTGAGGGCCGCAGTCTGCCAGGTCGCGCAGGCCGTGAGGTACAGACCCCACCAGACGAGGAAGTCCCCGAAGTAGTTGGGGTGTCTGGTCCAGGCCCACAGCCCCCGGTCCATGATGCGCCCCCGGTGCGCGGGATCCGCCTTGAAACGGGCGAGCTGCCGGTCGCCCACGGCCTCGAAACCGAGGCCCACGGCCCAGATCGCGAGCCCCGCCCAGGCCAGGGCGTCGAGGGAGTGGGGCAGGTACGCCGCCGCCTGGACCGGCAGGGAGACGAGCCAGACCAGCGACCCCTGGAGAAGGTAGACGGTGCGCAGGGCGTAGAACGTCAGGTTGCCCGGGGCGCGGGCGAGCATCCGGGCGTAGCGGGGGTCCTCACCGTGGCCACGTCCCCTCCGTGCGATGTGCGCGGCGAGACGTAGTCCCCATACGACGGTCGCCAGGGCGACGGCGGTCCTGCGCCCGTCGTCGCCGTACCCGGCCGAGAGGAACCAGGTCGTCACGGCGACCGCGGCGAAGGCGATGCCCCAGGCGACGTCGACGATCCTGTGCAGGCCCTTCACGGTGCCGATGACGAAGGTCAGCAGCATGACGGCGAGCGCGACACCGGCGCAGACCGCGAGGTTGAGTCCGAGGGCGCCGGCGTCGAGGCTCTGGGCGAGGACGTTCATGACGGCCTGCCCTCGTGCGACTCGGCCGGGGTGGGCGCCGGGGTGAGCAGGATCTGCCGTACGTCGAGGTACCGGGCGCGGAATCCGGCCTCCGAGTACGCCAGGTAGAGCTCCCACATGCGGCGGAAGACGTGGTCGAACCCGAGGGCCTCCACCGCCTCGCTCTCCGCGTGGAACCGTTCCCGCCACAGGCGGAGGGTCTCGGCGTAGTGCGCGCCGTAGCCGGTGTCGTGGGTGATCCGCAGTCCTGCGGCGGCGCTCTCGCGGTCGATGGCCTCCGGGGAGGGGATGAGGCCGCCGGGGAAGACGTACGTGCTGATCCAGGTGTGGGTGCGGGCGGTGGCGAGCATCCGCTCGTGGGGCATGGTGATGGCCTGGAGCGCGACGCGGCCGCCGGGGGCGAGGAGGCGGCGCAGGGCGCCGAAGTAGTCGGGCCAGTAGTCGGCTCCGACCGCCTCGATCATCTCGACGCTGACGACGGCGTCGTACTCCCCCTCGACCTCGCGGTAGTCGCGGAGTTCGACGGTCACCCGGTCGGAGAGCCCGGCGTCGGCGATCCGCCGGAGGGCGAGCGCGCGCTGTTCGGCGGAGAGGGTGACGGTGCGGACGCGGGCCCCTCGTGCCGCCGCCCGGACGGCCAGCTCGCCCCAGCCGGTGCCGATCTCCAGGAGGTTGGTACCGGGGCCCACCTCCGCGAGGTCGAGCAGCCGGTCGATCTTGCGGTGCTGGGCGGAGACGAGGCGATCGGGCGTGGCGGGGAAGGCGGCGAAGACGCCCGAGGAGTAGCTGAGGGTCGGGTCGAGGAACAGGCCGAAGAGCTCGTTGGACAGGTCGTAGTGGCGCTGGATGTTCTCGCGGGCGCCGTCGAGGGTGTTCCGGTCACGGGCGGGCCTGCGGCGGACCCAGGCACCGCGGAGCCGGCGCAGGGGGGCGGGCACGAGTTCGTCGACGCGGGAGGCGAACACGGTGAGCAGACCGACGAGGTCGTCGCTGTCCCACTCTCCCGCCATGTACGACTCGCCGAAGCCGATGAGACCGCGAGCGCCGATCCGCCGGTGGAAGGCGGCGGGGTCGTGGAGGGTGAGGGTGGGCTGGGCGCCGCCGTGCCGGGCGGGTGCGGGGATCCGGGGGTGGGCGGTCGGTCGGCCCTCGTACCGGACGCGGATCGGCAGGCGCGAGAACGCTCGTTCCAGGATCCGCCGGGCGATGGCGGTGCGCAGGGCGGAGGCGCGCGGGAGGCGCGCGACCTCGGGCCAGCGCTCCGGGTCGACGGTGACGGGGCCGGCGGAGTCGGCGGTGGGTTCGCCGGGCGCGGCGCCGGTGGGACGGGACGAGGGGAGGGAGAGCGTCACGACATGCCTTCTCGGGAGGACAGGGGGCGGACCGGGGTCGGGTTCGGGGCCTGGGGTGAGGTCGGTGCCGAAGGCGGCACACACGCCGGGTCCGGTGGACGCGGTCGTACGCGAAGTCCCTTGAGGTAGAGGCGGATTCCGTGGAGCCGGATGCCGAGCGAGACGGCGGCGGTGGACCACGGCCTGCGCAGCGCGATGCCCAGCAGGGCGCGCGCCGTCGCGGGGCGGTGGCGTCCCCGGACGGTGGCGGTCAGGGGCCGGGTGCCGTCGTCGTGGCACAGCTGGACGGTGACGTCGAGGCGGTCGTCGGGGAGCGGCAGCCGCATCCGGTACCAGCCCTCGACGTCGAAGAAGGGCGAGACGTAGAACTCCTTCGCCACGGACACGACCGACGGGGCCGACGATGCCGCCTCGGCCGACGTGCGGGGCGAGGTCGACGTACCGGACGAGGAGGCCGTACCGCCGGACGAGAAGGCCGTACCGCCTGACGAGGACGCGGTATCGCCCGACGGGGCCGACGTACCGCCGGACGAGGCGTCCGTACCGCCGGTCCTCAACAGGTAGCAGTGGCGCCCCCCGTACGTGTTGTGCACCTCGGCGACGACGCAGACCGGGCGGCCGGCCCGGTCGTGGCACCAGTACAGGGTCAGCGGGTTGAACACGTACCCGAGCACGCGCGCGTGGCCGAGCATCAGGACCCGCCCGTCCGCGTTCCGTACGCCCTGGGACGCGAGGTACCCGTCGAGGGCGGCGCGCAGGGTCGGCGCCGTGCCGTCGAAGTGGTCGCGGGGGTCGAAGCGGGCGAGGGGGCGCAGGACCCGGGGCAGCCTCGGCAGCGCGTCGAGGTCGACCAGCCAGAAGTAGGTGCGGTGGCGGAAGCCGTACCGCACCGGGCTCACGCGCGCGTGAGCGACCTCGGACAGGTAGAGCGCCGGGACCCGGGGCGGTATGGCCGGGGTCGGGGCGACGGCCCGTTCGGCGGCGTGGGTGGTCACCAGCTCACCCCCAGGGCGCGGGCCGCCTCGACGCCCGAGCGGCAGCCGTCCTCGTGGAAGCCCCAGCCGTGGTGGGCTCCGGCGTAGGCGGTGACGGCGGTGCGGAGGCCGGGGAGTTCGCGCTGGGCGGCGACGGACTCCGGTGTGTAGACGGGGTGTTCGTACGTCATGCGGGCGAGGACGGTGGACTCGTCGACCCGGTCGTCGGCGTTGAGGGTGACGAGGTGCGGCTCGGTCACGTGCAGCCGTTGGAGACGGTTCATGTCGTAGCTGACCTGGACGGCGTCGGGGCGCGCCTCGCAGGAGGGGAGCCGGTAGTTCCAGGACGCCCGGGCGTGCGGCGAGCGGGGCAGCACGGAGGCGTCCCGGTGGAGCACGGTGGCGTTGCGGGAGTACCGGAACGCGCCCAGCACGCGCCGCTCGTCGGCGGTGGGGTCGGCGAGGAGCCGCAGGGCCACGTCGGCGTGGACGGCGATGACGACGGCCGCGTGGGTGGTCGTCTCACCGTCCTCGGTGGTCACGCGCGCGTGGTCGGCTCCGCGCGTGATCGCGCGCACGGGGGTGGCCGTACGGACCGAGGAGATCCCCTTCGCCGCGCGCTCGACGTAGGCGGCGGACCCGCCGGTCACGGTCTTCCACTGCGGGGAGCCGGTGACGGAGAGAAGTCCGTGGTGGTCGAGGAAGCGGAAGAGGTACGCGGCCGGGTAGCGCAGTGCCTGGTCGGGCGCGCAGGACCAGACGGCGGAGACGAGCGGAATGGCGAAGTGCCCGGTGAAGTAGGGCGAGAACCGGTGCTCGGCGAGGAAGTCACCGAGCGTCCGCGTGTCGTCCCCCGCGGTGAGCAGCCGCCGGGCGGCCCGGTGGAAGCGGGGCACGTCGGCGAGCATGCGCAGGTGGCGTCCTCGCCGGAGGTTGCCGCCGCTGAGGAGCCCGCGGACGCCCCGGGCGCCGGCGTACTCCACTCCGCAGCCGTCGCACCGGACGGACATGCTCATCTCGGAGTCCTGCGTGGTGACACCCAGTTCGCGGAAGAGGCGGAGCAGGTGGGGGTAGGTGCGCTCGTTGTGCACGATGAAGCCGGTGTCGACGCGGACGGTGCCGCCTTCGCGCGTGGGCAGTTCGTGGGTGTGCGCATGGCCGCCGAGCCTCCCCTCGGACTCGTACAGCACCACGTCGTACGCCCGCGACAGCACGTGCGCGGCGGTCAGACCCGCCACACCCCCGCCCACCACCGCGATGCTTCGCCCGTCCATCGTCTCCGCCGCCCTTCGGGTCCGGGGTCCCTCGGCGCTCCATGACGCGCCGCCCCGTCTGTACTTCGTAGCCGCGGGCCCGTCGGACGGGTGACCGGCCGAGCGACACGCGGGCGGGGCTCGCTGCTCCCGGTTCCCCCACCGTCGGCCGGACGGTGGAGGCGGCTCAAGTCGCATCGTTCATGCGTCGTATCGGGCGATGGTCGTACCGGGGCGTTTCCGACGGCCGGTCAGGGGGTCCCCGGTGTCCCCGCGGGCGCGGCCGGGGCGGGGCAGGCGACCGTGCCCGGGCGGACGGAGAGCTTGAGCCCGGGGGTGGTGAGGAGGCCGGGGATCTGGAAGTCCTGGGCGGTGCCGACGATCCGGTCGAACTTGGCGTACCGCGCCTGGATGCCGAAACGGTGCTGCGGGCTGTTCAGCGGGTTGACGACGTACGCCCCGGTGGCGTCCTTGACGGTCTTCACGTCGGCGCCGTTGGTGTTGAGGTCGACGACGCCGTCCATGTCGAGGACCCCGGTGGCGTTGCGCAGGTCGAGGACGGTGTTCTTCGTCCTGATCTCCCAGGAGCCGGGATCGTCGTCGCCGAGGGTGAGGAGCATCGTGTACGTGGCTCCCGCGATCTGCTGGCGCTGGCTCAGGCAGAGCCCGTTGATCATGCCGTCCGCGAAGCCCATGCGGAGCACCCGTACCGTTCCGGTGGTGCCGTCGGGCCGGACGACGGCCTGGTCGACGACGGCGGCGCCGTACTGCGTGCCGTACAGGCTGCTCGTGGTGAAGTCGACGGGCCGGTCCTGGATCCGGAGGCCGACGGCCAGCGCGCCGCTCGCCACGGCGGAGCCGAGGCCCCCGGCGACGAGGAGCGCGGGCACGGCGACGGCGAGCGACCGGCGCCAGTGGGTCCGCCCTTCCGGACGGCGGTTCTCGGGGCTCATGGGGTGGTCACCGTGATGGTTCCGGGGAGGTGGACGGGGTTGTCGGTGGAGTCGAGGGCCGCGTGGTCGTCGACCGTGCGGATCGCGTAGATGTCGCCGACGAAGTCCTCGGCTCCGGCGGTGAGCGGGATGAGGGAGCCGAAGAAGTCGAGGAGGCCCTGCACTCCGCAGATCTTGATCAGGACCCGGACGCAGACGTTCGAGATCGTGCCCCACATCGTGGTCGTCTCGGGCTTCCCCGCGCTGTCGTAACCGCCGAGGGAGCCCTCGTCGGGGACGTCGATGGTGACGGTGTGACCGGCCGCGCGCTGGGTGACGTTCATGTGCGAGCGGATCTTCAGTTTGGTGAAGGTGTACTGGTTGGTGACGCGGGTCGTGCCGTCGGAGAGCCGGATGGTGACGTTCTTCTCCACGGTCATGGAGACGGCGACCATGCTGGCGATGGTGACGTGCAGCGGGTCGGGGGAGGGCAGGAAGGGCGCGCCCAACGGCTGGACGGCGGCGGCCGCCCCGGCGGCACGGCTCGGCTGCCCGGACCAGACGGCCGTCACGACGGCGAGCACGAGGGCCACGGTCACGGCGACGGCCTTGCGCGGCGCGAGGGCGGCGGCCCGGCGCGGGGCGGCCCCCGTCATCCCTCCACCTCCACCGCCGCCCGGCGGCGGCGCGGCCGCTTGGCGCCCCAGCCGACCATCATGGAACCGCCGAGGACCCCCAGCGTCATGCCGAGCAGGAAGCCGCCGAGGTTGGAGACGACGAGCGAGACGACCGCGAGGACCACGCCGATGAGCCCGAAGGTGTACCGCTGGCCGGGCAGTGCGAGCGGGATGAGCCCGCAGAGGATCATCCCGCCGCCGACGAGGTAGCCGGCCACTCCCCCGAAACCCGTGCTCACGATCAGCTGCAAGGAGCTGAGGGAGAACTTGAGGACGGTCCACCCTCCGGCGACCAGCCACACCCCGCCCCAGAACGGCCGGGTACGGCGGAAGGCCCGGAACCACACGGACGCGGCCCGCACCCGCCTCAGCATGTCGTGGCCGTTCCGGGCACGACCCTGATCTTCAGGTCGGGCAGGACGAGAGCCCCGGCCATCTCGGCGTCGTACGCGGTCGCGTTCAGCCCGTGCAGCTTGATGGAGCTGCCTCCCTCGCCGCCCGCCGAACCGAGCCCGAACCCGCCGGGCAGTGCGCCCGTGAGCGGTTTGCCGGCCACGGTGACCTGGTCGGCGGACTGACCGAGCACCGCGTTCTGGAGGGTGGTCGGCCCGTACGCCTGGAGTTCGGTCGCCTGGATGTACAGGTTCGAGGCGTCGATGTCGGTGGTGAAGCTCGCGGGCGGGGAGGCCGTCACCTTCTGGCCGCCCGTCAGGAGCAGCGAGTACGGGACTCCCGCGATCGTCTGGTGAACGATCCCGCACAGCCCGGCGAGCCCGGCGCTCGCGAAACCGACGCGTGCCATGGCCGTGTTGGTGGTCGTGGTGCCGTCCGGGCGCCCGACGGCCGGGGTGTTGACGATGGCACCGAAGCCGCTGCCCTGGACGCCGTTGGACGTGAGGGTGAACGGCTGCCCCGCGACACTGAAGTTGGCGGCGAGGGCGCCCTGCGCCAGCGCGGTGCCGAGGGCTCCGACGGCGAGGGCCGAGGGGATCAGGGCCAGCGCGCCGCGCCCCCAGCGGGTGCCGCGCCGCGTGCCGTCGGCCGCTTCGGCGAGCATCCGGGCGTTCCAGTCGGCGGTGGCGCGGGAGCCGGTCGTACGGATCCGGGCACCGGCGTCACGCGTCCGGGCGAGGACCGCGCCGACGAGGGGCGCACCGGAGAAGAGGTGGGTCATACGGAGCCGCTCCCCACGGATACGGGCGGTACGGAGGTTCCGGCGGTCGGCCGCGCACGGCGCAGGAGGCCACCTCGCCGCTCGGCGGGCTTCTCGGGGAGCCACCCGAAGGCCATGCACCCGCCGAGGATCGAGAGGACCATGCCGACGAAGAGTCCGCCGAGGTTGGACAGGGGGAACGAGGCGACCCCCGCGATGACCGCGATGACACCTGCGGTGTGGCGCTGGCCGGGCAGCACCAGCATGAGCAGGGTCATCGCCATGAGGACGACACCGCCCGCCATGCCCGCTATGCCACCGACGCCGACCTGGAGGATCTTGCCGAGCGGCGCCATCGGCAGGAAGAAGATGACGAATCCTCCGAGTCCGGTCCAGACGGTCGCCCAGAACGGCCGGGTACGACGCCAGCTCCGGAACGCGGCTCGCGCTCCCCGGGGCCGCGCGCCGGGGGCGGCGGCGGTGGCATGCGCGGGGGTGGTGGTGGCGGTGGTGGTGGTCATCAGGGCCTCACAGCTGACGGTGGGTCGCGGGTGGTGGGGCCGGAGCCCGCGCCCGCATCGGAGCGCGGACCCCGGTTCGTGGCACGCGGTTCCGGCTCAGCAGCCCTTGTCGCCGTGGGCGATGCCGATGGCGAGGTCGGGAAGGGTGATCGCGCCGGAGATGGTGGCGCCGTTGGCGTCGGCGTTGAGGTTCCTGATGTCGGTCCGGCCGCCGGTGGCGTCGAGGCCGAACTGGCCCGGGGTGCCGTCGGTGATGCCGGTGCCCTTGATCCCGGCGCCGTCGGCGGCGGCGCCGATCACGTTCGGGGTGGCGTCGCTCGCGTTGAGCGTGGCCGTGGCGGCCTTGAGCGACTGGGCGTCCAGGACGAGCTTGTTGGCCTGGAGTCCGGCCCCGGCGACGAGTTGGTCGCTGGTGAGCGGGGTGGCCGCCGCGGGCGAGGAGATGTTGAGCGACCAGGTGCCGAGGCTGCCGATCACCGGAAGGTTGACCGACTGGACGGCGTGGACGCAGATGCCGTCGAGCCCCGCCTTGGCGATGCCGACCTCGGCGGCCCCCTTGGCCCCGCCTGCGTCGATGGTGTGCATGACCGCGCCGATGCCCTGCGGCGCGGCGACCGTCTTCGAGCTGAGGGTGAAGGGGACGCTGGTCAGCGAGAGGTTCGCGGCGAGCGCGCCCTGCACCATGGCCGTGGCCATGGCGGCGACGGCCGCCGTGGCGGGCACGGCGAGGAACGCCGATCTGCGCCAGCGGGTGACGCCCCTGGTCTCGTGCTCCATGTGATCTCCAACCGTCGTCCCGCACGAGCCGCGCGGGTGGGGGTGTGAACGCAGCCGTGCGTCCCGCGGCCGGATGGTCGGAGACGGATGACACTGTGCGGCTACCTGTACGAGAATTGGACACTCTCTCGTCAAGTGTCAACACTTCGGACAATCCTGGGGAGAATTACCGCTGGACTAGGCTTGGCCGATGCCACGCTTCAGGGAGACGGTCCGGACGCTGCTGCGCGAGCGCCTGCTGGACGCCGCGTACGAGGCGGTCGCGGACCGCGGCTTCGACAAGCTGCGCATGGCACACCTGGCCGGCGCGGTCGGCGTCAGCCGCCAGACGCTGTACTCCGAGTTCCCCTCCAAGGAGGCGGTCGGCGAGGCGCTCTTCCAGCGCGAGCTGGAACGCTGCCTCGTCGGCATCCAGCAGGGCCTGGACGCGCACCGGGACGACCTGCGGGCCGCGGTGGAGGCCGCCGTCGGCTTCACGCTCACGCTGGCCGGGCGGAACCCGCTGATCAGGGCCATGCTGACGAGCACCGGCGAGGACGGACTCCTCTCGTACCTGACGACCCGGTCGGCGGCGGCGTTCGACCTGGCGACCAGGATGGCCGACGCGTACGTCACCGAGGCCTGGCCCACGGTCGATCCGGTCGCGCGCGAACTCGCCGTCGACGCGGCGGTCCGGCTGACCGCGAGTCATATCGTCCAGTCCTCCTCCTCGCCCGAGGAGTCGGCCCGCCGCGTGGCCGACACGGTGGTCCGGGTCGCCCTGAGCACCGGCGACGAGCGGGTCCCGCCCCCGAGCCGGGCCGGCTAGACGCGCCCCTACGGGCTCGGTCCCCGGTACTCCTCCAGAACGGGTCTGTTGCCGATCTCCGGTGAGGAGGAGACCGGGAAGGCCCGCACACCGACCCTGCCCTCGACCCGCGCGATCTCGCCCCAGCCGTACGCCCGGGAGTCGTCCGAGAGGTCGGGGTTGTCGCCCAGGTAGAAGAACGAGCCCTCGGGGACGGTCCGCAGCTCGGTCCGCGCCGAGCGGGTGCCGTCCGGTCCGCAGCACGCGCCCGTACGGTGGGCCTGCGCCGCCCACTGGGACGCGACCACCCGGTGGACCGGGCCCGCGCCCCGCTCCTGGAGGAGGACCTGGAAGGGCTCCTCCGGCGTCGAGACGATCGCGACCCGGTCCCCGGGCAGCCCGATCACCCGCTTCACCAGGAGGCTGTCCCTCCCGGTGGCCCTCAGCAGCACCACGTCGAACCGGTGCGCCTCCCCGGCGGAGCCCGGCGTCGTCAGGACGCGGTCGCCCGCCCGGAGGGTGGGGGCCATGCTGGTGCCGTCGACCCGAACGCCGAGAGCCGTCACGGCCACCACCGCGACGAGGCAGAGCACGACCCCGGTCCCGAGGACGGCGCCGACCGTCCGGCGCGGGCTCATCGGGCGCGGGTGGGGTCCGGCGGCCACAGGGCGCCGGACCGGTCGATTTCGGTCATGGCCGGACGGTAGGACGGGTGGCGGACGACGGCTGTGACCGTACCGCTCAGGGTTGTTGACCGAGTGACCGCTCGGGGTCACCGACCCGGCCACCCTTCAGGGTCGCCGCCCCGGTCACCCCTCGGGGCCGCCGACCCGGCCACCCCGCAGAGTCACCGCCCGCGAGCGCGCACGCCCTGGGACCCCGACTCCGCCCCCGACCCGGCACCAGCAGCACCGGCTCCAGCACCGGCACCGGCACCGGCACCTGAGCGGGCCTGGAAGGCCTTGGGCGTCTCGCCGGTCCAGCGCCGGAACGCCCGGTGGAACGCGCTGGGTTCGGAGAACCCCAGCCGGCGGGAGAGCCCCTCGATCGATGTGCGGCCACCGGCCAGCTCGGCGATGGCGTGGTCGCGCCGCACCTGATCACGCAGCCGCTGGTACGTCGTCCCCTCGGCGGCCAGTTGGCGGCGCAGGGTCTGCGGGCTGACGGACAGCCGGTCGGCGAGCTCCTCGGGCGTCGGGACCGGCCCGGCGGGCAGGGCCCGCCCGATCAGGTGCCGTACGCGCCCGGTCGCCGTACTGCCGTAGTCGGCGCGGACGAGGACGTCGCCGGGGGCGCGGCGGAGGAAGACCCGGAGCGCGGCCGCGTCCCGCAGGACGGGTTCGTCGAGGTCCGCCCGGTCGAAGACGGCCGCCGTCCGTGCGGCGCCGAACACGCAGGGCGCCCCGAACAGGAGGGCGTACTCGGGGGCGTGCCGGGGCTCGGGGTGGACGAACTCGACCCGCCGCAGGCCGATCCGGCGCCGGACCAGCCAGCCGGCGAAGCGGTGCGCGACGAGGACGGTGGACTCGGCGCCGAAGTGGAGCGGGTCGTCGTACCCGGAGACGTCGAACTCCATCCGCGCCTCGTCCACGCCGTCGACGGCCCCTCCCCCGGCGGGCCCCGCCACCTCCGCTCGCAGCTCCACCACCTCCGGCTCCACGAGCCGGAAGCGCGGTCCGGCCGGGAAGAGTGAGTAGAAGGTCTGGGCCCGCCGGAGCGCCTCGCGCAGGTCGCGGCTGCCGTGCACGGCGACGTGGGCCATCATCGCGAAGGTCCCGACCTTGCTGGGGGCGCCGCCGAAGCCGATGAGCTCGTCGTCGAGGGCGGCCCACAGCATTCTGACGAGCTGTCCGAACCGCTCCGCCGGGACCCTGGCCGCCGTCCGGGGGTCCTCCAGGAGCGCGGCGGGCAGGCCGGCCCGGGCGAGGAGCGGTCCGGGGGCCACTCCGCCGCGCTCGGCGCCGAGCAGCACGGCCCGTACGTGATGGGCACTCACCGACCACGTCGGCATCCCGTCGCCCCCGTTCCCGCAGCGTCGCACCCGACCCGGCAACCTGGACACTTTCACTGTCAGGTGTCCACGATCCGACACTCTACTCAGAACTGTAAGGCTCCGGAGCGGCCAACCTGTGAACGGGACACAGCTCACAGCCGTACCGTCGGGCCGACGCGTCAGTGCGCCGAACGCGCGCGGAGCACGTGCCGGGCACGCACGCGGCAGACCGAACAGACCGGTACGCACCGAGGGAAGAGGGACGACGCATGAGCGGAGTGGCACGCCGGACGGTGGTCGCGGCGGCGGGTGGCGCAGGCCTCACAGCGGTGCTCGCCGCCTGTGGTGGCGGTGGCACGGACGACGGGAACCCGGCACCGGAGGGCACCACCCTCGCGCGGACCGGGGACATCCCGGTGGGCGGCGGAAAGGTCCTCGCCGACAAGGGCCTGGTGATCACCCAGCCCACGGCGGGCGAGTTCAAGGCCTTCTCCTCGAAGTGCACCCACGCGGGCTGCGCCGTGAGCGGCGTCAAGGACGGGGTGATCGTCTGCCCGTGCCACCAGAGTCACTTCGACGTGTCGGACGGCAGCGTGAAGTCGGGCCCGGCCACCGCGCCGCTGCCGCCGGAGCCGATCCAGGTCGTGGGCGAGGAGATCAGTCTCGGGTGACCGCGCCCCCGGGGCGCGCGGAGCTCCTGGGGGCCTTCCAGCACCCCAGCACCTCGTCGGTCGTGGTGATCGTGGCGACGAGCGCGAGGGTGTGACGGATCATCGCGGGGGTGTAGTCGGCCGGCACCCCCGCGATGGCATCGCCGGGCACGACGACCGTGTACCCGAGGTTCACGGCGTCGAAGACCGCGTTGGGCACGGCCACGTTGGCGGAGACGCCGGTGACGATCAGCGTCCGGCAGCCGAGGTTGCGCAGCAGCGGATCGACATCGGTCCCGGCGAGCGGGGAGAGCCCGTGCAGGCGCCGTACGACCAGGTCCTCCTCCGTGACCTGGATCGGTTCGGCGATCCGCACCGCCGTGCTGCCGCTGTGCTGCTGTACGGGGAGGCGGGAGGCGGCCCGGAAGAGCCGGGCGTTGCTGTTGGCGCCCCGCCCGTCGGGGCGCCGCTCCGCGACGGCGTGGACGACCTGGACGTCCGCCTCGTGTGCGGCGGCGACGAGCCGGGCCACGTTCCGCAGGGCCCCGGACGCGCGGGCCACGGCGGCCAGTTCGGGCAGGGCGCTGTCCGGGCCCACGACCCCCTGCTGGCACTCGACGGTGAGCAGCACGACCCCGCCGTCGGCGCGGATCAGCTCCCCGAGCCGCTCCTTGGCGCTCCGACCCTGCCCCTGCCCCGACCCCTGACCCCGACCGTGCTCGTGTCCCTGCCCCATGGTCACTCCTCTTGCACGCGCGCGAATGGCCCTCCATGCTTTCTGACGTCTCATCAGAAATCCAGAAGGGTGCGGACGATGACCGTCGCACAGCGCCGTGGACGCCGGATCATGATGACCCCGGCGGAGCTCGACTCCTACCTCGCCGAACAGCGCACCTGCCGGGTCGCGACCGTGTCCGCCGACGGCCGGCCGCACGTGAGCGCGCTCTGGTTCGTCTGGGACGGCTCCTCGCTCTGGCTGTACTCGCTGACGCGCAGCCGCCGCTGGGCGGAGCTGCGGGCCGACCCGAGGGTCGCCGTCGTGGTGGACGACGGCGAGGAGTACGGCGAACTGCGCGGCGTCGAGCTGTCGGGCACCGTCACCTTCGTCGGCGAGGCTCCGCGTACGGGCGAGCCGTGCCCCGAACTCGACCTTCCCGAGCAGCTGTTCGCCGCCAAGAACTTCGGCCTGGACGCCATGCCGCACGACGACCGGCACGCCTGGATGCGGCTGACACCGGACGCCATCGCCTCCTGGGACTTCCGCAAACTCGGGGGCTTCTGAGGGGCACGGAAGAACCCGGCGGCGGACTCGGCGCCTCAGCTCCCCAAGGGCTCGGCCGCCGCCCGCAGCGCCCCGACGACCGCCCGCACCGAGGGCCGGCGGCCGGCGTCGGCGCGCCAGGTGGCGTAGATGTGGCGCCGCACCTTCTGCCGTACGGGGACGAAGACGACGCCGTCCGGCACCGGCCGGCCGAGGCGGGGCGTGACGCACACGCCGAGTCCGGCCGCGACCAGGGCCAGCTGGGTGTGGTGCTCGCCCGCCAGGTGCCCGATGCGCGGCTCGATGCCCTGCGAGCGCAGGGTGAACATCAGCCAGTCGTGGCAGAACTCGCCCTCGGGCCAGGAGACCCACTCCTCGTCGGCGAAGTCCACCAGGTCGGCCGTCTCCCGTCCGGCCAGCGGGTGCCCGGCGGGCAGCGCCACGTCGGCCGTGTCGTCCAGGAGGTGGGCGCGCTCCAGGCCGCCGGGGACGGGCGCCCGCTTGTTGCTCCAGTCCAGGACGAGCGCGAGGTCCGCGTCGCCGCGCAGCACCGCGCGCACCCCGTTCTCGGGCTCCAGCTCCGTCGTACGGACCCGGAGCTCGGGGTGCCCTTCGCGCAGGGCGGCGAGCGCGGCCGGGAAGAGTCCCCGGGCCGCCGTCGGGAAGCCCGCGACCCGCACCTCGCCCACGACCTGGCCGCGCTGGGCCTCGATGTCGGCCTGGGCCATCTGGACCTGGGAGAGGATGCGGGCGGCGTGCTCGGCGAGCAGCTGCCCGGCGTCGGTGAGCCGGACCCCCCGGCCGTTCTTGGCGAGCAGCTGCTGGCCCACCTCGCGCTCCAGCTTGGACAGCTGCTGGGAGACGGCCGAGGTCGTGACGTGCAGACCGTCGGCCGCGCCGCTGACCGAGCCGTGCCGGGCGACGGCGTCGAGGGTGCGCAGGCGCTCCAGATTCAACATGTAAGCGATTCTAAGGGGAGGGGTCGAGGAATTCTCGCTTGTTCTACGAGGTCGGTCCCGTCACCCTGAGTGCATGAGCCCCGCAGCCCCGCCCTCCTCGCCGTCCCCCGCCCCCTCTCCCTCCCCCGCCTCACGCCTGCTCGACTGGCGTGTCCGCTTCGGCGTGCTGGCCCTGATCTGGGGCTTCAGCTTCCTCTTCATCAAGGTCGGCACGGAGGGCTTCGCGCCGTTCCAGGTCACGTTCGGGCGGCTCCTCTTCGGTACGGCGGTGCTCGCCGTCGCGATGGCCGTGAAGCGTGACCGGCTGCCGCGCGGCGCGCGTGTCTGGGGTCATCTGACGGTCGCGGCCCTCCTCCTCAACGCGCTGCCGTTCTCCCTCTTCGCGTACGCGGAGCTGACCATCCCGTCGACCCTGGCGGGCATCTGCAACGCGACGACGCCGCTGTGGGGCATGCTGCTCTCCCTCGTCGCCCTCTCCGAGGACCGTCCGACCCGGGTCCGCGCGGCGGGTCTGGGCATCGGCTTCATGGGCGTGCTCACCGTCCTCGGAGCGTGGCAGGGGTTCTCGGGACTCGACGTGACGGGCACGGCGCTGGCCCTGCTCGCCTCGTTCAGCTACGCGGTCGGCTGGATCTACGTCCGCAGGACGCTGAGCGGCACGGGCGTCTCGAACCTCTCGCTCGCCGGCTCTCAGGTCGGCCTCGCCACCCTGCAACTGGCGATCGTCACCCCGCTGTTCACCTCGCTCCCGGAGTCGGTGGAGGTGGTGCCGCTGCTGGCCGTGATCGCGCTGGGCGCGCTCGGCACGGGGTACGCGATGCTGCTCCAGTACGGCGTGGTGGCGGAGGTCGGCCCGACGACGGCGGCGATGGTCACGTACTTCATCCCCGTCATCGCCACGGCGGCGGGCGTCGCGGTCCTGGACGAGCAGCTCACCTGGAACACCCCGGTCGGCGCCGTCGTGGTCCTCGCGGGCGCGGCGCTCACCCAGACCCGCACCTCTCGCCGCCGCGCGGTCACCACTCCACCCCCGGTGGAGCGGGCCGCCCCGGACACGGACGGCCCGGAGCGGACCGCCGGCCAGGACGCGGCCTCCCGGGATCGGGCGGCCGGTGCCGGGAAGGCCCCTCGGCGGACCACCACCCCGGTCTGACCCGGGAGCGGCCCCCGCTCCGCGCGGGGTGCGGCCGCTAGGGCCTGTCGTCGCCTTGCCGTCTGCCCCGCCGGGCAATGACGGCAAGGTGACGACAGGCCCTAGCCGTAGCTCCGCGCCGCCACCGGTCCCGCCGCCCGGGCGAGGGCGTCGGCCAGCGGCTCGACGTCCGCGACCGCGAGGCCGGAGACGGTGACCCGGACGGCCGGCCCCGTGTTCATCCGGAACCGCGCGCCCGGCGCCACCGCCCACCCCGACGCGATGAGCCGCGCCACGGCGCCCGTCTCGTCGGCGACCGGCACCCACACGTTCATGCCGGAGCGCCCGTGGGCCTCGACGCCCCGACGGGCCAGCGCCCGTACGAGTCCGTCGCGCCGCTTCCCGTACGCGCGCGCGACGACGGCCGGGTCCACGGACTCCGTGGCCCAGAGATGGGCGACGGTCCCCTGGAGGAGCCGGCTGACCCAGCCGGGGCCGAGCCGCTGCCGCCCGAGGACCCGGTCGACGGTCTCGGCGTCGCCGGTGAAGGTGGCGATCCGCAGGTCGGGCCCGTAGGCCTTGGCGACCGAACGGATCAGCACCCAGTGGTCGGTGCCCCCGGCCAGCGGGTGCAGCGGCTGCGCGACGATGCCGTGCCCGTGGTCGTCCTCGACCAGGAGCACGCCCGGATGGCCGGCGAGGACCCTTCGCAGCTCCCGCGCCCGGCCCTCGGTCACACTCGCCCCGGTCGGGTTCTGCGCCCGGTCGGTCACGATCACCGCCCGCGCCCCGTCCTTCCGGACGGCCCGCTCGACCTCCTCCGGCAGGGGCCCCTCGTCGTCGACGGCCATCGGCACGGGGCGCAGCCCGAGCGCGGGCACCAGGTCGAGGAGGCTGCCCCAGCCCGGGTCCTCGACGGCGACGGCGTCGCCCGGCCTGAGGTGGACGGCGAGCACGCGCTCGACGGCGTCGAGGGAGCCCGAGGCGACGCCGACGGGCCCGTCCGGCACCCCGTCGGCGTCGAAGGCGGCGCGCGCGAGCCGCCCGAACTCCTCGTCGACGGGCGCCTCTCCGTACATGCCGGGCCGCTCGGCGTACCGTCGCGCCACCTCGGCGAAGGCCTCGCCGAGCGGCGGCAGCAGGACGGGGTCGGGGCTGCCGTTGCTGACGTCGCGGACCCCCGCGGGGGCCTCGACCCGGATCGAGCCGCGCGCGGTCGTGGCGGGGCGCGGGCGCACCCGGCTGCCGCGCCGCCCGTCGGTCTCGATGACCCCGCGCTCGCGCAGGGTGCGGTAGGCGGCGGCCACGGTGTTGGGGTTCACGCCGAGGGTACCGGCCAACTCCCGCATGGGCGGCAGCAGTTCACCGGGCCGCAGGGACCCGTCGGCGACGCCTCGTTCCACGCTCGCGGCAATGTCCGATGCGCGGCGACCTTCGATCCGATACTCTCCTAGCACAAAGCCAAGTATGCACTAGTGCAATGGAGTACGCAATGACCGCCGCCGCCGACACGTACGCGCCGACCGACCGGACCGTGCCCACCCGCTCCCGCGAGCGCGCCTCGTACGACAGGGCGCTGGTCCACTCGATACTCGACGAGGCCTACGTCTGCCACCTCGGTTTCGTCCGCGACGGCGCCCCGGTCGTCCTGCCGACGCTCTTCGGCCGCGTCGGCGACCGCCTCTACGTGCACGGCTCCACCGGCTCCCGGCCCCTGCGCGCCGCCGGTGACGGCGTGACCTCGCCGGGGCTGCCGGTCTGCCTGACCGTCACCCACGTCGACGGCCTCGTCCTGGCCCGCTCCGCGTTCCACCACTCCCTCAACTACCGCTCGGTCGTGGTCCTCGGCACCGCCCACCAGGTCACCGACCCCGACGAGCTGCGCACGGCCCTCGACGCCCTGGTCGACCACGTCGTCCCCGGCCGCTCCGCCGACTCGCGCCCCGCGAACACCAAGGAGCTCGCCGCCACCGCCGTGATCCGCCTCGACCTGAACGAGGTCTCCGCGAAGGTCCGCACCGGCGGCCCCAACGACGACGCCGAGGACCTGGCCCTCCCGTACTGGTCCGGGGTGGTCCCGGTGCGCGGCGGCTACGGCGCGCCGGTGCCGGCCGACGACCTCGACCCGGCGATCGCCGTGCCCGCGTACCTGACCGCGCTCTGAGCCGGCCCGCACCGCAGGCACGAGGCAACGACGAAGGACGGAGGGACGCACGATGCTGATCCACCCCTGGGACGCGGCGCAGGACGAGGACGAGTGGCGCGACTGGCTCTCCCGGCACGACTTCGGGCAGCTCGCCGTGAACGGCCTGCCCGGAGACCCGCCGTGGGTGCAGCCGGCGCACTTCCGGTACGAGGCCGAGCCCGGCCCGTACGGCCGTGTGCTGACCCACCTGGCCCGCCCCAACCCGCTGTGGCGCGCCCTGGAGGCCGACCCGGTGGTGCTGCTCAGCGTGGTCGACGACCACGTCTTCGTGCCGGGCACCTGGACGGCCCCCGAGGGCACGCCGTCCGAGCACGGCACCCCGACGTCGTACTACGCCGCCGTCCAGCTGCGCTGCACCGCGCACGTCGTCGACGACCCGGCGGAGAAGGCCGAGCTGCTCAACCGGCAGGTCGCGCACTTCCAGCCGGACGGCGGCACCGCCCCGGCCGTCCCGGGCGAGGCCCCTTTCGGCCGCCTCCTGTCCGGCATCCGGGTGCTGCGCCTGGAGGTGACCGAGGTGCGGGCCAAGTTCAAGTACGCGGGCAACAAGCCTCAGGAGGTCCAGGACCGCGTCATGGACCGGCTCGCCGAACGCGCGGGCCCCGGCGACCTGGCGGCCCGGACCCACCAGCGGCGCCGCCGCAGCATCAGCGGCTGACACCTACCGGCGACGGGGCGCCACCGGCGGGCGGTCGGGGCCGCACCGGCTGGCACCGACCCCGCCTGCCACCGGGCGCCACCGGCGGCGGGCAGGGGGCGGGCGCACTACACGGCCACCGCCTCCCGCCTGCGTTCCGCGGCCGCCGTCCGGGCCTCGGCGAAGGCGAGCCCCGTGACGGCGGCGAGCAGCAGCAGCGTGCCGAGCACGATGGCGGCGGTGAGACGCTCGCCGAGCAACGAGACGGCGATCACGGCGGCGCTCACCGGCTCCAGGAGCATGATCACGGAGACGGTGGCGGCCCGGACGACCGCCGCCCCGGCGAAGTACAGCGCGTACGCGAGCGCGGTCGGCACGGCCGCCACGTACACGAGCAGGAGCACCACGCTCACCGGCGCGTCGGTGTGCGGGAGGAGTCCCTCAGCGAGCGCCGCCGGCAGCAGCCCGGCCGCCCCGATCGCGAACGCCCAGGTGGTGGTGGCGAGGGCGTCCGTACCGCCGCCGTTCCGGCCGAGCCACCGGGTGAGCAGCGTGATCGCCGCGTATCCGGCCGCCGAGACGACCGCGAGGACGACACCCAGCGGGCGCACCTCCGCCGCCCCGCCGCCCAGGACGAGGACGAAGAGCCCGGCGAGCGCCCCGACGACGGCGGCGACGCCGCCGCGCCCGAGCCGCTCACCCATGGTGAGGCGGGCGCCGAGGGCGATGAGGACGGGGCCCGCCCCCAGGGTCACGACCGTGCCGAC
The DNA here is from genome assembly GCF_040296665.1 of Streptomyces sp. NPDC002057. NCBI lineage: Bacteria > Bacillati > Actinomycetota > Actinomycetes > Kitasatosporales > Streptomycetaceae > Streptomyces > Streptomyces sp. NPDC002057. Next base: position 20,947 of record NZ_JBEOXR010000063.1, read on the forward strand.
CGCCAGTCCGGTGGCCTGGACGGCGGCGAAGTAGGCGCTCTGGAAGACGGTGAGGCCGATGCCGGTGCCGAGGATGCGGGCGGTCCGACGGCCGCGCGGTTCCCCGGCCGTACGGGAGACCTCGCGCCGCGGACGCAGGGCGAGCGCCCCGAGGAGCAGGACGAGGCCGCCGACGCAGCGCCAGAAGGACAGCGCGAGCGGGCCCATGTCGCTGATGCGGAAGATCAGTGAGGCGGCGGCGCCCGCCGTGCCCCAGGCGACCCCGGCGACGATCAGATAGAGCAGACTCCGCCCGACGGACAGGGCGGCCCCGGGCAGGACGGACCCCGGCAGGGCGGATCCGTCCAGGGATCCGGACAGGGCGGTTTCCGAAGTGTTCGACACGTGACTTCTCCGTGGAAGACAGGAGGGAAGGGTGGTCGCTCGGCTCCGCGCGCGGGCAGCGACGAACCGCTCGGGGGCGAGGAGTCGCCCGGCCGAGCCCGGTCTTCGTCGAGGAGAGTCGCCGCGCGCTAGGCGGCGGGCGGCGGAAGGACGGTCGAATGCATGATCGGCACCTTAGGGGGCGTGCTGCCCGGCGGACAACTCGGTATCCCGGTCCGCCCCGTCGGCATCACGGGCAGCACGCGCATCACGGCCACCCCCGGCTTCGCCGACATCGCCCGCGTCACCGGCACCGCCGACCGACCCGGCGACCGGCACCGCCGCCGGCGCCTTCGGCGTCGAGGACTGGGCGATGAAGGCCCCGATCAGAACCACGGCGCCACCGATGATCTGCGGCGCGTCGAGGTGTTCACCGAGCAGGACCCAGGCGAGGACGGTCGCGATGACGGCTTCGAGACAGGCCACGACACCCGCCACCTGCGGGGAGAGCCGGCGCACCGAGATGACCCCGGTGACGTACGCCAGCACGGTGGCGATCAGCACGATCCAGCCGAGCAGCAGCCACGCGGGCACAGCACTGCCGTCCATGTCGGCGCTGCCGCCGAGGAGCGCCCAGTCCATGCCCCACGGGCGCGCGACGACGGTCAGGACGAGCGCGCCGATGAGCAGCCCGTAGGCGATGACTCCGAGCGGGTCGGCCGGCTCGGCCTCGTCGGAGCCCTGGTCGGAGAGGACGAAGTAGCCGACCTGGCAGCAGGCGGCGGCGAGCGCCAGGAGGAGGCCGAAGAGGTCGAAGGTGAGCCCGGACCAGACCTGGACGACACAGGCGAGGCCGCCGACGGCCAGGACGACGCCGAGGGCGGCGGCGCGGGTGACGGGCCTGCGCTGGACGAAGCGGACCCAGCCGAGGACGAGCGCCGGAGCGAGGTACTCGATGAGCAGCGCGACCCCGACGGGGATACGGGAGATGGAGGCGAAGTAGAAGGCCTGGACACCGGCGACGGCGAGCAGCCCGAAGCCCACCAGGAGCGCGGGTTTGCGGCGCAGGAGGTCGCGGTGGCGCCAGGCCACCGGGAGCATGACGAGCGAGGCGCCGGCGACCCGGAGCCACACCACATGGAGCGGGTCGAGTCCCGCTTCGATGAGTGGCTTGGCCGCCACTCCTGAACCACCGAATGCGAAGGCCGAGGCCAGGGCGAGTCCCAGGCCGGCGCTTCTCCCCTGAGACGCGTGCATCGGGCCATGATGACAGGGCTCGGTCAGGCGCGTAACCCCCGTTACACCTGTTGAGACGGCCCGCCCTCACACCACGGAACGAACCCTTCCGTACCGGCCCCCCTTCAGGAGGCCGCCCCACCGCCGATCCGCGTGGCGATACGGGTGACCAGGGCGTCCGGATCGACCCCCGCGCGGCGCAGCACCTCGACCGCCCGGCTCTCCGGATCGGCCGCGACGACGGCGAGGAGGTCGAGGCCGCGGGCCTGGGCCTCACCGCGCTCCGCCGCCCGCCGGAAGGCCTCCTCCAGGGCGGCGGACGCGGCCGGCGACCAGCCGGACGCCCTGGAGTCGCGCGCCTCGGCCCCCCGCGCGGCGGGCAGCAGGCGCCTGGTGCCGGTGTCCTCGACCGAGCGCTGCCAGCGCAGGCCGTAGCCGATGGAGCGCTGGACGAGATAGCCGAGGACGCGGGCGAGCTGGTGGCCGCCCTCGAAGACGGCACCGGCCTCGGAGTCGGAGTCGAGGAGCGAGTGCAGCAGGTGGGCGGTGTCGATCTGACGGTCCCCGCCCCGGAGCGCTCTGCGGCGGGCACCCGTCACGACCGTCAGGAGGGACGGCGTCAGGAAGGGCGCGAGCTCGGCGCGCGCGGCGGCGGGCTGCCGGAGGGACGGGGGAAGCGGGACGGGACGGTGCACCCTCCCACCTCATCAGGCCCGGGCGGCCCGGGCATCGCCGGAGAGGAGCATGTCCGCGTCCCACCGGAGTCGGGCACGTGTGCACGGTTCCTCCTCCTTACGGATGAGATCGCGCATGTTGCCCCCCGGGGCGCGCGCCGCCTTGCTTTGCGCCCCCGACGCAACCACGGGCCCTTCCCCGAACGTCCTCCGGTCGTGTTCTGGATGGTGGCCCTGCTCGCGCTCGACGGGCGGCAGTACGTCTACCGGGTGTACGCGCCCCGGGAGGCGCTGCCGGGCGATCTGTTCTGGGCGGCGTTCCACTGCCACGAGGAGGACGGCGCGCCCCGCGCCTCCGACAGCTTCGACGCGGCCGAGATCTGGTGGATCGGCGACAGCGCGGGACCGGCCGCCGCAGAACTGACGGTTCATCAGTATTGAATGTTCACGACCGTCCCGCTACCTTCCGCGACACCGGAACCCAGTTGGCACGCGTGAAGGGGTGGTCTCATGGCCGAAGTCAGCGCGGAGGCACGGATCGAGGCGCCGACCGGGAAGGTCTGGGCGCAGCTCACGGACTTCTCCTCGTACGGCGAGTGGAACGCCACCCACACCAACTTCCCCCACGGCGGCCCGGAGACCCTGGCGGCGGGCGCCACCTTCACCGAGAACATGAAACTGATGGGCTTCCCCGCCGAGGTCCTCTGGACGATCGAGGAGCTGGAGTCCGAGCGGGCCTTCGCCATCAAGGGCAAGGGCCCGATGGGCGTCCTCGTCACCACCCGCTACTCGCTGGCGGCGGCGGACGGGGACGCGACGACCGTACGGATCGACGGCGCCTTCACGGGCGCGGCGGTCTCCCTGATGGCCGGCAAGCTCAAGGACTCGGCGACGGCGGCCCTGACCGAGTCGCTGCGCAAGCTCTCGGGCCTGGTCGCCTGAGGCGCGGCCCGTCACCCGGGTACGGGGAAGGGCCCCGCGGCATCCGCCGCGGGGCCCTTCCCCGCGTCGTCAGTCCTCGTCGGCGAGGATCAGGTACAGCTTCTTGCGCGCCTCGTTGATGACGCCGACCGCCTTCTGACGCTGCTCGGCGCTGCCGGTCTTCCAGACCTGCCCGAACGCCTCCATCAGGCCGAATCCGGCCTGCCGGATCTCGTTCACGGCCTCCCAGTCGACCCCGCGCCCGGCCTCCTCCCAGGGGGCCTCGGGGCCCTCCTCGGCCTCGGCGCGCCCGGAGTCGGTGAGCGTGAACAGCTTCTTGCCGCCCTCGCTCGCGCTGGTGATCAGCCCCTCGTCCTCCAGCATCTGGAGGGTCGGGTAGACCGAGCCGGGACTGGGCTTCCACGCCCCGTCGCTGCGCTCGCCGATCTCCCGGATCATCTCGTAGCCGTGCATCGGGCGGTCCTTGAGGAGCGCCAGGATCGAGGCGCGCACGTCACCGCGGCGCGCCCTCCCCCGGCCGCCACCACCGCGTCCGCGGCCACCGCCGAAGGGCCCGCCCCCGAAGGGACCCCCACCGAAGCCCGGCCCGAAGGGGCCGAACGCGGCACGCCGTCCCTCGAAGTCACCGCGAGGCCCGGGGCCGCAGCCTCCACGGCCGGCCCCGTGTCCGTTTCCGTACTCGTGTCCATGTGAACGCATCGCAACGCTCCTTCCATCGGGATTCACTCGCTGAACTGTCGCGATGCGTCAACGATATATCGGAACTGTTCACCGAGCAAGCCTCCCGAACCCACCGCCGGCCCCGACCCCGGCCACACCGAACCCACCGCCGGTCCCGGTCCCGACCCCGACCCCGACCCCGAACCCACCGCCGGTCCCGACCCCGGCCCCGTCCCGTCCCGTCCCGCCCCGCCCCGCCCCGCCCCGCCCCGGTCCAGTTCTCCGCGATTGGCCTTGGCCCACCGCTTTCCGCCCCCGGTACGGTCGGCGGCATGCGGATCCGAATCGTCGACGCCTTCACCGACCAGCCCTTCTCCGGCAACCCGGCCGGAGTCCTCCTCCTCGACTCCTTCCCGGAGGACGCCTGGCTCCAGAAGGTCGCCGCGGAGGTCAACCTCTCCGAGACGGCCTTCGCCCACCCCCTGCCCGCCGGCGGCGAGGCCGACTGGGCCCTGCGCTGGTTCACCCCCACCACCGAGGTCGACATGTGCGGCCACGCCACCCTGGCCACCGCCCACGTCCTGCACTCCACCGGCACGGCGAGCGGCGCCGTGCGCTTCGCGGCCCGCTGCGGGATCCTCGGGGCCACCGCCGAGGCCGACGGCACGATCACGATGGACTTCCCGACCTCCTCCCTCACCCCGGTCCCCGCCCCGGACGGTCTGGAGAAGGCGCTCGGCGCCGAGGTCCTCGCCGTCCACGACACGGCCGCCCACATCGGCGACCTCGTCGTCGAACTGCGCGACGAGTCCACCGTGCGCGCGCTCGCACCGGACTTCGCCGCCCTGAAGGGCCTCTCCTCGCGCGGCGTCATCGTGACCGCCGCAGCGGAACACCCCGGCGGCGGCTACGACTTCGTCTCGCGCGGCTTCTTCCCCGCCGTCGGCATCGACGAGGACCCGGTGACCGGCAGCGCCCACACCGCGCTCGCCCCCTACTGGTCGGCCCGGTTCGGCCGCGACGACCTCGCCGGCTTCCAGGGCGGCGCGCGCACGGGCATCGTCCGGACCCGGCTGCGCGGCGACCGCACCCTCCTGAACGGCCACGCGGTCACGGTCATCGAGGGCGACCTGCACGCCTGACGACCGGGTCGGCATACGGGAAGAGGGCGTACGGACCGCATCCGTACGCCCTCTTCCGGTGAGAGCCGCCTCACGCCCGCCTCACACCGTCGGCAGCCACCCCACCTTCCCCGCGAGCAGCCCGTATCCGACGAAGGCCACGATGTCGAGCAGCGCGTGCGCGACGACGAGCGGCCCGACCCGGCCCCAGCGCCGGTACAGCAGGACGAAGACCACGCCCATCACCACGTTGCCGATGAAGCCACCGATGCCCTGGTAGAGGTGGTACGAGCCGCGGAGCACCGAGCTCGCCACCAGCGCGGCCATCGGCGTCCAGCCCAACTGTCCGAGCCTGCGCAGCAGATAGCCGACGACGATGACCTCCTCCAGGACGGAGTTCTGCACCGCCGACAGGATGAGGACCGGGTACTTCCACCACACCTCGGGCAGCGACTCGGGCACCACGGTCAGGTTGAACCCGGTCGCCCGCGCCACGAGGTAGAAGGCGAGTCCCGCGCTCCCGATGCCCGCCGCGACCAGCGTCCCGCGTCCGAGGTCGAACCACGGACGGGTCCGGTCGAAGCCGATGGCCCGCAGCCCGGATCCCTCGCGCAGCAGCAGGTGCGCGACGAGGACGACGGGGACGAGGGCGGTGGCGATGCCGAAGAGCTGCCAGGCCAGGTCGAGCCACGGCCGCCCGGGCGCGTACGAGCCGTTGAGCGTCGCCGCCTGTTCCTTCAGCGCCGCGTCCCTGGTCAGGGAGCCGATGAAGCTGATCAGGGACGACACCGCGCTCGCGCCGAGCGAGAGCGCGAGGACGATGAGCGTCTCGGAGCGCAGGACCCGGCGCGACAGTCCGTCGGGAGGCAGGGCGGCATCACTCACTCGTTGTTCCGACACCACACCTGTCTCCACTTCGCGGTCGCGGACGGACGCCGTCCCGGCGGTCACCGTCCCGCACACGCCGACCCGGCACACGCCGTCCCGGCGGACACCGTCCCGGCGGCGCCCCGACCACTTTGTCATGATCAGCCGCCGGCCCGCCCCCACCCCCGCCCGCGAAGCTCCCGGGGAGGAGCCGGGCTCAGTCGATCCCCACCGGCCAGGTGTGCACCGGCTCCCCGGCGTGCATCAGGGTCCGGTAGCGGCGGGTGGTCGCGGCGAGCGCGGCCTCCCGGTCGAGCCCCGACTCCAGGGCCCGGTGGAAGGTGTCGGCCTGCCAGGAGGCGCCGTTCACCTTCCGCAGACAGCGCTGTTCGATCACGCCGAGGTAGAAGTCCCGGTCGGCGGGCTCGATGTGCCAGGCGTCGAGCCCGGCGGCGGCGAGCGGCAGCAGTTCGTCGAGGACGAGCCGTACCGCCGGGACGGTCGCCATGCCGCCCGCCCGGCCCGGGCGGGGCCAGCGCAGCTCCGCCTCGATGCCGTGGCGGCATGCCGTGTCGAAGTTGGCCTCGGCGTCCTCGAAGGACATCCGCCGCCACACCGGCCGGGGGTCGTCGGCGAGGGCGCGCACCAGCCCGTAGTAGAAGGCCGCGTTGGCGATGACGTCGGTGACGGTCGGCCCGGCCGGCAGCACCCGGTTCTCGACGCGCAGGTGCGGGACCCCGTCGACCCAGCCGTACACGGGCCGGTTCCAGCGGTAGACGGTGCCGTTGTGCAGGACGAGTTCCTGGAGGCGGGGCACCCCGCCCTCGTCGAGGACGAGCTGCGGGTCCTCGTCGTCGCAGATGGGCAGCAGGGCGGGGAAGTAGCGGACGTTCTCCTCGAAGAGGTCGTACACCGAGTCGACCCACCGCTCCCCGAACCAGGTGCGCGGCCGGACGCCCTGGGCCTGCAGCTCGGGCGGCCGGGTGTCGGTGGCCTGCTGGAAGAGGGGCGGCCGGGACTCGCGCCACAGCTCGCGGCCGAAGACGAAGGGGGCGTTGGCACCGAGGGCGATCTGGACCCCCGACACCGCCTGCGCCGCGTTCCACACGGCGGCGAACCGGGCCGGCGTCACCTGGAGGTGCAGTTGGACCGAGGTGCAGGCCGACTCGGGCACGATCGAGTCCGAGGTACACCGGAGCCGTTCGACGCCGTGGATGTCGAGCGTGAACTCCTCTCCCCGGGCGACGAGGATCTGGTCGTTGAGGAGCGTGTAGCGGTCGGCCGTCGACAGGTTCTCGAAGACCAGGTCGTCCTGGGTGAGCGTGGGCAGTATGCCGATCATGACGACGCCCGCTTCGAGTTCCGCCGCCTTGCGGTCGGCATATCCGATTCCGGTTCCGATCTCCTCCGCGAGCCGGTCGAATACGCGCCCGCCGAGCTGGTGGGGCGCGATGTTCACTTCGAGATTGAACATTCCGAGTTCCGTCTGGAAATCGGGGCTCGCGATCTTTTCGAGAACCGGACCGTTCAGCATCCGGGGCAGTCCGTCGGCGCCCGCGAGATTGAGTTCGATCTCCACGCCCATGAGATTGCGCGGGCGGTCGAACCTCTTCTCCGCCAGGAGCCTCGCGAGCCCCGCGAGGCACTGCTGGAGCTTTCTCCGGTACTGCTGCCGGTCGGACGGGCCGAACCCGTCGGCCACGACCTTCTCCCCCATCGAAGCGTCCCTCCCCAGTGGGCGGCCGCCATGACGGCCGCGCGTCACGATCGATGATGCCCACCCGACTGATCCATAACTCCTGCGGGGGAAGCCTGTCGGAGGATAGGCTGGATGCAGTGCACCACCGTCACGTTCCAGCGGCATACGACAATCGACATATACCAACGTCCTATTGCCTCGGAACTCGGGATCGAAATCCAGCCGTCCGCCTTCGCGAGGAATACGCAGGTGGAAGCGACAGCACCACGGGATTCCGCTTCGACTCCCCTCGATTTACGGCCTGATGACGCCTTGCCAGGAATATCGGAGCCGTCTAGCGGAAACACTGTGTGAACACGTGTCGTATAAACTCCGCGGACGAGGCAGAGTGTTGGCGCCCGGCCATGGCCTCATGGCCCTCTCTGGCCCCGCCGCTGACAGCGCCGTCGTACCTGCCCACGCATCAACGTGTCTCCTGAGTGAGAGGCGACCCACCATGCTCCGACCCTCTCCGGCCCCCGCGCCGGCCCTCCGCAGTGTCCTCGCGGCCCTCGGCTCACCGACCGCCGTCCGCGAGGCACGAACTCCCGCCCTACGGGCGGCGCAGGGACCACTGAGCCCCGAACTCCCCCTGCCCGTACACGTCCTCGGAATCGCCGGGACACCGGGCCACGCGCCCCGTACCCGACTCGCCGGCTGGCGTTTCCTCATCCGGAACGGGGACCGGGCGATCGCCGCCGCGGACACCATGCTCACCCCCGACGGCTGGTCCTTCTCGCACTTCTTCGAGGGGCCGTACGTCACCGCCACGGAGCGGGCGCTGCTCCAGGCCGAGGCGCTGCCCGCCCCGTACCAGCCGCGACTGCTCTCCGTACCGGAGCTGTACATGCTGACCCTCTGGCTGCACGCCGAACCGGAGGCGGACGGGGCCACCACGTCCCCGGCCGCGGCCGATCTGCTGGTGCCGCTGGCCCCCGCCCCGCCGGGGATCGCGGCCCACCGCGCCTATCAGGTCGCGGACCTCCTGCCCGTGCTGAGTACGCGCCTCGCGCCGCCGCCCCTCCTGGGCTCGGCGGCGCCCGCCTGATGCATCGCACGTGCGTCTCCGCCCCGTGACCCACCCGGGTCACGGGGCGTACTGCTGTCCGAGCCCCCCGCTCGAACGCTCCGCCCGAACGCTCCTCCCGGACGGACTAGCCCACTAGGACCACCCCGAACCACCCGAAGAGACGGTGCAGTTGACCTGAACCGCCCCTGCGGGTGATGCGTCTTACCGGGAAAGGACGAGCTGCCGCCAAATCCCTGCGGAAGAGCGTCCATGGGGCAAGACTGGGACCGGACCGGACCGGAACCGAACCGACCGACGGGGGCGGCGATGAGCGCGAAGAGCCGCAGGACATCCACCACGACGCAGCGAAAGAACCCACCCATGTGCCAGCACCAGCCTGCCTGTCCCACCGCCGACTCCGCCGACCGGGAGGCGGCCCGACTGACGGCACACCACCCGGAGCAGGGCTGGAGCCTGCTGTGCAACGGCGTCCTGCTCTTCGAGGACACCGGTGAACTGCTGCCGGACGGGCAGATCATCGCCCCCCACCGGCCGCTGACGGCGGGGCAGGTGACGACCGCCGCCTGAGGGGTGCGGAGCCGACACCGACACCGCACGAGAGCGGAAAAGCCGAGGGCCGGCCCGGAGGAACTCCTCCGAACCGGCCCTCACTCCATGATCAGTTGTCGTACTCGTCCAGCGGCGGGCAGGAGCAGACCAGGTTCCGGTCGCCGAAGGCACCGTCGATGCGGCGCACCGGCGGCCAGTACTTGTCGGCGGCCGAGACCCCGGCCGGGAAGACGGCCTCGTCGCGCGTGTACGCGTGGTTCCACTCGCCGCCCAGCGCGGCCGCGGTGTGCGGCGCGTTGCGCAGCGGGTTGTCGTCGGCGGGCCACTGGCCCGAGGAGACCTTCTCGATCTCGGCCCGGATCGCGATCATCGTGTCGCAGAAGCGGTCCAGCTCGGTCAGGTCCTCGGACTCGGTGGGCTCGATCATGAGCGTGCCGGCCACCGGGAACGACATCGTCGGCGCGTGGAAGCCGTAGTCGATCAGACGCTTCGCGATGTCGTCGACCGTGACGCCCGTCGCCTTGGACAGCGGGCGCAGGTCCACGATGCACTCGTGGGCGACCAGACCGGCCGGGCCGGTGTAGAGCACCGGGAAGTGCGGCTCGAGGCGCTTGGCGATGTAGTTCGCCGCGAGCACGGCGACCTGGGTGGCGCGCTTGAGGCCCTCGCCGCCCATCAGGCGCACGTACGACCACGAGATCGGCAGGATGCCCGCGGAGCCCCACGGGGCGGCCGAGATCGGGCCGACGCCGGTCTCCGGGCCCGCGGTGGGCTGGAGCGGGTGGTTCGGCAGGTACGGCGCGAGGTGGGCGCGGACGCCGACCGGGCCGACGCCCGGACCGCCGCCGCCGTGCGGGATGCAGAAGGTCTTGTGCAGGTTCAGGTGCGAGACGTCGCCGCCGAAGTGGCCCGGCTTGGCCAGACCCACCAGCGCGTTGAGGTTGGCGCCGTCGACGTAGACCTGACCGCCGGCCTCGTGGACCTCGGCGCAGATGTCGGCGACGTGCTCCTCGAAGACGCCGTGCGTCGACGGGTAGGTGATCATCAGCACGGACAGCTCGTCGCGGTACTGCGCGATCTTGGCGCGCAGGTCCTCGACGTCGACCTCGCCGTCGTCGGCCGTCTTCACGACGACGACCTTCATGCCGGCCATCACCGCGGAGGCGGCGTTGGTGCCGTGCGCGGAGGACGGGATGAGGCAGACCGTGCGCTGCTCGTCGCCGTTGGCGCGGTGGTAGGCGCGGACGGCGAGGAGACCGGCCAGCTCGCCCTGCGAGCCGGCGTTCGGCTGGATCGAGACCTTGTCGTAGCCGGTGACCTCGGCGAGGCGCTCCTCCAGCTCGGTGATGAGCGTGACGTAGCCCTGCGCCTGCTCGACCGGGGCGAACGGGTGCATCTGGCCGAACTCGGGCCAGGTCACCGACTCCATCTCGGTCGTCGCGTTCAGCTTCATCGTGCAGGAGCCGAGCGGGATCATGCCGCGGTCGAGCGCGTAGTCGCGGTCGGCGAGCTTGCGCAGGTAGCGCAGCATCGACGTCTCGGAGCGGTGCGCGTGGAAGACCGGGTGGGTCATGTACGCGTCCGAGCGCAGCAGACCGGCGGGCAGCCGGTCCTCGGCGTCGGCGTCCAGGGCCTCGACGTCGGCGGTGACGCCGAAGGCGCCCCACACGGCGGCGAGCTGGGCGCGCCCGGTGGTCTCGTCGCAGGACATCGACACGTGGTCGGCGTCGACGCGGTAGAGGTTCACACCGGCCTCGCGGGCGGCGGCGACGACCTCGTCGGCCTTGCCGGGCACGCGGGCGGTGAGGGTGTCGAAGAAGGCGCCCTGGGTGAGCTCCACGCCTCCGGCGGTCAGGCCGGCGGCGAGGATCGCGGCGTACCGGTGGGTGCGGCGCGCGATGCCCTTGAGGCCCTCGGGGCCGTGGTAGACGGCGTACATGCCGGCCATGACGGCGAGCAGCACCTGTGCGGTACAGATGTTGCTGGTGGCCTTCTCGCGGCGGATGTGCTGCTCGCGGGTCTGCAGGGCCAGGCGGTAGGCGCGGTTCCCGTCGGCGTCGACGGAGACACCGACCAGACGGCCGGGCAGGGAGCGGGCGTGCTTGTCCTGGACTGCCATGTAGCCGGCGTGCGGGCCGCCGAAGCCCATCGGCACACCGAAGCGCTGCGTCGTGCCCACGGCGATGTCCGCACCCAGCTCGCCGGGCGAGGTGAGCAGGGTGAGCGCGAGCAGGTCGGCGGCGACGGTGACGACGGCACCGAGCTCGTGGGCGGCGTCGATCAGCGGCTTGATGTCGCGGACGGCGCCGGAGGCACCGGGGTACTGGAGGAGCACGCCGAAGACGCCGCGCTCGGCGATCTCTGCCGGGATGCCGTCGCCGAGGTCCGCGACGACGACCTCGACACCGGTCGGCTCGGCGCGGGTCTCGATGACGGCGATCGTCTGCGGCAGGGCGTCGGCGTCGATGAGGAAGACACCGTTCTTGACCTTGCCGACGCGCCGGGCGAGCGCCATGGCCTCGGCGGCCGCGGTGCCCTCGTCGAGGAGGGAGGCGCCGGAGGTGGGCAGCCCCGTCAGGTCGGCGACGACGGTCTGGAAGTTCAGGAGGGCCTCGAGGCGGCCCTGCGAGATCTCCGGCTGGTACGGGGTGTAAGCGGTGTACCAGGCGGGGTTCTCCATCACGTTCCGCAGGATCACCGGCGGGGTGAAGGTGCCGTAGTACCCGAGGCCGATCATGGGCGCGAGGACCTGGTTGCGGTCGGCGAGCGTGCGCAGCTCGGCGAGCACCTCGGCCTCGGTGCGCGCGGCCGGCAGGCCGAGCGCCTCGGCGTTCTTGATCACGTCCGGAACGGCGGCGGCCGTGAGCTCGTCGAGGGAGCCGTAACCGACCTGGGCGAGCATCTTGGCGCGCGCCTCGGCGTCGGGTCCGATGTGCCGCTGCTCGAACGGGATGCCCTGTTCGAGCTCGGAGAGCGGAATGCGGTTGGCGGTCATGTACGGAGGCCTCCTGGTCGTCACGACCTGCGAGGGGCACCACGGCGCGGGTACCCGGACGGCCTCCCCCTCTGTCATCTCAACCTGAGAGTTTCACCGGCACGCTTCGCGGCACGCCGGCTTTCACCGTCGGTGAGAGCGCATGCCGTCGGACACCGCTCTGCTTTCCAGAGTGACCTCGTCCGCGCGGTACAGGGGCCTGAGAGATTCCGGGGAGGATTTGCTCCTTCGGCGCCCACCGGAAGGTTTCTCCGGGGGACTCTCCCGCACAGGGTCGACAGCCACAGCCAGCCTACCAGCGAGGTTGCGGCTCCCATCGCTCAAGTGGCCGACATCCCAGATGTGCACTTTCGTAGGGTGTAGAGCAGTTGCGACCAGTTGGAGGGACCGTGCAGACCGATATCGATCCGCGCAGCCTGATCGGCCGCAAGGCGTACGACCGGAGCGGGCACAAGATCGGAACCGTGGACGAGGTGTACCTGGACGACGCGACCGGCATCCCCGAGTGGGCGGCCGTCCGCACGGGCCTGTTCAGCCGGGACGCCTTCGTTCCCCTGGAACCGAGCGACCTGCTGGACGACGGTCTCCACATCCCGTACGAGCGGGCGCTCATCAAGGACGCCCCCGACTTCGGCGTGGGCCGCCACCTCTCCCCCGAACAGGAGCTCCAGCTCTACCGTCACTACAGCCTTGCGCTCCCCCCGCCGCCCAGCGACGCCCCGGACGCCGACTTCGGCCGCCTGGCGGGCCAGGACGGCCAGTAGCCCCCTCACAGGGGCGGCGCGGGCGGACCCGGGCGCGCCCGGGGGCCGCCGCCCCTATTCCCCACCCACCAACGGCAACGCCTCCCCGGGCACGAGCTCGGGATCGTCCACCGCGAAGGTCCGTACCCGCCCCGGCTTCGACCCGGGCGACTCGAACCGCACCGTGACGCGCCCGACCCCGCTCCCCTGGACCCACCCGGCCCCGTACACGGCGTGCCGCACGTCGTGTCCGGGCGACCAGTGCCGCTCGCCGGCCCCCTCGGTCCCGGGCCCGGCGGGGGCCACGGCCGTCGCGCCCGGGGCCCCGTCACCCTCCTCGGCCCCTCCCGAACCGGGAGAAGCCCCGGCCCCCGCCTCGGCCCCGGCCCCCGCATCGGCCGCTGCCCCCGCCATCGCCTCGGCCACCGCCTCCGCCTCGGCCTGGGCGAACAGATCCTCCTGCGTGTAGTCGGCGAGCCCGCTCACCCCGACCCCCAGCAGCCGCACACCCCCCGTCGTGTCGACCCCCTCCAGCAGCCGCCCCGCCGCCTCCCGCACCACACCCGGGTCGTCCGTGGGCCCCCGGAGCGTCTCGGACCGTGTGAGCGTGGAGAAGTCGAACCGCCGGACCTTGAGGACGATGGTCCGTCCCGAGTGCCCCGAGGCCCGCAGCCGCCCCACGCACCGCTCCGCCAGCCGCTCCACCTCGGTCCTGATCCGCACGCGGTCGTGCAGGTCGACGTCGAAGGTGTCCTCGACGGACACCGACTTGGCGTCCCGCTCGGCCACCACGGGCCGATCGTCGTACCCCTGGGCCATGCGGTGGAGGGAGGCCCCGTGCGCCCGCCCGAGGAGCCGTACGAGCTCGTCCTCGCCCGCCTCCGCGAGATCGGAGACGGTGGTCATCCCGGCCCGCCGCAGGTGCTCCCCGGTCGCCGGCCCGACCCCGGGCAGGATCCGCACCGAACGCGGCCCGAGCAGCTCCCGCTCCGTCCCCGGCTCGATGAGGACGAGTCCGTCGGGCTTGGCCTCCTCCGAGGCGATCTTCGCGATCATCTTGGACCCGGCGAGCCCCACGGACCCCGTCAGGCCGGTCGTCGCCAGGATGTCCACCCGCAGCCGCTCCCCCGCGGCGCGCGCGCTCGCGCTGTCGTCGGCCACGCCTCCGGCCTCCAGGTCCACGAAGGCCTCGTCGAGGCTGAGCGGTTCCACGAGCGGGGAGAGCCGCCCGAGCAGCTCCATCACCTGCTCGCTGATCGACCGGTAGAAGGCGAAGCGGGGGACGAGGTAGGCGGCGTTCGGGGCGAGCCGCCGCGCCTGGCCCATGGGCATCGCCGAGTGCACCCCGAACCGGCGTGCCTCGTACGAGGCGGTGGCGACGACACCCCTGGGCCCGAGACCACCGACGACCACGGGTTTTCCGCGCAGGCTGGGCTTCGACGCCTGCTCTGCGGCGGCGAAGAACGCATCCATGTCGAGATGCAGGATGGTGGGCGCGGCTCTCACGCGTCCGATGCTGCCTCACACCACTGACAACGCGACCGCACCGACCCGCCACCGGCCCGGGGACCGGGCGGCGGCAGGCCCTCAGACGGCCCTGTCGCGGCGCCGCCGCGCCAGCTCGTCCCCCGGGTTGTTCCCCACGAGCGTCTCCCCCGTGTCGACCCGTTCGCCGTGCAGCTGCGAGAGGGCCGTCTCCACGTCCCTCCAGACCACGCCCACGGCGATGCCGAAGACGCCCTGTCCGCCCTGGAGCAGCTTGACGACCTCGTCGGGCGAGGAGCACTCGTACACCGTGGCCCCGTCGCTCATGAGCGTCATCCGCTCCAGATCGCGGAAGCCCCGGGCGCGCAGGTGCTGCACGGCGGCCCGGATGTTCTGCAGGGCCACCCCGGTGTCGAGGAAGCGCTTGACGATCTTCAGGACGACGACATCGCGGAAGCTGTAGAGCCGCTGTGTCCCCGACCCGTACGCCGGCCGCACGCTCGGCTCCACGAGACCCGTGCGGGCCCAGTAGTCCAGTTGGCGGTACGTGATCCCGGCCGCCGCGCAGGCCGTGGGGCCGCGGTAGCCGACCACCTCACCGGCCTCGCCCGGACCGGAACCCTGTCCGGCCACCTGTCCCGTGCCCGACCCGGTCCCCGCACCGGCGTCCGTACCGAAGTCGCCCCCACTGCCGTGAAGCGGATACGGACCGCCCTCTCCGGACACGCGTCCGAGCGAGCTCCCTGCCGTACCGTCCGCGCTGCTCATCACGCCGACCCTCCGTCCTTGACCTGCCCACACGAAGGTAGGCAGTCACTCGGGGTGCGTCAACGATCGCCACACTCGGCACGCCGAGTGATAATCACCCTGAGAGTGGTTTCCCATGTCTCTCGCCGGGGAAAGGCTACTCGAATGCCCTGACAGCACCCCGTGAACGGCATGCGGCCGCGCCGCTTCGGCTCACTGACTGTTGGTCCCGAAATCCTCCGGAGAGATCTGGTCGAGGAACTCGCGGAACTTCTCCACCTCGTCCTCCTGCTCGTCCGGAATCGCGATGCCCGCGTCGTCCAGGACACCGTCACTGCCGAAGATCGGCGTTCCGGTCCGGAGGGCCAGTGCTATCGCGTCCGACGGGCGCGCGCTCACCTCGACGCCGCTGGCGAAGACCAGCTCGGCGTAGAAGACCCCGTCACGCAGATCCGTGATGCGGACTTCGGTAAGTTCCTGCCCCACGGCCTCCAGCACGTCCTTGAACAGGTCGTGCGTCAGCGGCCGCGGAGGCGCCATCCCCTGCTGGGCGAAGGCGATCGCGGTCGCCTCCCCCGGTCCGATCCAGATGGGGAGGTACCGATCGCCTCCCACTTCACGCAGGAGCACGATCGGCTGGTTGGAGGGCATTTCCACCCGGACACCCACAACGTCGAGCTCGTTCACACAGCAACCCTAGGACGTGCCCGACCGGTTTGGATAGTCGGGCCCGTCCAAGGACGTGCCGAACCGACCGCCGAACCCGTACGGAGGCCGCTCCCGGACGGCCCTCCGAGGCCGGGACGAAGGCGCGTCCGAGGCCGCGTCCGAGCGTGCCGAACCGGTCCCGGACCCTCACGGGGTCACTGGAGCCGAATTCCCAGAGCGGTCTGGACGAGCGCCGCGTGCAGCCGCACCGACTGCGCCGCCAGCTCCTGCGCGGTGGCCTCCGCATGCGCCCTGGTCTGCGGATTGCGGTGCCGGCGCAGCGGCGCGACGACCTGCTCGATCAGCCCGGCCTCCCGGTCCGCGGCCGCCTTGACGGCCCGCAGGTGCCGGGGCTCCAGGCCGAACCGCCCCAGATCCGCGACCAGCCGCGCGACGGTGACGGTCTCGGGGTCGTAGCCCCCGGCCTCCGTCTCGGAGATCAGACCGTACGACTCCCAGGCGACGAGATCGGTCTCTGTCACCTCGGCCGCGGCAAGCAGCTCGGCCCGCCCGATCCGCGCGGCGGTCGGCGGCTCGGTCTCCTGCTCCCAGGCGCCCTCGATCAGGTCCCGACGGCGCCCCGGGGCGGGGAGCGGGATCTGCTCCCCCCTCGCGAGGGCGTCGAGGTGCTCGCGGATGACCTTCAGCGGAAGATAGTGGTCCCGCTGCATCCGCAGGATCTGAGCGAGCCGCTCCACGTCCTGCGGGCTGAACTTCCGGTACCCGGAGGCCGTACGACGGGGCTCTACGAGCCCCTCGGCCTCCAGGAACCGGATCTTGGAGATGGTCACTTCGGGAAATTCGTCGCGCAGCTGGTTCAGCACCGAGCCGATGCTCACCAGCCTGTCGCCCGCGGTGGCGGCGCCGGATCCGGCGCCGCCCGTCGGTGTTCGCAGCATGGACCTTCCCTGAAGGCTTCTCCGAGGCGTCACACGCCCCGCTGGCTCGAGTGGAAGACCAGCCGGTACTTGCCGATCTGCACCTCGTCGCCGTTGGACAGAACGACCGAGTCGATCGGCTCACGGTTGACGTACGTGCCGTTGAGGCTGCCGACATCGGAGACGGTGAAGCTGCCGTCCTGGGCCCGCCGGAACTCGACATGCCGCCGGGAGACCGTGAAGTCGTCCAGGAAGATGTCGCTCTGGGGGTGACGGCCGGCGGTCGTCAGCTCACCGTCGAGCAGGAACCGGCTGCCGGAGTTGGGACCACGCCGCACCACGAGGAGCGCGGAGCCCAGAGGCAGCGCCTCCACGGCCGCCAGCGCCTCGGGAGAGAGCGAAGGCAGCTGCGTCTGGCCGGTGACCTCCGCGTCGTAGGCCTCCAGGCCCGAGATGGAGATCGTGGACGTCGTCTCCGACGCGCGCTCGGGAGCGACCCCGCCGCGCAGCGGCGTACCGCAGTGGGAGCAGAAGCGACTGTCGGCCGTGTTGCGGTGACCGCACCTCGTACACACCGGCATGGACGCATCCTCCTGCCGCGGCTGCCCCGCCGAGGTCTGTGTCGCGTACGGATCGGGGGCAAACCCTCCACCCGTACTTGAGGTTGATGGTTCTCCGAAACCTATGCGGGCGGCCCCGGCGGGGTCAACAGACGACGCGCCCTGAGTGCCCGGAATGTCACCGCCCTGGCCACCGACCTCGTCGCGGAAGAGGGGGCGCTCGCCGCCCTGCTCCTCGCTCTGGGCATGGCGCGGCGCGCGGTGCCTGGCGTTGCCGCCGTCCTCGCGTGCGCTCTTGCCGAACAACTTCGCAAACAACTTCACGGGCGATTCCCCTTGACCGAAACAGACCCGCCCGTGGGGCAGGACGAACCGAGATCCATCACACCTGCCGACCCGGACACCTTCACAACGTCCGTATCCTCCGGACAGTTTCCACCACGCACCACCGTTGTGGTGCGCCGACCCCCCGCAACGTCGTGCCCATGTCGCGGGACCCCCCTCGTCCCCCTCTCACTGGGAGGACGACTGAGCGTAGTCAGGCCGCTTCGCGGGTCGCAAGGCATCGACGACGATCTTCGCCGACCGCTCCACCGTGGCTGTGGCCTGCTCCTTCTCCAGGGTCTGCACGACACCGCCGGGGATGTTGAGCGCGGGCTCGAGATCCTCCGGCTTGCCGATGACCTTGAAGACGTACGGAGCGGCCACCTTCGTTCCATCGATCCGCATGTCTTCACCGCCACCGGTGAAATAACTGTCCGCGACCACCCGCACACCGTTGACCTGGATCGCCTCGGCACCCGCCGCGCGCAGCTCCTGGATGGCATCGAGCAGCATGTCCGACTCGACGGCCCCGGTGGGGTCGCCGACGGTCAGGGTGATGCCGGGCCCCTCGGCGGCGACGGTGCCGGCCAGGATCCCGAGCTGCCGCTCCTTCTCCTGGGTCTGCTTGCGCGCCTCCTCGGCCTGGTCGGAGCTGGACTCCAGCTCGGTCCGCTGCTTCTCGAGCCGGGCCTTCTCGTCCTCCAGGCGCTGCGTGCGGTCGTCGAGCTCGTCCAGGATCCGCACCAGGTCCTCCTGGCGGGCCCCGCGCAGCGCGCTGTTCTCGCTGGTGGAGGAGACCTGGATGGCCAGGCCGAGGCCGAGGACGAAGAGCAGCAGCGCCACGATGAGCTGGGCGCGGGTCACACGGGGCGGCCACAGCGCGGAGGCCAGCCTGCGCCGCCCGCTGGACTCGGCCCCGGGAGCGGGCGGCGTCACCGGCACCCGGACGTCGTGGTCCGCGGTCCCGCCGTAGACGGAACCCGAAGGCTCCTCGGGCTCGGCCGGTCCGGCGCTCTCCGCACCCCTACCGGCGCCCTCCGGCGCCTCCGCCCCCTCGCCCCCGCGCGGGTCGAGGGGCTTGCGCGACTCCTGAGGCACACGCGGGTCCAGCGGACCCTGGGGGCTGTGCGGCCCCTGAGGGCTCTGCGGCCCGTGGGAACTCGGCGGCTCCTGGGAACTCGGCGGCTTCCGCGCGTCCTGAGGGGCACGCGGCTCCTGGGGGTCCTGCGGCTTCTGCGGTTCCTGCGGGTTCTCGCTCATCGGCCTCACGCCCGGAAGACGTGGCGCCGGATGGCGGCCGCGTTGGAGAAGATCCGGATGCCGAGCACGACGACCACACCGGTCGACAGCTGGGCGCCCACGCCCAGCTTGTCGCCGAGGAAGACGATCAGCGCGGCCACGACCACGTTCGAGAGGAACGAGACCACGAAGACCTTGTCGACGAAGATCCCGTCCAGCATGGCCCGGAGGCCGCCGAAGACCGCGTCGAGGGCGGCGACCACGGCGATCGGAAGATAGGGCTCGACCACCGCCGGAACTTCGGGGCGGACCAACAGTCCCACCACGACTCCGACGATCAGGCCCAGTACGGCGATCACGATGTGCCCTTCCCTGTGTCGGCCGTGGCCCGACCGGAGGGCGTCGCCGCCCCGGCCCCCCTCGGCTCTGCGGTACGTACGCTCAAGCTCGGCGCGGCCGGCAGGCGTACGTCGCCCTCGGCCGAGATGCTGCTCCTGATCCCGAAGTTCTCCACCAGCGCGTGCAAGTACTGCCCGTCGGCGCTGTCCTGGAACGCCGTGCTCAGCCGCTGCCCGTCCCCGATCGCGAGGACGGTGTACGGCGGCACCAGCGGCTTGTTGTCGACCAGTATGGCGTCGCCGGCGGCCCGGATCGCGGACAGCGATGTCAGCCGCTGGCCGTTGATGGCCACGGCCTCGGCGCCCGACTCCCACAGCCCGTTGACCACTCGCTGCATGTCCCGGTCGCGTACCCGCCCCGTGTCGGAGAAACCACTGCTCTCCCGCGGTCCGCCCCCACCGCTGTCGGTGCCCTTGGCGTCGTCGACGACGAGCTTCACGCCGGGCCCGTGCACCGGGGTCGCCCCGGAGAGGAGAGCGACGAGCTCGGCCTGGTCGCCGCCGTGCTCCTGCAGCGCCTGCCGCTGGCGTTCGCCGACCTCGGAGCGGATGCGTTCGACGTCCTGTTCCAGCTGATCGGCCGTGGACGTCTCCGCCTCGATCCGGTCGATCAGTTCCTGCCGTTCCTTGGCGACGACGGGCGCGGAGATCCGTGCCTCGGCGGCGCCGACGGTCACCACGGCCGCGGCGAGCACGAGACCGGCGGCCACCCCGAGCTTGGCCCGGAGGCTGCGCGGCAGTCCCCCGCCCTCGGCGGCGCGCCGGGCGGTCGCCTCGGCGTAGCCGTCGTCGAGCGCGTGGTCGATCACGTTGTTCAGCAGCGACATGGACGCGTCCGGGCGCGGCGGAGGCGATCCGGTGCTCCGAACGGGGGGCTGCTGCGACATGCCGCACATCGTCGCACGTCGCACGGCCTACCGCCGAATGGCCCCACGACGAAGCCGGGAGGCACCCGAGCGGGCACCTCCCGGCCTGAGGGTGCGATCCCTCAGCGACCTGCGCTCTCGACCACCTCGGCCCACTCGTCGAGCAGGGCCTGGGCGGAGGCGTCGTCGGGACCTTCCGCCCACAGATGGGTGACGGCCTCGGCCGGGTCGGGCAGCACCATCACCCACCGGCCGTCGGCCTCGACCACCCTGACGCCGTCGGTGGTGTCCACGGAGCGGTTGCCCGCCGCCTCCACCACCCGGCGCATCACCAGGCCCTTCACGGCCCACGGGGTCGCGATGTCCCTCTTGAGGACGTGCGCCCGCGGAATCCGCGCATCGATCTGGCTGAGCGTGAGCTGTGTCCTCGCGACGAGACCGATCAGCCGCACGAAGGCGGCGGCACCGTCGAAGACACTGCTGAACTCGGGCACGATGAACCCGCCACGGCCGTCGCCGCCGAAGATCGTCGACTCCTCGCGTCCGACTCTGGTGAGGTCGTCGGGCGAGGTGGTCGTCCACTCCACCTGGGTGCCGTGGTACGCGGCGACCTGCTCGGCGATCCGTGTGGTCGTCACCGGCAGCGCGACCCGCCCGGAACGCCGCTCGGCGGCGACCAGGTCGAGCATCACCAGGAGCGCCCGGTCGTCCTCGATGATCCGGCCCCGCTCGTCCACGAGCGACAGCCGCTCACCGACGGGGTCGAACCGGACCCCGAACGCGGCCCGCGCCGACGCCACGATCTCCCCGAGCCGTACGAGCCCGGCGCGCCGGCTCTCGACCGACTCGGTGGGCCTGGACTCGTCGAGCCCGGGGTTGATCGTCAGCGAGTCGACCTGGAGCCGCCCGAGCAGGCTGGGCAGGACGAGCCCCGCACTGCCGTTGGAGGCGTCCACGACCACCTTCAGACCGGCTTCCGCGATCCCGGTCGTGTCGACGTTCCGCAGCAGCGACCCGGTGTACGAGTCGAAGACGCTCGCCGGGAAGGAGAGGTCACCGATCTCTCCGGGGAAGGCCCGGCGGTACTCCTGCCGGGCGAACACCCGGTCGAGCTTGCGCTGCCCGCCCTGGGAGAGGTCCGCCCCGCGTTCGTCGAAGAACATGATGTCCACGGAGTCGGGCACCCCGGGCGAGGTACGCACCATGATCCCGCCGGCGCTTCCCCGCGCGGTCTGCTGCCGCGCCACCGGCAGCGGTACGTTCTCCAGGTCCCGTACGTCGATGGCGCTGGCCTGCAGCGCCGAGATCACCGCCCGTTTCAGCGCCCGCGCACCACGGGAGTGGTCACGGGCCGTCGTGACGGTCGAGCCCTTCTTCAGGGTCGTGGCGTACGCCCCCGCCAGCCGGACGGCCAGCTCGGGGGTGATCTCCACGTTGAGGATGCCGGAGACCCCTCGGGCCCCGAAGAGATGGGCCTGCCCGCGGGACTCCCAGATGACCGAGGTGTTGACGAAAGCGCCGGCCTCGATCGTCTTGAACGGATAGACCCGGACGTTGCCCTGCACGATCGATTCCTCACCGACCAGGCACTCGTCCCCGATGACGGCTCCGTCCTCGATCCGGGCGGCCCGCATGATGTCGGTGTTCTTGCCGATCACACAGCCGCGCAGATTGCTCTGCGGGCCGATGTAGACGTTGTCGTGGACGACGGCCTTGTGCAGGAAGGCGCCGCTCTTGACGACCACGTTCGACCCGATGACGGTGTGCTCGCGGATCTCGGCACCGGCCTCGACCTTGGCGTAGTCGCCGATGTAGAGCGGCCCGCGCAGCACGGCGTCGTGGTGCACCTCCGCGCCCTCGGCGACCCATACTCCCGGCGAGATCTCGAAGCCGTCGATGTCGACCTGGACCTTGCCCTCCAGGACGTCCGCCTGGGCCTTCACATAGCTCTCGTGCGTGCCGACGTCCTCCCAGTA
Organism: Streptomyces sp. NPDC002057; assembly: GCF_040296665.1. Taxonomy (NCBI): domain Bacteria; kingdom Bacillati; phylum Actinomycetota; class Actinomycetes; order Kitasatosporales; family Streptomycetaceae; genus Streptomyces; species Streptomyces sp. NPDC002057. Next base: position 43,046 of record NZ_JBEOXR010000063.1, read on the forward strand.
GCCCTCGGCGACATAGCCGTAGATCGGCTTGCCCTCCTTCATGAGCTGGGGGAAGACATCACCCGACCAGTCCACCGAGGCGTCGGCCTCGACGTAGTCGAACACCTCGGGCTCCATCACGTAGATACCCGTGTTCACGGTGTCCGAGAAGACCTGGCCCCAGGTGGGCTTCTCCAGGAAGCGCTCGACCTTTCCTTCCTCGTCGACGATCGTGATGCCGAATTCCAGTGGGTTCGGCACCCGGGTCAGGCAGACCGTGACGAGGCCGCCCTTCTCCTTGTGGAAGGCGATGAGATCGGAGAGGTCGAAATCGGTGAGCGCGTCCCCCGAGATGACGAGGAAGGTGTCGTCCTTCAACGCCTCCTCGGCGTTCTTCACACTTCCCGCTGTACCGAGCGGCTTCTCCTCGTTGGCATACGTGAGCTCCATCCCGAGCTCCTCGCCGTCGCCGAAGTAGTTCCTGACGAGAGAGGCGAGAAACTGCACGGTCACGACGGTCTCATTGAGACCGTGCCTCTTGAGCAGTCGTAGGACGTGCTCCATGATCGGCCGGTTCACCACCGGCAGTAGAGGCTTGGGCATGCTCGAGGTCATCGGGCGAAGGCGTGTTCCTTCGCCACCGGCCATCACAACGGCCTTCATGTCGGAAGCGTCCTCCTTGAAGAGACGACGGTCCTGCCGACTTCACCTGTCCGCTCAGTGGCCCTCGGACGTCCTCGTTGTTGCCGGCGACGCTGCTCGGCACAGGACGGACGGGCTCAATCGGCCGCGGTATCCGTCTTCACGAGTCGACGGACCTGGACCACGTAGAGGATCCCTGCCCACCAATACAGAGTTGTACCCCATCCGGCGAAGGCCCACCCGAAAACTTCAGCGAGTGACGAAAGCCAGCCCGTTCCGTCACTGAGAAGCAGCAACGGGAACGCGTACATCAAGTTGAATGTCGCAGCTTTGCCCAGGAAGTTCACCTGCGGCGGCGGGTAGCCGTGCCGGCGGAGGATTCCCACCATCACCAGCAGCATGGCCTCGCGCGCCAGCAGGGCGGCGGTCAGCCACCAGGGCAGGATCTCGCGCCAGGTGAGCCCCACGAGGGTGGACAGGATGTACAGCCGGTCGGCCGCGGGATCGAGCAGCCGACCGAGGTTGCTGATCTGGTTCCAGCGCCGGGCGAGCTTGCCGTCGAGATAGTCGCTGACGCCGCTGAGCATCAGGACGAGGAGCGCCCAGCCGTCACTGTTGGGCCCGCCGAACTCCGGACGGAGAATCAGCCACAGAAACAGCGGCACGCCGGCGAGACGCGCCATGCTGAGAATGTTGGGGATGGTGAGGACCCGGTCGGTCTGAACGCGGGTCTCCTGGACCTCCACCCGGGGGCCTCCTGCTGAGAACGTATGGACAATGGCCCCCTGACCTTACCCTCAGCCACGACGCCCCCGCGCACAGGGGGCACCGGCCCGCCCCGGAACGCAAAAATGCCTCAACCCCCGGACAGAGTCCGGGGGTTGAGGCTAAAAATTGTTCGGCGGCGTCCTACTCTCCCACAGGGTCCCCCCTGCA
>NZ_JBEOXR010000064.1:0-43755 GCF_040296665.1 Streptomyces sp. NPDC002057
CCGCCGACGCCGTCACCTCCTCCGGCTCCGGCCTCGACCCCCACATCTCCCCCGAGTACGCCGAACTCCAGGTCCACCGCGTCGCCGAGAAGAACAACCTCACCGTCGCCCAGGTCGACCGACTCGTCGCCGACCACACCGACGACCGCATCCTCGGCTTCATCGGCGAACCCCGCGTCAACGTCCTCCAACTCAACATCGCACTCAAGGAATTGATCCAGGGCTGATGGGCTTATCGAAGCGGCATGAGAGCCGGCGGACCCCGGACACGCGTGGGCCCGCCGGCTCCCGCAGTACGACGGACGACACGAACCACAAGCACCCTACGAACCGCACGTACAAGAGGAAGGCAGCACGCCGATGACGCGGGTGCTGGTGGTCGAGGACGACGCGCAGCTCGCACGAGCTCTGGTGATCAACCTGCGGGCGCGCCGATACGTGGTGGACGCGGCGCCGGACGGCGCCACGGCACTGGCCCTCGCCGCTTCCGAACCGCCGGACGTGCTGATCGTCGACCTGGGGCTGCCGGACATGGACGGCGTCGATGTCATCAGGGCGGTGCGGCGCTGGAGCCGATCCCCCGTCCTCGTCCTCTCCGCGCGGAGCGGTTCCGAGGACAAGATCCGGGCCCTTGACGCCGGTGCCGACGACTACATGACCAAGCCCTTCAGCATGGACGAGCTCCTGGCGCGGCTGCGGGCCGCCACCCGGCGCACGGCCGCGGCGCCGGCGGAGGCACCGGCCACGGGCGGCCGCGTCGTCACCGACGAGTTCACCGTCGACCTGGTGGCGAAGAAGGTGAAGCGGGTGGACCGGGACGTACGGCTCACCCCGACCGAGTGGCATCTGCTGGAGATCCTGATCTGCAACCCGGGGTGCCTCATCAGCCAGCGCCGGCTGCTCCAGGAGGTGTGGGGCCCGACCTCCAGCACGAAGACGAACTACCTGCGGGTCTACATGGCCCAGCTGCGACGAAAACTGGAAGTGGATCCGTCGCATCCCCGCTATCTGATCACCGAACCCGGTATGGGCTACCGGTTCGAACCGTAGAGCCGTAGGAGAGACGCAGAACATGGGACGCGGAAAGCTGCGTATCTACCTGGGAGCGGCGCCTGGCGTCGGCAAGACGTACTCCATGCTCTCCGAGGGGCACCGGCGCGTCGAACGCGGGACGGACTGCGTCGTCGCCTTCGTCGAGCACCACCATCGGCCCCGTACCGAGGTCATGCTGCACGGGCTGGAGACGATTCCGCGCCGGACGATCGAGTACCGGGGGACCTCCTTCACGGAGATGGACGTGGACGCCGTGCTGGCGCGGCGGCCCGCCGTCGCGCTCGTCGACGAGCTGCCGCACACGAACGTTCCGGGCTCGCGGAACGCCAAGCGCTGGCAGGACGTCGAGGAGCTGCTCGCGGCCGGCATCGACGTGGTGTCGACGGTCAACATCCAGCACCTGGAGTCCCTCGGGGACGTCGTCGAGGCCATCACGGGCATCCGGCAGAAGGAGACCGTCCCGGACGAGGTCGTCCGGCGGGCCGACCAGATCGAGCTGGTCGACATGTCGCCCCAGGCGCTGCGCCGCCGCATGGCCCACGGCAACATCTACAAGCCGGACAAGGTCGATGCCGCCCTGTCCAACTACTTCCGCCCCGGCAACCTCACCGCCCTGCGCGAGCTGGCCCTGCTCTGGACGGCCGACCGGGTCGACGAGTACCTCCAGGAGTACCGGACCGCGCACCGCGTCTCCACGATCTGGGGCTCCCGGGAACGCATCGTCGTCGGCCTCACCGGCGGGCCGGAGGGCCGCACCTTGATACGCCGTGCCGTACGGCTGGCCGAGAAGGGCGCGGGCGGCGAGGTGCTCGCCGTCTACATCTCGCGCAGCGACGGTCTGACCTCGGCGTCGCCCAAGGAGCTGGCGGTCCAGCGGACCCTCGTCGAGGACCTGGGAGGCACCTTCCACCACGTCGTCGGCGACGACGTCTCCGCCGGGCTGCTCGAGTTCGCGCGCGGGGTGAACGCCACCCAGATCGTGCTCGGGGTGAGCAGGCGCCGCTCCTGGCAGTACCTCCTCGGACCCGGCGTCAGCGCGACCGTCGCCCGCGAGTCCGGACCCGACCTCGACGTCCACATCGTCACGCACGACGAGGCGGCCAAGGGCCGCCGACTGCCCGTCTCCGGGGGCGCCCGGCTCAGCCGCTCCCGGACCGTCCGGGGCTGGCTCGTCGGCCTGGCCGGTCCGGCCCTGCTCACGCTGCTGCTCAGCACCGCGGTACCCGACGTGGGCCTGGCCAACGACGTACTGCTCTACCTCACGCTCACCGTCGCCTCGGCACTGCTCGGTGGACTCAAGCCGGCCCTGGCCTCCGCCGCCGTCGGGTCGCTGCTCCTGAACTGGTTCTTCACCCCGCCGATACACCAGCTCACCATCGCCGACCCGCGCAACATCGTCGCCCTGGTGGTCTTCGTGGGCGTGGCGATCTCGGTGGCCTCGGTCGTGGATCTGGCAGCGCGCCGGACGCACCAGGCCGCCCGTCTGCGGGCCGAGTCGGAGACCCTGTCCTTCCTCGCCGGGAGTGTCCTGCGGGGCGAGACGACGCTCGAAGCGCTCCTCGAACGGGTCCGGGAGAGCTTCTCCATGGAGTCGGTAGCCCTCCTTGAACGCCCCCACCAGACGGAGGCGTGGTCCTGCGTCGCCGTCGTCGGCCACCCGCCGGCCGAGCGCCCGGAGGACGCGGACGTCGACATGCCGGTCGGAGACCACCTCGCGCTCGCGCTCACCGGCCGGGTGCTGCCCGCGGAGGACCGGCGCGTGCTCGGCGCCTTCGCCGCCCAGGCCGCGGTCGTCCTCGACCGGCAGCGGCTGGTCGGTGAGGCGGAGGAGGCCCGGAAGCTGGCGGAGGGCAACAAGATCCGTACGTCGCTCCTCGCGGCCGTCAGCCATGACCTGCGTACCCCGCTCGCCGGCATCAAGGCCTCGGTCACGTCGCTGCGCTCCGACGATGTGGAGTGGTCGGAGGAGGACCGCGCCGAGCTCCTCGAAGGCATCGAGGCCGGTGCCGACCGCCTCGACCACCTCGTCGGCAACCTGCTCGACATGTCCCGCCTGGAGACGGGGACCGTCACCGCCGTCATCCGGGAGACCGACCTCGACGAGGTCGTCCCGATGGCGCTGCTCGGGGTCCCGGAGGACAGCGTGGAACTCGACATCCCCGAGACGCTCCCGATGGTCGCCGTCGACCGAGGCCTGCTGGAACGGGCCGTCGCCAACATCGTGGAGAACGCGGTCAAGTACAGCTCGCCCGGTCAGCCCGTACTCGTCTCGGCGAGCGCTCTGGCGGACCGCGTGGAACTCCGGGTGGTCGACCGCGGTCCGGGCGTCCCGGACGAGGCCAAGGACCGCATCTTCGGCGCCTTCCAGCGCTACGGCGACGCCCCGCGAGGAGAGGGCGTCGGCCTCGGCCTCGCGGTGGCGCGGGGGTTCCTGGAGTCGATGGGCGGCACGCTGACGGCCGAGGACACCCCCGGCGGCGGGCTCACCATGACGGTCACCCTGCGGATGACGGACGCGGCACCTCGACCGGTCACGGAGATGGCGGCCGAAGTGACGACCTGACGGGGGAGGGGAGTTCCCGCCCCCGGCGGTCCCCGGCCCCGGCCCCGGCCCCCGGCGCGGGGTCGGGCGAGAAGACGCCGGGGTGATCACCATGAGGGCCGGAGCCGTGGCGTGGCCGGCGGAGGAGGCGGTCAGCCGCCGACGTGGATGCCGGGTCGGCGGTCGGGGTCGGGTTCGTGTTTGCGGATGATCTCGCGGGTGACGGGGGCGGTGTCGCCCCGGCCGAGGAGGAAGTAGCGGAGCATGTGCTTGAGCGGGCTGCCCTCGGCCCAGGCGAAGTAGCACTGGGGCCGCACGCCGGTGGTGTCGCGCAGCGCGAGGAGCACGGCGGCGATGGCGTTGGGGGCGGCCGGGGCCTCGGCCCGCAGGATCCGGTATCCGTCGACCTCGACGCCGTGCACGGTCAGGACCTCGCTGAAGTCGGACGGGTCGACCACGTCGATCTCCAGGAACAGCACGTCCGCGGGTCCGGGGACCGGGTTGGTGCCGCGCTGCTCCCGTTCCTTGTCGCGGTATTCGGCCATGTCGCCGGCCTGGCGGCGGTTGGCGATGATGTTGATGGCGTTGTCGTGGGCCAGGGTGTCGGCGATGAACCGGCGGGCCGCCTCGTCGAAGACCAGGCTGTCGGCGCGCAGTTCCGTGGTGCGTGACACGCGGGATATCAGCGACACGAGGATGATGCCGGCGATGAAGAACCCGGAGATGGTGATGCCGTCGGGCTTGTCGACGATGTTGTAGACCAGGGCGTAGAGCAGGACCAGGGTGAGCAGCGCGAAACCGGTGGCGACCGCCCTGCGCCCCCGGCGTGCCACGGAGACGGTGACAGCGAAGGCGCCGGAGACCATCATGGCCAGGATTCCGGTGGCGTAGGCGCCGGCCTGGGCGTCGACGTCGGCGTCGAAGGCGATGGTGATGAGGATGCACAGGGCGGTGTAGACGAGGACCACGGGCCGCACCGCGCGTCCCCATTCGGGGGCCATCCCGTACTCGGGCAGGTAGCGGGGCACGATGTTGATCAGTCCCGCCATGGCGGAGGCGCCGGCGAACCACAGGATCAGGATCGTGCTGATGTCGTAGACAGTGCCGAACGCCTCTCCGACGTGCTCGTGGGCCAGCCAGGCCAGGGCGCGTCCGTTCGCCGCGCCGCCGGGCTGGAACTCGTCCTCGGGGATGAGGACGGTGGTGACGAAACTGGAGGCGAGCAGGTAGACGCTCATGACGAGCGCGGCGCTGGTCAGGAGCCTGCGGGTGTTGCGGATGCGTGAGCGGAGCCGTTCCCCGGCGTCGGCGCCGTCGGCGGAGACCAGCGGCATCATGCTGACTCCGGTCTCGAAGCCGGACAGGCCGAGCACGAGCAGCGGGAAGGCGAGGAGCGCGGGCGTCATCAGGTCGCCGAAGCCCGCGCCGCCTTCCAGGAGCGCGTCGGTCCAGGCCGTGAACGCGCCCGGAGTGGTGATCACGTGGACCAGGCCGACACCGATGACGACGGCGTTGAGGGCGAGGAAGATCGCGACCAGGGGGATGGCGACGCTGACGGCCTCGCTGAAGCCGAGCAGGAAGACACCGCCGAGAACCAGCAGCAGCGCCACGGTGAGGGCCACCTCATGGCCGTGGAGGGCTTCGGGGAAGAACGGGTTCTCCACCACGTGGACGGAGGCGTCCGCCGTCGACAGGGTGATGGTGATGATCCACGAGGTGGCCACGAAGCCGAGCAGGACCAGGACGAACAGCTTGCCCCACCAGAAGGGCAGCAGGTCCTCCAGCATCGCCACCGATCCCGCGCCGTGCGGGCTCGCCTTGGCCACCCGCCGGTACATCGGCAGCATGCCGAGCAGGGTCAGCGCCACGATCAGCAGCGTCGCCAGGGGGGAGACCGCACCCGCCGCGAGCGCGGCGATGGCCGGCACGTAGGCAAGGCTGGAGAAGTAGTCGACCCCGGTCAGACACATCACCTTCCACCAGGCGTGCGACTCGGCCTGCCCGCCACCGGCCGCTCCGGCGGGCTGCACCTGGTGGCGCAGCATCCACCGCGCCAGCCGCCCGGTCGGCTGCGGTCGCAGCGCGGGGCTGTCCACCACCTCGGGCACGGCGGCCGGGGCCATCGCGTCCTTCATGTCTCCCATCGACTTTCCTCGCTCCCGCCCGCAGGCCTGACGATCACCGCACTCGCGGCGACGCGACCACCGAGTATGGGACCTCCAGGCAGCCCGTCCGACCCGCGCGGGAACGCCTCCCGCGTCTTCGCGCGGGGCGGTCCCGACGAATCCGGCGGCCCTCCGGGGAAGCGGGTCCGGGGGTGGGGACGGAGCGTTCCGCCGGGGCGCGGGACGACGGGGACCCCCGCTTCGAGAAGCCGCACCGGGCTGTCGACACCGGAGCGACGGTGCCCGCCACGGATGGCGCCCCTCGGGGCGGAGCACCTCCTGCCCCGGCCAACAGGCGTTCCCACCTGGGCTATCGAGCCGGTGAGGAGCTAGGGGCGCCGGAACAGATCGATCCCGACAGCCGCCATGAACAACCACGCGCCGACCCCCAGCAGCCACAACGCGCCATAGGCGGCCCCCAGCGCGATCAGGCACACACCCACCACGGCGAGAGCGTGCACAGCTCGCCGCACGTCACGATCGGGACCCCAGGAATCAGCCACACCAGGAGGCTCCCGGCACCTCACCCTCTCCTCGCCCCGCGACAAAATTCCTGTCGCGTTCTTAACGCGCGACTTCCCGCTGGGCCGGACGCTCCGTGGGAACGTCGACGGTGCGCGGAGACCGCTCCGGGGCCGACCCGGGCATCCCCGCGGACGGCCCCCCCCGGCGCGCGCGAGTAAGTTGCCCCTACACACGGCGCGAACAAGGGGTGACGCATGGATACGGAGCGTGACGACACGGGTGATGCCATCGGGCTGCCACCGGCGGTCGTGGATTGCGCCCTGTACGAGGACGGCCGCAGGCTGCCCGGCCAGGTGAGTCTGGAGAAGATACTGGAGCGGATAGACCCGAAGGCGGGCCGCTTCGCCTGGATCGGCCTGTACGAGCCCACCGCCGAGCAGCTCCAGACGGTCGCGGATCGGCCTGCACCCCCTCGCCGTGGAGGACGCCGTCCATGCCCACCAGCGGCCCAAGCTGGAACGCTACGGCGACATCCTCTTCCTGGTCCTGAAGACCATCGTGTACGTGGAGCACGAGAAGATCACCTCGACCAGCGAGATCGTCGACACCGGCGAGATCATGGTCTTCGCCGGCCCCGGCTTCGCCATCACCGTCCGCCACGGCAGCGCACCGCCCCTGGACAGGGTGCGCCGATCGCTCCAGGACGACCCCGAGCACCTCGGGTGCGGACCGGCCGCCGTCCTGCACGCGGTCGCCGACATGGTCGTCGACCGCTACCTCGACGTCGCCGACGCCTTCGCCGGAGACGTCGACACCCTGGAGAACGAGGTTTTCTCACCCGACCTTCCGGTCGACGCCGCCCGCATCTACCAGCTCAAACGAGAACTCCTCGAATTCAAGCGCGCCGTCACACCGCTCACTTCGGCCCTCCAGCGCCTCAGCGAGGGAACCATCCCGCAGATCCCTCCGCAGGTGTCCGCCTACTTCCGTGACGTCGCGGACCACCATCAGCGCGTCAGCGAACAGATCGTCACCTTCGACGAGCTCATCACCGGCATGCTCAGCGCCAGCATCGCTCAACTCGGCGTGCAGCAGAACGCCGACATGCGCCGCATCAGCGCCTGGGCGGCCCTCGTCGCCGTGCCCACCATGGTCGTAGGCATCTACGGCATGAACTTCGACCACATGCCCGAGCTGAGGTCCCCTTACGGCTACCCGGCGGTCCTGACCGTCATCGTCATCGCCTGCGCCGTCATCCATCGCGCCCTGAGCCGCAACAAGTGGCTCTAGAGTCCGGCCACTCGTACCGCTCACCAGCCGCCGCGCCGGACGCCCAGCGGCGGCGAGGCGGAAGCCGACGGGATACCGCGCCCGGCGCCCGGAACGCGTCCCTGGCGGCCTCGGCCTCGCACGAAGGCGGGAGGGCGCACAGCCGCACGCGGCAGGGCCCCGACCCAAGGGGGAGGTCGGGGCCCTGCGGTGCGAGGGGCGGTCAGCGCCGGAAGCTGTCCTTGACGTCTTCCTTGGCCTCACGGGCCTCGCCCTTGGCCTGATCCGTGTGACCCTCGGCCTTCATGCGGTCGTTGCCGACCATGCGGCCCATGGCCTCCTTGGCCTTGCCCCTGGCCTGCTCGACCTGCGCCTTGGTCTTCTCCGTGCCCGACATCGGGACCTCCTCGTGAATGAACCGGTTTGGTCGTGACCGACGCCTGCTCCCGATCGGCACCCTCAAACCTCGTGCCGCGGTCGCCGTCGACCGGGAGGCGCGGAATCCTCGCCCGCCCTGCCCGTACGGGGGCCGCTCCGGGCCGGTCGTGACGGGGCTGAGCCGGTGCCGTCGGCGACCGAGGAATCCCATCGGCATCGCACGCATGAGCGAAGAGGGGTGGGGCATACGGCGCCTCGGAGGTTGATAACGATGGTTCCCCTGCTGCTCGTCCTACTGCTCGTGCTCGTCCTGTTCGGCGCCGGCTTCGCGCTCAACGCCCTGTGGTGGGTCGCGGTCGTGCTGCTGGTCCTGTGGCTGCTCGGATTCGTCGCCCGACCCAAGGGCGGCAGCGGCCGTTGGTACCGCTGGTAGCGGCCTCACCGATACCCGAACGGCAAGACCGTGGGCCCACCACCTGACGGGTGGTGGGCCCACCACCGTGTCCCGCCTGTGCGGTCACGCGCGACCCCGCGTGTGACTCCGGGACCCGGAGGGGACCTTCGACGCCCTCGGAGGTTCCGTGTACCCAAGGCCCGAACGAGGAGTGCCGAATGACCGACCACGACCACTCACCTGCCCGTACGACGGACACCGCCGCCGGGCGCGGGGACGCGGACGAGAGAATTCACCGCATCCGAAGACGCCTGGAGCGGCTCATCGGTATCGCGGCCACCGAGGGAAACACCGTGCGGCCCCTGCGCAACGGGGACGAGATCTTCGCCGCGATGCTCGACGCGATCGGCGGCGCCCGCCACACCGTCGACATGATGACCTTCGTCTACTGGCGGGGCGAGATCGCGCGGCGTTTCGCCGATGCCCTGACCGACCGGGCGCGTGCGGGGGTGAGGGTGCGGCTGCTCCTGGACGGCTTCGGCAGCCGTCTGATCGAGCGGGAGCTGCTGGACCGGATGAGCGAGGCCGGAGTGGAGGTCGCCTGGTTCCGCAAACCGCTCTATCTCTCCCCCCTCAAGCAGAACCACCGCTGCCACCGCAAGGTCCTCGTGGTCGACGAGCAGACGGCCTTCACCGGGGGCGTCGGGATCGCCGAGGAATGGTGCGGTGACGCACGCAACCCCGGCGAATGGCGGGACACCCACGTCGAGGTCCGAGGGCCCGCCGTCGACGGCGTCGCCGCCGCCTTCGCGCAGAACTGGGCCGAGTGCCACGCGGAACTCTTCGACGCACGCGACCGGTTCGTCAGCCACGAGCCGAGCGGGGACGCCATCGTGCAGGTGGTCCGCGGCTCCGCCAGCTTCGGCTGGCAGGACATGCAGACCCTGATGCGAGTGATTCTCGAATCGGCCGAGGAGCGGGTCCGCCTCGCGACCGCCTACTTCGCCCCCGACACCTACTTCGTCGACCTGCTGTGCGCCACTGCCCGGCGCGGTGTGAGGGTCGAGATCCTGCTGCCCGGCCCCCACACCGACAAGCGTGTCTGCCAGTTGGCCGGCCAGCACCACTACGAAGCGCTGACCGCCTGCGGCGTACTCATCCACGAGTACCAGCCGACCATGATGCACGCGAAGGTCATGACCATGGACGGGGTCGTCTCCCTGATCGGCTCCACCAACTTCAACCGCCGCTCCCTCGACCACGACGAGGAGGTCATGCTCGCCGTCATGGACGCGGAGTTCACCTCCACCCTCGACGCGCACTACGACGAGGACCTCGGGGCCAGCGACCTGATACGTCCGGACCGCTGGAAGCGGCGCTCGCTGCTGCGGCGCGCCGGGGAGACCGCGGTACTGCCCATCCGCCGCTACCTGTAGCAGGAAGCGGCGGACGGGGTGCCTCCGCCCCGCGGCGTCGGCGGGCGCCGCGGTCAGTCCTCGTCGCGGCTCGCGTAGCGGGAGCGCGCCCAGAAGGGCAGGACGAACCAGCAGCACAGGTACCAGGCCACGACTCCGGCCACCAGCCACGGTACGTAGTGGTCGTGCGTCGCCACGCGCAGGATCAGGAAGAGCGAGGACGTCAGAGTGGCGAGGAGCAGCACGAGGCCGGTGAAGGTGAGCCGCGAGGCCCAGGCGACGCCGTGGGGCTTGAGGTTCCGTCCCGACACGATGCGGTGGAACGCCACCGGTGCGATGAGGGCCCCGGTGGAGAGGGAACCGAGCACGACCGTGATGAGGTAGATCGTCTTGTCGGTCTGTCCCAGGTCCTGGAAGGTCGGGGTGAAGACCACGGTGAGCAGGAAGCCCAGCATGATCTGCACTCCGGTCTGGGCGACCCGTATCTCCTGCATGAGCTCGGTCCACCGCCGGTCCGCACGTTCCTCGTGCGTCTCGTCACGTGCGGTTCTCTGATCCTCGGTACCGCTCACACTCTTCTCCTCCGTCGCAGCCATGGCGCCCTCCTGCCCCGGACCGCGACACGCATTCGCAGTCATGTTCGATGGGGGCGCGAGGGTTCGTCCGTGAGAGGTGGCCATGCGACGCCGCGCGAGCCAGCGTGCGGGTTCCGGCTTGACCTTCTACCTGGGTCGAAGGTCTACCGTTGGGAGGTGAGCACGATGCGGATCTCCCAGCTGGCCGAGCGCTCCGGCGTGCCGGCGACGACCCTGCGTTTCTACGAGGGCGCCGGACTCCTGCCCGCCGACCGCACCCCGGCCGGCTACCGGCTCTACGGCGAAGGAGCGGTCGAGCGGCTCGCGTTCATCGGCGCGGCCAAACACCTCGGGCTGCCGCTGGAGGAGATCGGCGAGTTGCTGGCGGTGTGGGAGGCGGGTGCCTGCCGGGACGTGAGGGCCGACCTGCGGCCGCGGATTACCGCCCGCCTTGCCGAGGCCGAGTCGCGAGCCGCCGAACTGGCCGCGTTCACGGCCTCCCTGCACACGGCCCTGGAGCGCCTGGACGCCCTGCCCGACCGTGCGAGCCCCTGCGACCCCGCGTGCGGCTTCCTCGATCCGCCGGCTCCGGGCACTGCCGGCCCGCGACCGGTGGACGTGGTGCCGGCACCCGGTCGCCGGGCCGCCGAGACAGAGGCATGGCGGACGGCGCCGGTGGCCTGCTCCCTGACCGGCGACGGATCGCGCGAACGGACCGCCCAGTGGCGCGAGGTGGTCGAGGGCGCCGAGCGGACCGCGGTCCCCGACGGGCTGCGCCTGACCATGCCCGTCGACCGGACGGCGCGGGTGGCGGAGCTGGCGGCAGCCGAACAGCGGTGCTGCCCGTTCTTCGACTTCCGCCTCCACCTCGACGGCCCACGGCTTCACCTGGAGGTCCGCGCCCCGGCCGACGGTGCCGGACCGCTGACCGCTCTGTTCGGCCCGGCCGCCTGACCGCGCCCACCCCTTCCCACCCGGTTCCTTCGCCCTGGAGAGTCTTCGCCGTGCTCGTCGCCCGTTCCATCGCCCTGTTCGCCGTCGCCGCGCTGTTCGAGATCGGGGGCGCTTGGCTGGTCTGGCAGGGCATCCGGGAGCACAGGGGATGGATCTGGATCGGTGCCGGCGTCATCGCGCTGGGGCTGTACGGGGTGGTGGCCACCTTGCAGTCCGACGACGACTTCGGCCGGATCCTCGCGGCGTACGGTGGCATCTTCGTCGCCGGGTCGATCGCGTGGGGCATGGTCGCCGACGGTTACCGCCCCGACCGCTTCGACGTCATCGGCGCGCTGGTCTGTCTCGCCGGGATGGCGGTCATCATGTACGCCCCGCGCAGCCACTGACCTGCCGCGTCGCTGGGGCGCGAGCCCGGCGCCCGGCGCGCTCGTGGGGCGGGCCGGGCTGCCGGGAGGGTGCGACGGTGCCGGACGGAGGTGCGGCCCGGCTCGCGGCCGCCGCGCTGTTCACGAGCAGCAGGCGCACCCCGGCTCGCAGCCGCACGCGTCCGCCTCGGCGGCGTCGCAGGCGGCTGCCGGCGCGTGGGCGGTGGGTGCGCAGCAGCCCTTGCCCTGCCAGGCGTCGCGGCCTTCCTTGACCGCTACGGCGGCGATGACGAGAGCGGCGATGGGATCGGCCCAGGACCAGCCGAGGGTGGCGTTGAGGACGAGGCCGAGAAGGAGGACGGCGGAGAGGTAGGTGCACAGCAGGGTCTGTCTGGAGTCGGCGACCGCGGAGGCGGATCCGAGTCGGCGGCCGGCGCGGCGCTGGGCGGCGGAGAGGAACGGCATGATCGCCAGGGAGAGACAGGCGATGACGATGCCGGGGATCGAGCGGTCGGCCTCGCCGGTGCCGGCCAGGGCTCGTACGGCGTCGACCGTTACGTAGACGGCGAGGGCGAAGAAGGAGACTGCGATGATCCGCAGGGTGGTCTTCTCCCGGGCCTCGCGCACCGCGTGGTCGCGGGCGGAGAACTGCCAGGCGACCGCCCCCGCGGAGGACACCTCGATCACGGAGCCCAGGCCGAACCCGATCAGGGCGGTGGAGGAGGCGATCGTCCCGGCGGTGATCGCGACCACCGCCTCGATGACGTTGTAGGTGATCGTGGCGGCGACCAGGAGCCGTATCCGGCGGGCGAGCGCGTCGCGGCGGTCCAAGGGCGGCCCGAGAGATGTCACGGCCATCTCAGCAGCAGTCCTTCGTGGCGGCGTCCGGGCAGGTCTTGTCGGTCTCGACGGCCACCATGGCGGCGAGGAGATGGTCCAGGGCGTGGCCGAGACGTGCGTCGGCGAGTTCGTAGCGGGTGCGGCGGCCGTTGGGCACGGTGACGACGAGGCCGCAGTCGCGCAGGCAGGCCAGGTGGTTGGACAGCCGGGTCCTGGAGACGTCGAGCGCGTCGGCGAGGTCGGCGGGGTAGGCCGGGGCCTGGCGCAGGGCGAGCAGGACGCGGCAGCGGATCGGGTCGGCGAGCGCGCGGCCGAAGCGGGCCAGCACGTCGATGTCGGAGGCAACGGTCAGCACCCGATGAGAGTACATCTGATCCTGAATTCAGAAAAGCGTGAACTTAGGATCGGCGGGTGATGCCCAGCTGCGCCCAGTCAGCGCCGTGTACGGCTCCGCGGACCCGCGCCGGACGCACGCCGTCCGTGTCGGCCGCATCGGCTGACCCGCGCCGCCGAGCCCGGACTCCGAGCGCCATGGACGGCCGTTCATCGCAGGGGAATGCGGTCGGTCAGCGCGGCCCGCAGCCGGTCCAGCTCCACGCTGCCCGTCGTGCCCTCCGCGCACGTCAGCCGCACCCGCCCCTCGGTGTCGAGGGGCAGCACATCGTCAGGCCTGAACTCGAAGAGACGCCGGCCGTCCTTCGCGGGACGCTCCGCCTGCGCGAGCGGCAGCACATAGCGGCCGGGCCGAGGAAGCTGCGTCTGCGATACCGGGTACCAGACCAGGGCGGGGCCGGAGGAGGGGCCGCCGCCGCTGTCCGTGAGGGTGCCGTCGATGTCGAAGCGGAAGGCCGAGCCCTCGGTGACGCCGTCGTCCATCGGGACGGCGCCCGCCCGTAGCTCCCCGTAGACGACCTGGAAGCCCGCCTGCCTGCCGTCTCCCAGGTCGCGGACCGTGCTCCGCAGGCATGGCGCCGATGCTGCCGCATACGGTTCTCCCCGCCCCGAGCTGTCCTTGAGCAGGGCAGGCGCACCCACCGCGGTCGCGAGGACCACGACGGCGGCGCCCGCGGCGGCCCCCAGTCGCCGGCGCGCCAACCCACGGCGCGCCCGGGCGGTGAAGTCGGCGCCGGGTAGGGCCGGGCCCCCGGGCAGCTCCGCGGCCGCGGCGAGCAGCCGCTGCACCCGCTCCTCCTCGGTATGCCGTCGGTCGGTCACGGTCTAACTCCTGTCACAGTCGAACGAGACGGCGGCCAGGACGCCCTCTTCACGCAGGGCGGTCAGCGCACGGGCCGCGCGGCTCTTCACGGTTCCGCGTGAGCAGCCCAGCACACCGGCGATCTCCTCCTCGCTGAGCTGGTGGTAGTAGCGCAGCACGAGCACCGCCCGCTGGGCAGGCGGGAGGAGCCGCAACACCTTGCGTACGGCCACGCCGGTCGCTGTCCGGTCCTCGTGGCCCGCGAGAGCGACTTCCGGCATCTGCTCGGCCGGGATCTCGGCGTGCCACTTCCGTCGGCGGTCCTTGACCAGCAACCGGACCATCGTGGTGCGTGTGTACGCCTCCGCCGCTTCCAGCCGCCCGATCCGGTGCCACGCGCGATAACTGCGCAGCAACGCCTCCTGGGCCAGATCCTCGGCCTGAGGTCCGCCGCCGGTCAGCAGCCTCGCTGTCCGCAGTATCGAGGGGTAGCGCGCGGCCATGAACGCCGTGAATGCCTCGTCCCTGCCGTGCCGCATCCGTTTCACTCCTCGCCGGCCCGCCACCCGGGCCCGTCACCCTTACAGAGGACCCGGACGGCGAAGAGGGTTCCACAGGGGCGAGCGAGCGTGCGCGATCGGCGTCCGGCGGCGCGTGCCGACCGCGGCCGACGCGAACAGGGCCTGTTCTGCCCGAGCCTGTCGGCACACCATGACCTGGGAATCCCAGGCCTGTTGAGATGTGGGCGCCCTCACCGCACCGTCACCCGGTCGAGGCGCACCGCCGGTCCATGGCGTCGAGCAGGCGGCTGGCAGTCCAGTGGGGCCCGCGCCGACGTAGCTCCTCCGACCAGCGCGCGAGCCCCTCGGGGACGTGGTCGAGGAGATCGCGTACAGCGGCACCGGCGTCGTCCTCGGTCAGCGTCGCCGGGTTCAGACACGTGGCCAGCCGTGCGCGCTCGGCGTCGTGAGCGATGGAGAACTGGTCGCTGGAGAAGGGCAGGATCAGCGCCGGAGTGCCGGATGCCACGCACTCGGTGAACGAGTTGTTGCCCCCGTGGTGCACCATGGCGTCGACCCGGTTCAGCAGCCATCGTTGGGGAACGACACGGGCGACGTGCACCCTGGGCCCGGCGAGTCTCGCCAACGCGGGCGCGCCCTCGCCCGCGGCGACCACGACCGCCACGTCCGGACAGTGCGAGAGGATGCCCCGGATCAGCAGCGCCAGTACGTCGTCGCGCGCGGACAGGAAGGTGCCGAGTGCGATCAGCACCAGGCGCCCGGCACCGGACCTGAGCCGCCTGACCACTCCCTCCCACTCCTCGCCGGGTCCCTTCTCCTCCGGGGACACGCAGTGGCCTCCGTGCAGGAAGCGCACACCGGACGGCTGGTGTCTCGGCAACCAGGCGAACCGCGGGTAGTTGAAGACGACAGCGTGCCGGGAGGCGAGGGCGAACGCGCGGCCGGGCGCCGGAACCTGGGGCGCGTACCGGCGTGCGACCGCGGCGAATCGCTCGGTGAACGCGCGATCGTTGCCCAACGCGGCCTGCCTCAGCGCGGCGAGCTCCCGGGCCGCGGGACGGACGGCCCGGGGCCAGGCGTAGGGGACACCGAACAGGGCCTCCGGGCCGTGCGGCAGGTAGGTCGGATGCCCTGGACAGAACGTGGCGAAAGGGAGTCCGAGGCAATGAAGCGCAAGCGTCACCGCGTAGCTCAGCTGGTCGACCACGAACCAGTCGGGAGTGAGCCGCTCCTGGAGGTCGCGGACCTCGGCGAGGACCTTCTCCGGGCCGGCGAGCATGTCCTCGCCGCGGTGACGGGACTGCGTGAGCAGCGCGGCGATCGCGCCCTCGCGGGTGGAGCCGAGGAACTCCTCGAGCCGTTCCGACTCCCGTACGCCCTGTCTCGTGCTCCGGGCGACACCGGTGTTCGCGTTGCGTGACACGGTCAGCGGAACGAAGCGCGCGCCGGCCTCCTCGGCCAGCTGGGCGAAGGGGGGTGCGCACACGAAGCTGACGTCGGAGCCCGCCCGGGCGAGTGCGCCTGCCAGCACCGACAGGGGTTGGGCATGCGACTGGAAGGGTGGACTGATCACCACGACGCGCGGCATCCGACCTCCTACGGCAGGGACGTTCCGCCCTGTCCTTCGCCTCGGAACGTCGCAGCGGATGCGCGTCCGTCGCCCTTCGAGTCCTGGCCGAGGCCCTCCGCCGGCGCCGTGCGCGCCTCGCACGAGCGATCCCCGGCCGATGTTCCACGACGCCAGGGCCGGGGCCCCCACTCGGGCCTCCGGGACGGAGACGCGTCGCCCCGGGGGTGCATCCACGTCGGGAGGAGACGACGAAAGCAGGCTGGTCGGATGTTTCCCACCAGGAGTCCCCATGGAAATCTCTGTTCCGGACCTGGCGCCGCCGGGTCCCCACGGCTTCACCACCGCGGACGGGAAGCGTGACGCGTTCACGGCGGCGAGGCGCGCCTTCTGGACCCGTTCCGAGGGCGCGACGGCGTCCGCCCGCCCGGCGGGCGCGACCTCCTCCTCCCGCAGCCTCCTCTCCCAGCTGGCCGAAGCGGAGTACGGAGCCGACAGCGGTGCGGCACACCACCGGCAGCACGCCCTGGTCACCGCCGGGGATGTCGCGGTCGCCCGCCTGCGGAACCGGGTGCGGCTGGGCCGGACGCCCGGCCCGGAGGAGTGCGTGCGGCTCGTGGCCGAGGGCGACGGAGCACGGGGAGCCGTCTTCGAGGCGTGGCCCGAGGTCGTGCGGCTCCACGGAAGCCCCCGGGCCGCCAGATCGCTGCACTCCGGTCTCCGTGGAGCTCGGGACCCCGCGACGACGGCCACGCTGCTCCACCTCGCGGCCGCGGTCGACCTCAGGCCCCTCCCCGTGGACAGCGTCCTCCGGCTCGCCCACGGGGGCTCTCGCCGCGTGCGGCACGCGGCATGGCGGTTGCTCGCCCGGTACGGGCGCCGAGGGGAGAGCCGGCTCCGGGCGGTGCAGCCCGTGGACACCTACGAGCGCCTCCTGTGGGAAACCCTGCGTCACGAGCCGCCCGGAGGAGCCGGGTGTTCTCTGCCCTCTTCCGGGCTCCTCGTCGCACAGTCCATGCTGATGGGGCGGTTCGACCGGCCGGGCGAGGGACTGAGCGGCGGCCTCAGCGTGCTCCTCGACTCCGTCGGGGCGGCGCTCGCCTCGACCGACGGCATCGCCGGCGTGCTCACCGTGGTCACCGCCTGTCGCCCCGACCTCGAAGACGATCGTGTGCTCCTTCGCCGGCGGAGCCCTGGTCACTGGATCCTGCGGCTTCCCGTGGACAGCGACCGTCCGGCCGGCCCGCAGGACATGGGGGAGCACCGCGAAGCCCTGGCCTGGTGGGCCACCACACTGATGTCCGCGCTCGGACGGCCGCTCGACGTCCTCCACGTGCGATACGCCGACGACGGTTCGCTCGCGCTGGCCGAGGCGGCCCGGAGAATCGGTGCCGGGCTGGTCTTCACCGCGACCCCCGATCCGCATCGCCAGATGAGCGAGCGCCTCGACCACCCGGACGCCGATCCCGACCAGGTGCGCCTGGACCTGCACCGAGTGTTCCTCGCCGACCGTCTGGTCGACCGAGCCGATCGTGTGGTGGGGATCGCCGGTCGCGGCGGGACGACGGAACTGCTCCATCACTTCCCGCAGCTCGCCCGCGGATACCGGGCACGGCAACTGAGCGCCCCGCCGGAAGGTGTGGCACCTTACGAGCCGCCGCCCGGCGCGGCCAGGCGATGCGGATTCCTCCTCGACAGGATCGGCAGCCTGGCCGGATCCATCGAGGCGTCCAGACGAACGGTGCTGTTGAGCGTCGGCCGTCTGCACCCGGTGAAGCAGCAGGACGTCCTGGTCCGTGCGTGGATCGAGTCGGGATGCCACCGTGAATCGGTGCTGGTGCTCGTCGGCGGAAGCACCCGAGCGCCGGACCGCCAGGAATCCCTGATACGCGAACGGATCCACGCGGCGACCCTCGGCGACCCGGAAGCCCGGGGACGCCTGCTCCTTCTCCCCGCGCTCTCCAACGCCGACGTACGGTCGCTCGAACGCGCGCTGACCGACCCCGCTCACCGGCTCCGGGCACGCTACGTGTGTCCCAGCGCGAAGGAGGAGTTCGGTCTCGCGGTCCTCGAAGCGATGGAAGCGGGGATGGTCGTGGCCGGGCCCGAGCGCGGCGGCGTACCGCACTATCTGGACGACGGGATCAACGGCCTGCTCCTGGACACCTCGACATCGCAGGCGCTGGGCCGAGGACTGCGGCGCCTGGTGGGCCTGGACGACGAGGCCGCGGAGGCCATGGCCCGGCGAGCACGGCACCTCGTTCGCACCAGGTACTCGGCGGCTGCCATGGCGCGGGCTCTCGCGGGCCACTACGCCGACGTGGCGCCGCGAGGCCGAAGAGCGCAACGCGGCCCGTCGTCACAGCCGGACGGGCGCGTACCCGCCTGACCAGGGCAGGGCGCTGCGACGCCCGCGCGTGGTGCATCCACCGGGCGAGCGCTCCCGGAACCCTAGGTACCACTGCATCACTGGGCCGCCGCCCCTCCCGGCAGGGGCGGCGGCCGGTCCTGGAAGGCGCCATGACCGTCTCCGTCGTCCTGTTCACCTCCGACCTCCGGGTCCACGACCATCCGCCGTTGCGGGCGGCGCTCGACGGTGCGCACGAGGTGGTCCCGCTGTTCGTCCGCGACCCCGCCGTCGACCGTGCCGGCTTCGCGGCACCCAACCGCCTTGCGTTCCTCGCGGACTGCCTCGCGGACCTCGACCGTTCTCTGGGCGCTCGGGGCGGTCGCCTGGTGGTTCGCACCGGAGACACGGTGGCGGAAGTACGCGCCGTCGTGCGGCAGACCGAGGCCGACGAGGTGCACGTCGCCGCCGGATGCTCCGCTTTCGCCGGGGCGAGGCAGCGACGACTGCGCCGGATGCTGGAAGGGGACGGATGTCGCCTCTACGCGCACAACGCCGTGGTCACCGCTGTGCCGCCCGGTGTCCTCGTACCGGAGGACTCGGACCACTTCGCCGTCTTCACGCCGTACTACCGGCGATGGGCTGCGGAGACCCTGCGGACACCGCTCGACGCCCCGCGCGCCGTGCGCGTTCCCCCCGAGGTGCGGTCGGACGCGATCCCCCGACCATCCGCGAGCGCGGACGTGTCGGAGGGCCTGCCCGCCGGTGGGGAGACCCAGGGACGCGGGCGCCTCGGATCCTGGCTGTCGGGTCCCGTCGACGCCTACGCGGAGGAGCATGACGGCCTGGTGGGTGACACCACCTCGCGCCTCTCCCCGTACCTTCACTTCGGAGCCGTCTCGGCGGCCGAGGCCGTCCATCGGGCGCGGGCACGCGGGGGCGCCGGAGCGGACGCTTTCGTCCGGCAGCTCTGCTGGCGCGACTTCTACCACCAGGTGCTGGCCGCACGGCCGGCGGCGGCCACGGCGGACTACCGGGATCGACCCGTTCGCTGGCGGCGGGGCGAGGACGCCGCAGCGGATCTCGCTGCCTGGCGGGAAGGACGTACGGGTTACCCGGTGGTCGACGCCGCCATGCGACAACTCGCCCACGAGGGCTGGATGCACAATCGAGGCCGCCTGATCACCGCCTCCTTCCTCACCAGGAGGTTGTCCATCGACTGGCGGGAGGGCGCCCGTCACTTCCTCGCCCTGCTCGTCGACGGCGATGTGGCGAACAACCAGCTCAACTGGCAGTGGGTCGCGGGAACGGGAACGGACACCAGGCCCCACCGGACGTTCGACCCCGTTCTCGAAGGCCGTCGGCACGACCCGGAGGGCATCTACGTCCGTCGTTGGCTCCCCGAGCTCTCCGGCCTCGGCGGATCGGCCGTCCACGAACCCTGGCTGCTCGCCGGGACCGACCGGGCGTCCTACGACTACCCCGAGCCGCTCGTCGACCCCGGGTGACGCTCCGGAGCCCCGTCGACGAGCGCGGGGGCCCCTAGAACCCGAGGCCGGTGTCCCCGCAGGCGAGAGGGCCCGCACGGGCGTCGGTGACGCCGCTCAGGACATGGTGTTCGCCCCTGGCGGGCCTGCCAGGGGCGAACCGGACTTCGGGACACTCGGAGCGTCAGCTGATGTCGACGATGTCCACCGGTGCTTCTTCTCGTTCGTAGTTCGCCAGCGCCAGTCCGAGGGCGAAGAACGTGGGCGCCCACTCACCGACGAAGATGCCCCACCGGTCGGCCCGTTCCAGGTTCTCGCTTCGCCGCGACGTGAGCCACGAAGCAAGCGACAGCCCGATCGAGCCGAAGGCCGCAAGGTAGGCGTGCTCGCTGCTCACTCCCGCGTCGTGCAGCTTCTTGACAATCATCGTCTCTCTCGCTTCCGTTGAACCGACGGCGCCACGGTGACCGCTCATCCGGGCGATCAGGCCCCGTCCGCCGTGAGATGAGGTCAGCAACCCGAGCGCAGGTGCACAGCGCTGATGCCGCTGACACCCACCTGCTTCGCCTCATACTTCGCATTCTTCGCGTCCACGGATGCATCGACCCCGACCCGTACCGCCCCGCACCGCCGTCCATGGGCTCGCGGCCCGGCGAAGAGGGACGGCGGGTCCTTCACGAACGTGTGCATCCGCCGGCGGGCCGAAGTCCGAAACCGCTGATGACGACGGCGTATGCGAGGTCGCAGGGTCTCGTCGTCTCGTGGCGGAGGGGGCCGACGAACGGAGCGCAACATGCACACAGATCTTCTCGGGACGCCGGTGCTCGCGGCGGGTGTCTGGCAGTCGGGTCTCGCTCAGGTACTGGGCGGGCTGATCGTGGTCGCCCTTCTCATCGGAGCATTCGTGCTGGGCATCCGGGTCATGAACAGGGAACTTCCTCCCCCGGACCCGGAGTCCCAGCCGCACCGCCCCGACACCGACCAACTGCCCGGTGAGGTCTCTGAGTACCGCAAGCCTTCCGAGGTGCCGCGGACGGACGGCGAGCACCGGCTCATGCCGTACAACCTGAACAACTCCGGCGAGGCCGACACGGAGACGCCGAGCGAGGAGAAGCGCAAGTGGCGCGGTATCTCCAGCGGCGGCTTCGGCAGCGGTGGCACCGGTCACGGCGACTGATCGGCAGGGTCGGCCGGGGGTTCCATGACACGACGAAGGGCGTGCAGAGCCCGCCGGATGTGGCTCTTGACCGTGCCGAGAGGAAGCCCGGTCTCCTCCGAGATCTGCGTCTGGGTCATGTCACCGTAGATCGACATTCCGACCAGACGCCGTTGGACGGGAGAGAGGAGCCCGAGCTTCTGCAGCACGAGGACGCGGTTCAGCGCCTGTTCGCACTCGTCCCGGCTGTAGGTGCGGACCACCTGCGCGTGCTGACCGATCAGTACGCGCTGGAGGTCGTTCCGCCGCGTCCGTGCCGTACGCGCGTCCAGGATGACGTGCCGTGCGACGCCCACGATCCAGCCGCCGAGAGCACCCCGCTCCGGTCGGTATCCGGCACGGCCGCGCCAGGCGGCGATGAACACCTGCTGCGTGACGTCCTCCGCATCCTGGGTGTTGCCGAGCGCACGACGGGCGAGCGAGAACACCAGAGGCGCGTGCTGCTCGTACAGAGCGGCCAACGCGGACGGATCGCCGTTCGCGAACCGCGTCGCCAGCTCTGCCTCCGACGCGTCGAGCACGGTGGACCGGCCGACCGCCCGCACCGCCCCGGTGGGGGCCGTGGGCGGTGCCTGCCGGCGACCTCGAACGGACGACGAGGATGGGGCGGAGACCATGGCTTGCTCCTAGGGCACGGGGATGCACCGTCCCTCACACGGTCCGCCGAATCGACGCACCCCAGCAAGACGCATTGATGGTGCATCGATACGGCCGATCGCCCCGTGCGCGCCATCCGTGTGGTGGGGATCCTCAGGCCAGAACAGGCACGCCCCCGCCCGACGACGTCGTAGGCGAGCGGCCTGCGGAGAGGTGAAGCAGGGAGGGGCACGGCTCGCCGCGACGGATCAGCGTTCCGATCTCGGCACGGGCTCGCCGCAGATGCGGGAAAGGGCGTCGAGGGCCTCCCGCAGCCCCCGCGGCCGCAGCATGCCGGAGTCGGGTGTCCGCCCCGCCCAGCCGGGACCCGCCAGCAGCACCAGGGGCGCTGTGCGGGCACCGCGCAGACCGAACGTCATGCCCGCCACATGGCGTGCCAGCGCGTGGCTCGCCGTCGCCCGTGCTTGCGACCACAGCACGACCGCGGCCGGACCGCACCTGCGCACCGCCGCGTCAAGCGCCTCCGCGGGGACGGCGCCCCCGAACATCAGGGTCGCGATGCCCCGCTCGGACAGACCCGCGGCCAGCGCTTCGAGCGGAAGGGTATGGGGCTCCGACGGCACGCACGCCAGCAGCACCGGCGTGCTCGGCCTGCCGACGGCGGCGATGGCGGCCCGGCGAAGAGCGGTCGAGACCTGCCAGGACAGCAGGTGCTCGACCTCGACGTAGCGGTCGTTCGAGGACTCCCATTTACGGCCGACCGCGTGCAGCGTCGGAACCATCACCTCCTCCCAGGCCGTCACGAGGCCGTAGTCGGAGATCACCTGCTCCAGCAGCGTCTCCATCGCCGGAGCGTCCAACCGGACCGCCGCCCGGGCCAGGCCCCGGCACTCCTGTCGTACATCCCCCAGGGGCAGTCCGCCGCCCCCGACCGGCCTGCGGCGCGGGGCGGGATCGGCGTCGGACACGGTCCGGTCGGGGAGCTCCCCGACCATGCCGTCCGCATCCGGACGGTCGCTCCGGGCCGTCCGAGCGGCTTCCGCCGGAGGAATTCCCGACGCGGTGAGCCGACACATCTCCTCGAGCATCGCGACATCGGAGGGGAACCAGCGCCGGTGCTTGCCGTCCGCGCGGATCGCCGGCCCGATGCCGTAGCGCTGCTCCCAGGAACGGACGGTGGTCGGCGACACCCCCAGGCGTCGTGCCAGGGCCCCCGTGGTGATTCCCGGAGTCGTATCGGCCATGCGACCCACCTCAGGATGCGTAGACGCTGCGTCACCCTCGAACGCCGGACGATCCGGGAAGGTCGGCCCGACCTCCGCCGGATGCGCTGTCGACGCGAGCCGACTACTTCTCCGGTGGCCTCCCGCGAAGCGATGGATGTATGGGTGGCTTCGGCCGGTGACAGGCGCGCGGATGCGCACCGGGGCGAAATCTCCGCCGCCGTTCCGCCCGCCCCTGATCCCCGACTCCACGAAGACGCCGAACTCGTACCCATCCGGCGGGGCCGTGACGCCGAAGAACCGATGACGAAGGCTCCTGAGGCATGCGACGGGGTCGTGGGACAAGGGGTGGAACCGATGATCGGGCGTAGCGTCGCCGTGGTGGGGGCAGGAGTGGCGGGACTCACCGCCGCACACATCCTGTCCGGGAAATACGACGTGGTCCTGTACGAGTCGGAAGGACGACTGGGAGGACACGCCCACACCCACGAGCTGGCGACGCCCGAGGGCGGCACCCTCCGTGTCGACACGGGCTTCATCGTCCACAACGAGCGCACCTACCCCCAACTTCTGCGGCTGTTCGGTGAACTGGGCGTGACCACACAGGACTCCGAGATGAGCATGTCCGTCCGCTGCGACGGATGCGGCCTGGAGTACGCGGGTGCGCGGGGAGCCCGTGGACTCCTCGGCGGCGGCAACGCGCGCCGCGGGCGACACCTCCTGATGCTCGCCGACGTCCCGCGCTTCCACCGTGCCGCCCGCCGTCTCCTCGCAGCCGCCGACACCAGCCGTACCCTCGGCGACTTTCTCCGGGACCACCGCTTCTCCTCCTACTTCGTGAGCCACTTCGCGATCCCGCTCGTCGCGGCCGTCTGGTCCTGCGCCCCCGACACGGCGCTGCGGTACCCCGCCGCGTACCTCTTCCGATTCCTCGACCACCACGGCCTGCTGTCGGTCACGGACTCCCCGCGGTGGAAGACCGTGACCGGCGGATCGGCCTCCTACGTCGAACGCGCCGCGAAGAACCTCGCCTCCGTCCGCACCGCGACCCCCGTACGCAGCGTCCTGCGCGGCGCCGACCACGTGCGCGTGTTCACCGACGACGGAGAATCGACCGAACACGCCGCCGTCGTGATCGCCGTCCACCCCGACCAGGCCCTCCGGCTCCTCGCCGACCCCACGGACCAGGAACGGCGTGTCCTGGGAGCCTTCACCTACTCCCGCAATCCCACCGTGCTGCACCGCGACACGACCCTCCTACCGCGGTCTCCCCACGCGCACGCGTCATGGAACTACTACCTCCCCTCGTGCTCCGCACGCCCCGGCTCCGTCCAGGTCAGCTACGACATGAACCGGCTCCAGCGCCTGCCCTCCGACGAGCCGCACATCGTCACGCTCAACCCCGGCGACCGGCTCGACGAGTCCACCGTGCTCGCCCGCATGACCTACGAACACCCCGTCTACACCCCCGAATCCGTGGCCGCCCAGCATCTGCTGCCCACCCTCCGAGGTCCCGTCACCGCCTATGCGGGCGCCTACCACGGGTGGGGCTTCCACGAAGACGGCTGCCGCTCCGGCGTCGAGGCCGCTCGGCACCTGGGGGCGAACTGGTGAAGCACGCCCGCCACCTCGACGTCCGACAGACCTTGCCCACCGAGGCCGACAACCAGGGAAAGACTCCGTGAAGCCCTTCTCGCACGACGCCATGACCACCCGGACCTCCCCCGGTCCGACGCCCCCGCGGCAGCGCACCCGCGACCACGCTCCGAACGGAGTCGCGACGCGCGTCGCCGAGGCACTGCGCCCCTTCCTGCCCCCGGGCAGGTCGCCCGTGCGCCTGCGATGCTGGGACGGCAGCGAAGCCGGCCCCGCCGACGCCCCCGTCGTCGTCATCCGCACCCCGCGAGCGCTGCGCCGGATTCTCTGGCAGCCCGGCGAACTAGGCCTCGCGGAGGCCTACATCGCCGGTGAGATCGACACCGACGGAGACCTCGGCAGCGCCCTGGCGCACGTGTGGGCGGGCCTCGCCGGACGCCCCGCCGCCCGCCCCCGGCCCGGCGACCTCGCGCACGCGGGCCGCGTCGCGCTCGGGCTGGGAGCTCTCGGCCCCCGTCCCGCACCTCCCGGCGCCCCACGAGCCCGCCTCCAGGGCCGGCTCCACACCACGAGCCGTGACCGCGCGGCCATCAGCCACCACTACGACCTGTCCAACGCCTTCTACTCGCTGCTGCTCGACGAGACCATGGCGTACTCCTCCGCCTACTGGAGGCAACCCGAATCCGCCGCGTACGGCCTCGCCGACGCGCAGCGCGACAAACTCGACCTGATCTGCCGGAAACTGGGACTCGAACCCGGCATGCGGCTCCTCGACATCGGCTGCGGATGGGGCTCCCTCGCCGTGCACGCGGCCCGGGAGCACCACGTACGCGTCACCGCGGTCACCCTCTCCGCCGAGCAGGCCGACCATGTCCGCGCGCGCGTCGTGCGTGAGGGACTCGACGACCTCGTCGAGGTCGAGCTGCGGCACTACCGCGACATCGCGAGCGGCGGCTACGACGCGGTGACGGCCATCGAGATGGGGGAGCACGTGGGGGACGCCGACTACCCCGATTTCGCGGCCCTCCTGCACCGGATGCTGCGCCCGCGCGGCCGCGCTCTCGTCCAGCAGATGTCACGCGGCTCGACGGCCCCCGGTGGAGGCCCCTTCATCGAGACCTACATCGCGCCCGACATGCACATGCGCCCCGTCGGACAGACCCTGACCCTTCTGGAGGCGGCGGGGCTCGAAGTCCGCTCGACCGAGTCGCTCCGCGAGCACTACGTCACGACCATCGCGGCCTGGCACCGCACCCTGGAGGACCGCTGGGACGACTTCGTCGGCCTGGTGGGCGAACCCACCGCCCGCGTCTGGCGCCTCTACCTCGTCGGCAGTGGTCTCGCCTTCGCCCAACACCGCATGGGCGTCGACCAGATCCTCGCGGTGAGGACGGACGACCGCGGCACCGCGTCGATGCCCGCCACACCCGCCTCCTGGTACGGAAGCGGCGTCGCGGGGGAGGAGACGGCGTGACGGCGGTCGATCCCGGTGCCGTGGCTCTTTGGGGCAGCGGCAGACGTCCCCTCGAAGCCCATCCGGCCGCCACGTCGACGGACGGACGCACGGGCCCCCGGCGGGAGCACCGACCGGAACGGCACCGCGCGAGGGGCTGCGCGCGCACCCCGCGGGTCAGATCAGCCCGGTGCGCTTCGCGACGCTCTCGGAGAGTTTCATCCTCTCGTGTCCCTCGTCGCCGATCCGGTCGAGGACCGCGGCGACCAAGGACTCCACGAGAGCCAGGGCAGGCGTGAGACTGTCGTACGGGGAGTCGGACGTCACCTGGGTGGTGAGGACGACGTCCGCGTGGGCCGCCGCCGGCGACAGCCACGGGTCGGTGAAGACGATGACCTTCCCGCCCCGTTCGCGGGCCAGTTCGGCGATGACGGTCTTGTCGGGTTCGTAGCGCCGGTAGTCGAACACCACGGTGACGTCACGTCGTGCGAGCTGAGTGAGGAAGGAAGTCCGTTCCACGTCCCGGTCGGGGAGGAAATGCACCTGGTCACGGAATTGCGTGAGGTGCAGGCCCAGGTACTGGGCCAGGAGGTGGGTGAACCTGCCGCCGGCGACGTGCACGCGGCGGCGGGGATCGCTCAGCAGATTCACCGCGTCGTAGAACTCGTGCGGAGCGACCTCGTCGAAGGTCTGCGACACGGCCTGCTGCACGAGCGAGAGGGCCGCCCCGAGCCGGGGATCGGACGTCCCCTCGGACCGGTCCGCCCCGTCGCGCTGCGGCGCTCCCGAGTGCTCGTACAGGGTGATGGGGGAGGCCGTCCGCGCGTCGAGTTCGGAGCGCAGAGCCGCCTGCAGGTCGGGGAAGCCCTTGAAGCCCAGGCGGGAGGCGCAGCGCAGCACCGTGGGAGCGGAGACCGACGCGCGCTCCGCGATGGTGGCGACCGTCTCGAAGACCGCGGCCGGGTATCCGGCCAGCAGGACCCGTGCGACCTTGCGCTCGGCCGGACTCAGGTCTCCCAGTCGCTTGCGCATCTCGTCGGCCAGCGTAGGGCTCATCGGCTTTCCTCCCCGGGGTGGTCCGGTCGCGGCGATCCGCCGCTGCCACCAGCCGCGACCAGGCCATGCTCACTTCCTGACCAAATGTACCGCCTGTTACGTGCGGGGCGCAGGGGCCTGCTCGTTACATCCCGGGGTGCGCGCTCGGAGGGGCGCGTGCGGAAGCGCCGACCCCCGGGGACGCCACCCGTGATCGGTGCACGCCGCCCACCGCTCCGGACGACGCGCCGACGGCCGATGGACTGCCCCTGTCGGTGTAACGCATATTTCAAAAACGGCTTGTATCAAGTGAATGTAATGAGCGATACTCTGATGGCGGCGGTCGCTCTGGAGCGGCTGTACGTCGTGCCGGGACCGCACGGAGGTGCTCGGGGTGCGGGCGGACGGCCGATGTGGCTCGTCGGTCCCTGCTCACGGGCCGGTCCGTGACGGAGCCGGCCCGCGAGTCGAAGGTCGTGGCCTCGGTCGGTCAGCTCTTGGTCACGGTGCAGGTGTAGGGGGAGGAGCCGGAGCCGCTGTAGGCCTCGATGTCCACGTAGTACGTGCCCGACCCGGAGGCGGTCCTGGTGAAGGTGAGGGATTCGTCGGTGCCTGCGCCGTTGTTGACGGAGCGTTCGAGGGTGCCGCCGGAGGAGTCGAGCCAGTAGAGATCGGCGTCGTAGGCGCCCGGGACGGCGCACTGCACGGACGCGTTCTGTCCCGACCCGAGGGTGACCTTGAAGTAGTCGCGGTCGACGGTCGACTTCATGGTGCCGCTCAGAGCGGCGGGGGAGGAGAGGCCGGTGGCATCGTTCGCGGTGTCACGGGTGTCGTTCGGTTCGGTCTCCGTCAGACCGCCGCCGGACGGGGAGCCGCAGTTCGTCACGGGGGCGCCGTTGTAGAGGTTGGCGTCGGGGACCCCGTTGGTGACGCTGCGCAGGTAGTAGCCGCACGTGGGGCGGTTCTTGAAGTCGAACGTCGAACCCGGCGCGAGGCGCCAGATCTTGAAGTTCGAGTACGTCAGTGGCTTGCGGTCCGCGGCCTGCTCGGGCTGATGGTCGGCGAGGACGACGTAGGCGTCCTTGCCGTACTCGGTCGCCATGCCGTTGCGGTCGATGAACAGCGAGCCGCCGCCCTCCTCGACGCCGACGGCCCAGGCGGCGCCACCCGTGGTGAGCCCGTCCTTCACCGCCCGGGCGACGAACGCCATGCTGCGGCCCATGCGGTCGCGCGTCACGAAGTGGGAGTCGTTGATGACCCCGCCGTAGTGGGCCCACTGGAACATGCCGGTGGTGAAGCTGATGTAACGGTCGTAGGGATTGGCCAGTGCCTCGCTGGTGGTGACGCTGCCGTTGCAGGCGTCGTACACGAGGGGGCTGTTGATGTGATGGCCCGCGCTGCCTCCGCCCGATCCGCCGCCCTTGGCCACCACGGACTCCACGGAGGCTTCGAGCGCGGTTCCCTTCCAGGCGGCGTACCGGCACTGGTCGCCGCCGGCGAAGTACACGAACTCGGCGTTCCGCACGTCGGTGTTCACCTGGCTGTTGTTGCCGTCGGTGGCGGCGGTGAGCGTCCAGGTCGTACAGGAGTTGACCCCCGCCAGGCTCATGACGGTGTCGCATTCGGGTGTTTTGCTGCCCGAGGTCGGCGCCGAGCCGGCGAGGACGACGACGTCGATGCTTCCGGTTCCGCCGCGGATCTCCGCGATGGCCCTGTTCATGGAGGCGGGCACGACGGCGCCGGCGCCGTTCATGGTGAAGGCGGGGCCGTTCCACGAGGTACGGCTGACGTCCGCGGCCGAACCGAGCCGGACACGATCGGCGGCCGCGTGGGCGGGCTGTTGCGTGGTGAGGGACATCGCCAGGGTCAGCAGGGTGACGGCCAGCGCCGGGGCGGATCTGCGGGTGGCGGGTGACGCCATGATGCGCTCCATGGGGGCAGGGGGATG
Source organism: Streptomyces sp. NPDC002057 (assembly GCF_040296665.1). NCBI lineage: Bacteria > Bacillati > Actinomycetota > Actinomycetes > Kitasatosporales > Streptomycetaceae > Streptomyces > Streptomyces sp. NPDC002057. The sequence continues at coordinate 28,601 of NZ_JBEOXR010000064.1, forward strand.
GTGGCGGCGCGGGGGTGCCGGCTGCCGAAGCGGCGTATCGGCGGCGTGCGACCCCCGGGGCTCCGAGTTGGTAGCGGAACTTACAGATAGTTCAGCTCGGGCGGAAGATGTACGGCCTGTTTTCTCTCCTCACCGGTTCGCGGCAGCCATGAATCAGGCCTGAACTGGCAAAAGAGTCCTGGCATGCGGGGAAGTCGGGGGCGTTACATCAACGTAACGCGCGATACATCTAGCCAACTTCTTGTTTGGTCTGTAACTTCCGTGCTGTGACCGGCGGCTTGAATCCGTCGGCCGAATCCCCGAGAGGTTCGACCCCGATGAACGCTCGTGTTACCCGCTGCCTTGCGGCTGCCGTTGTCACGACCACGGCCCTTGCGACGCTCGCCGCGTGCGGAGACGCCGATCCCGCCCCCGCCGCGGGCGGAACGGTCACCGTCGACGGCGTCCGGATCGAGAAGGACCCCGCCCTCCACGCGATGCTGCCGGACGCCATCAAGAAGGCGGGGAAGGTCCGCGTCGCCACCGACGTGCCGTACCCGCCCTTCGAGATGTTCGTGAAGGAGGGCGAGACCGCTCTGACCGGGCTCGACTACGACCTGGGGCAGGCGCTCGGCGGGAAGCTCGGCGTGACGTTCGCCTTCACGCCGCAGAAGTTCGACGGCATCGTGCCCGCGATCCAGGCCGGCAAGTTCGACGTCGCCATGTCGGCCATCACCGACAACAAGGAGCGTCAGCAGGTCGTCGACTTCGTCGACTACTCGCAGTCGGGATCCGGCATCCTCGTCGGCAACGACAACCCCGCCAGGATCGCCGGACTGAACGACCTGTGCGGCAAGAAGGTCGCCGTCCAGACCGCGACCAACCAGCTCGACCTCCTCAAGGGCCACCAGGCGACGTGCTCGAAGGCCGGCAAGGGGGCCGTGGAGATCCAGACCTTCCCCAAGGACTCCGACGCCCAGCTCGCGCTGCGCTCCGGGAAGGTCGTGGCCCAGGTCCTGACGAAGCCGGCCGCCGGCTGGGTCGCCAAGACGGCCGACGGAGGCAAGGCCTTCGACCTGGTCGAGGACCCGGCCGCGCCCGGCGGCTACAACGCCTCGCCCAACGGCATCGCCGTGAGCAAGCAGCTGCCCGAACTCACCGACGCGATCCAGAAGGCCCTCCAGGCCCTCATCGACGACGGCACCGTCACCAAGATCTACACCAAGTACGGCGTCGCCTCGATCGCCGTCAAGGAAGCCACCAGGAACGCGGCGGTCGACTGAAGATGACCGATACCGCGACCACCCCCGAGACCATCTCCACGCCCGAGCCGGCCGCCCAGGACCTCGAAGTGGTCCCCGTCCGCAACTACGGACGCTGGATCGCCGCCACGGCGTCGATCCTGGGACTCGTCGGACTGATCGGCTCCCTGGCGAAGAACGACAACCTGCACTGGGACGTCGTCGCCCGGTACCTCTTCGCCGACCTGATCTTCGACGGCCTCGCCACGACCCTCTGGCTCACCGCCGCCGCCATGGCCCTCGGCCTCGGCCTCGGCACCCTCATCGCGGTGATGCGGCTGTCCACGAGCCCCGTGCTCTACGGACTCGCGAACGCCTTCGTCTGGGTGTTCCGCGGCACCCCGCTCCTCGTCCAGATCATCTTCTGGGGCTACGCCGCGGCCCTGTACAAGTACGTGAAGATCGGTGTCCCCTTCACCGACATCACCTTCTTCCAGGCCGAGACGAACGCCCTCCTCACCCCCGCCGTCGCGGCCCTGCTCGCGCTCGGCCTGAACGAGGCCGCGTACGCCTCGGAGATCGTCCGCGCGGGCATCCAGTCCGTCGACCACGGACAGGCCGAAGCCGCGCACTCCCTGGGCATGCGGCCCGCGCTCACCATGCGACGGATCGTCCTGCCCCAGGCCATGCGCGTCATCATCCCGCCGATGGGCAACGAGACCATCAACATGCTCAAGATGACCGCCCTCGTCTCGGTCATCTCCGCCCACGACCTCATGTCGAACATCCAGGACGTGTACGCGCAGAACTACCAGGTCATCCCCATGCTGGTCGTCGCCAGCCTCTGGTACCTCGCGCTCGTCACCCTGCTCAGCGTCCCCCAGGCATGGCTGGAACGACGGTACGGACGGGGCACCGCCCACGCCGGCCACGTGTCCCCGCTGCAGCGGATGCTGGGAGGCGCCACGGGGCTGATCGGCAGGAAGAACAAGGAGACGGGCCGATGAACGCCCCCATGGTGCGCGCCGAGGGCGTGCGCAAGCACTTCGGAAAGCTGGAGGTCCTCCAGGGGATCGACCTCACGGTCGAGCGTGGGCAGGTGTGCTGCCTCCTGGGGCCCTCGGGCTCGGGGAAGTCCACCTTCCTGCGGTGCGTCAACCACCTGGAGAAGGTCGACGGCGGCAGGCTCACCGTCGACGGCGAGCTCGTCGGCTACCGGCAGCACGGCAACAAGCTGCATGAGCTGCGCGAGCGGGAGGTCGCCGAGCGCCGCCGCGACATCGGCATGGTCTTCCAGCGCTTCAACCTCTTCCCCCACATGACCGCGCTCGACAACGTCGTCGAGGCCCCGGTCAAGGTGGGCGGGGTGCCGAGGGCGGCAGCCCGCGAACAGGCGCGCCACCTGCTGGATCAGGTGGGCCTCGGCGATCGCGCCGGACACTACCCGGCCCAGCTCTCCGGCGGGCAGCAGCAGCGCGTGGCCATCGCACGAGCCCTCGCGATGGAGCCCAAGCTCATGCTCTTCGACGAGCCCACGTCCGCCCTCGACCCCGAACTCGTCGGCGACGTCCTGGACGTCATGCGCCGACTCGCCGCCGACGGCATGACCATGGTCGTCGTCACCCACGAGATCGGCTTCGCCCGCGAGGTCGGCGACACCGCCGTCTTCATGGACCAGGGCGTCGTCGTCGAAGCGGGCGATCCCCGACAGGTCCTCGTCGACCCGGAGCAGGAGCGCACCCGCGCCTTCCTGTCCAAGGTCCTGTGAACGCGCCCCCTCGTCCGCTGCTCAGCGCGGAGCTGCTGACCCTGGCGCGCGCTCGCCACACCCAGTACCTGACGGATCTTCGCGACCTCGTCTCGATCGACTCCGGCTCCTACAGCCCGGACGGCGTCAACAAGGTCGCCGACTGGGTGCAGCAGCGCCTCCTCCGCATCGGATTCGACGTCGAGCGGGTCCGCTTCCCGGCCGACCACCGCTACCAAGCCGGTGACGCCGTCATCGGGCGCAAGCGCGGCGGACTCGACCCCGCCGCGGACGGCCGCAGGATCCTCCTCGCCGCACACATGGACACCGTCTTCGACGACGGCACGGCGGACGACCGGCCGTTCCACCTGAACGGAGCCATCGCCTACGGCCCCGGGGTCAGCGACGACAAGGGCGGACTGCTGGCCGGCCTCACCGCCCTGGAGATCCTCCAGGAGGCCTCCGTCCAGGACTTCGGCGAGCTCGTGTTCCTCGCCACCCCCGACGAGGAGATCGGCTCCCAGGTCAGCCGACCGCTCATCGAACGGACCGCGCGGGGCATGCACTACGGCCTCGGCCTCGAATGCGCCCGGGAGAACGGCGACCTCGTCGTCGCCCGCAAGGGCGTCGCCGACTTCCGGCTGACGGTCACCGGCCGCGCCGCGCACGCCGGCATCGAGCCGGAGCGCGGTGCCAACGCGGCCCTCGCCGCCGCCCATCTCACCGTGGAACTGCAAGGTCTCAACGGACACTGGGACGACGTCACCATCAACGTCGGAGTCGTCCGGGCGGGCACCCGCCCCAACATCGTCTGTGCCGAAGCCGAACTGCACATCGAAGTCCGCGCCGCCACCTCGGCCGACATGAGGCGTGCCACCCGAGCCATCCGTCAGGCCGCCGCCTGCCCCGCCGTGCCCGGAACCGCCGTCACCGTCGAGCAGATCGACCTGTGCCCCCCGATGGAGGACACTCCCGCCTCACGGCGGGTCTTCGAAGCGGCACGCAAGGCCGCCTCCGCCTACGGCGTGCGGCTGGGAGCGGCCGCCACCGGAGGAGTCGGCGACGCCAACCTCATCGCCGGTGCGGGAGTGCCCACACTGGACGGCCTCGGCCCCGTGGGAGGGGCCGACCACACCCCCGGCGAATGGCTCGACACCTCCAGCGTCGCCCACCGCGTCGCGATGCTGGCCTGTCTGATCGCCTCGCTCGGCAGCGCCGGCAACGACTCCTGACCCGTGCGACGAGCCGGGCCCAGCAGAGTCGACCTTCCCGCCGACGTCCCCGGCAGTCCTTCCCGTCGCCCTGCCGGGGCACCGACCAGGGCCTCCCGGCCGACAGCCGAGGGGCCCTGGTCACACCCCACCCGATCCGCCCACGGAGGCATCATGCGCGCACACCCCGGATCCGCACGCCGCGTCGTCCTTGCCGGCAGCACCGCACTCGTCCTCGGTCTCCTCGCCGCCACTCCGGCGGCGCAGGCCGTCCCCGCCGGTCCGCACCACCCCGGCTCGCTCGTTCTGGTGGGCGGCGGGCTCAAGGACGACAACAGCCAGGTCTACGGCGAGATCATCAAGCGCGCCGGCGGAGCGAAGGCCCGCATCGGTGTCATCACCGCCGCGTCCGTGCCCGAGAGCCAGGACCCGGACGCCGGAGACCCGGAGCGGTGCAGCAACTCCGCCTGCAACGGCGCCTACTACGCGAGCCTCTTCAAGAAGCACGGCGCCGCCGACGCCCAGTGGGTCCCCATCGACCTCGACCACATCGCGAACGCCGACTCCGACAGCGTCGTCGCCCAGGTCAACGCCATGACCGGCTTCTTCTTCGGAGGAGGGGACCAGTACCGCTACGTCACCACGCTCCTCAACGGTGACAGGCACACCGACTCCAAGGTCCTCGCCGCCATCCGCGCCAAGCTCGCCCGGGGAGCCGTCGTCGCCGGGTCGTCCGCCGGCGCGCAGATCGCCTCCGGCCCCGACATGGTCAGCGGCGGCGAGTCCTACGAGGCCCTCCGCGACGGCAGCAGCCCCGGCTACTTCGACGACGCCACCCGCCTCGGGTACATACCCCGGGGCGGCTTCGGCTTCCTGCGCTCCGGGCTCGTCGACACCCACACCGGCGCCTACGGCCGTGAGGGACGTGCCCTGCGACTGGCCGGCGACACGCACCACGACCGGGTCTACGCCCTGGAGGAGAACACCGCCCTCGTCGTCGACAACCCCGGCAGCACCGACGAGCGCCTGTCCGTCCTCGGCCCCCAGGGCGTCGCCGTCCTGGACCTCCGCCGTGCGCGTGCCCGCACCACCACGGCCGGCTGGTCCCTCAGCAACGCCCGCTACACCTACCTCACCCACGGAGACCGGTACGCGGCCCGCACCGGAACGCCCCTCCCGGCCCCCGGCAAGAAGCCCCTGATCCCGCGCGACACCACCCCGGTGCCGCCCAACACCGACGTCTTCTACTCGGCCGCCAACCCCGACGGCAGGCCCTACTCCTTCCGCACCACCGCCCGTGAACTCGCCGCCCGCCTCCAGACCCGGGCCACGGCGACGACGTACGAGACCCGGCCCGGTTTCACCGTCACCTTCACCGAGCCGCGCGGCTTCACGGCCTGGTCCGACACCGCCGGCAGCCCGCAGACCCTGATCGGACTGCGCATCGACATCGCGCCCGAGTAGCCGACGCCGTGCTCCGTGGGAACGGCCGTGCCGATCCCACGGAGCACCTCCCGCCGCACGACCCGGCGCGCCGGACCCCCGGGCTCCGCACGCCCGGACGTCACCCCGCATGGAACGGACGACCTTCCGCATGGCCCGACGCCCGCTCGCCGACGACATCCGGCTGAGACTCGGCACCCTCAGCCCGGCGGAACGCCGTGTGGCCCGCGTGCTCCTCGCCGCCTACCCCTCCGCCGGCTTCGAGACCGTCGCCGCGATAGCCGAACGAGCGGGCGTCAGCGCCCCCACCGTCCTCCGATTCGTCGGCCGCCTCGGCTTCACCGGCTTCCCCGACTTCCAGAGCGCCCTCCGCCGCGAGCTCGACGCACGCAACGCCTCGCCCCTCTCGCTCTACGAGTCCGCGGGGGAGTCCTCCTCCGAGGACTCCGCCGACGGACTGATCAGCCGTACCAGCGAGCTCCTGAGCGGTGCTCTCGTCAAGACCCTCGCCGAGGTGCCACCCCACGACCTGCGGAGCGCCGTCGCGCTCCTGTCCGACCGGAAGCGCCGGGTCACCCTGCTCGGCGGCCGCTTCACCCATCTGCTGGCCCAGTACCTGGGCCTGCACCTCATGCAGCTCCGCCGAGACGTCCGTTTCCTGCCCGACCGTGACGTCGAGCGCACCGCGGCCCTCGCCGCCCTGGGACGAAGAGACGTCGTGGTCGTCTTCGACCACCGGCGCTACGAGGAGACCAACCTCGCTGTCGCCCAGCTCACGCAGGAGAGCGGCGGCAAGGTCATCGTCTTCACCGATACGTGGCTGTCGCCGGCCACCACCCACGCCGAGGTCGTCCTCTCCAGCCGGGTCGACAGTCCCTCTCCCTACGACAGCCTCGTTCCCACGCTCGCCGTCATCGAGACGATCGTCGCCGGACTCGTCGGCATCCTCGGCACCGACGCCCACGAGCACATGCGGCACAGCGAGGACGTCGCCCGCCGGATCAACCTCGTCTGACGCGGCCGGCGCGTGACCCCGTACCGGCCCACCGCCCCGCTCACGAGGAGCCGAGGACGCGCGAGAGCCGGGCCCGGCCCCTGCCGGGCCCGAAGCCTTCCGCGCTCCTCACTTCGGCATGAGAACCGTGTCGATGATGTGCACGGTCGCGTTGGAGGTCTTCACGTCACCGCAGACGATGGTGGCGCTGTCATTGACCTTGTACGTGTCCCCGGATCCGGATGTGGTCAGCGTGCCGCCTTCCAGCGTCTTGAACGAGCCGTCCGCCAGATCCGCCTTCGTCACCGGTTCATCGGCCACGTGATAGGTGAGGATCTTGGTGAGCATGTCCTTGTCGGCGAGGACCTTGTCGAGATCGGCCTTCGGGATCTTGGCGAAGGCGTCATTCGTCGGCGCGAACACCGTGATGTCCTTCGCGTTGTTCAGGGTGTCGACCAGACCGGCCTTCTGTACGGCGGTGACCAGAGTCGACAGAGCCGGGTTGTTCGACGCGGCTGTCGCCACAGGGTCGTCCGCCATGCCCGCGAGCGAACCCGCACCCTCCTTGGGCACCGAAGCGCAGGCGGGGCCGAACGGGGTGCCGTCCTCGGCCGATGCCTGCGGCGCCAGTGCGGTTCCCAACGAGACCGAGAGGGCCGCGGCGGCGAGGGCGGCCGCGACGCGACGTCGGGTATGCGTGTGGTTCATGGGGTGCTCCTTCCACCGGCCGGCCACAACGAGCGGCGGCCGTGGATCGGTAGTCCTCTCACTCGGGTATTCGGAACGGCGAGGGCATGCGGATGTGTGAAAAGCCGATTCTCTTCGGACGTAACTCCGTGTCCCGGAACATGCCCGGAGTGTGCCGAGGAGCCCCGAGAGGACGCTCACCGACCGTCGGCGGTACTCGGCCAAGGAGCGTGGCGAGGACCGGACATGCCCGTTTCGTTGCCGGATCAGGTTCGTTGGGGTTGCATGAACATCTCTGGCGTGATCTGTACACCAACGCGGTTTTCCCTTACCGCCCCTCCGCCGGCGGCCTCCTGCGATCCGGCCGGCCACCGGCATGAGCCGGCCGGTGCCCCCGCCGCGGCCGCCCTCGGGGAGACCTCGTGAGCGAGGAGATCCTGCGGCTGACGCACGAGGGATTCAATTACTCGTGTCGCGTCAATCGGCAGCCCGAGAGCGCCAACCCGCCCGTCTTCCTCTTCGGCGGTGCGCTGCATCGCAACCACGGATGGGCGCGGAGGCTCGAGAAAGCACTCCCTTCCCGGACCACGGTTGTCACCGTCGACCTCCCCGGGTTCGGCGCGGCCGACCCTCTGCCCCAGGCCTACGACGCCTCCTTCCTGGCCGGGGCGGCCTGGAAGGCCGTGGACGGCCTGGGCTTCACGCGGTACGACCTCGTCGGGCAGTGTCTGGGCGGGTTCGTGGTGCAGCAGATGCTGCGGCAGGCCCGGCCGGGTGTCCGCCGAGTCGTTCTCTCCGGAGTCTCCGCGGATCCCTGGCCCGGCCCGCAGCTGCTGGCCCGACTTCAGAGCGTCGAGGTCGCCAGCGACCGCGGTGACCGCGCCACCCTGCTGGAGGTGGCGACGCACCTGTTCTTCGGTACGGCGGCGGGGGACGGCGCGGCGGCGGACCATGGCCCTGTGCCTCAGTTCAGGGAGAGGATCGGATCGCTCGACCCCGGGGTTCTGGAAGACCTCAGAAGCCATCTGTACCGCGACTGGTTCCCCGCCGGACTCCCGATGTCGGCCCCGCCCGAAGTGCCGGTCCTGGTCTTCACGGGAGTCAACGACATCCTGACCCCGCCCGGCGAAGCCCACCGGCTGGCCATGAGCTACCCCCGCGGGAGGTTCGCCGTCGTCGAGGACGCGGGTCACATGATCCACATCGAACGCCCCGACGAGTACGGGCAGATCGTGGCCTCCTTCCTGAGCCGGCGCACGGAAGCCGTTCCCCACTGCCGCCCGCTCGACGAATCAGAACGGCAGGCACAGCTCACATGACGCGACTCCTCCGGTTCCGCGGGTGTGGTGCCCGTGGATAGGGCGGCCGTGCACCGTCCCGGGCGGTTCGTGGTCCTCCGGGAGCTGACGCCGGCCGACCTGGATCGGGCGGCAGAGATCTGGGGCGACCCCGATGCCACGCGGTACCTCACGGCAGACCCGATGGACCGGCAGAGGGCCGCGGAAGCGCTGGGCCACGCGGTGCGGTCGGCCGCGTCGTCCCCTCGCCGGACGTACCACCTGGGGATCGCCCAGCACGACGACAACACGCTCATCGGCAGCGTGGCCGTGAACCTGGAAGGCAAGAGCAGCGCGTACGTTCATTCGTTCGTCCTGCACCCGCGGGCACGGAACCTGGCCCTCGCCGGTGCTGACGCAGCCCAGCTCACGGCGGCGTTCTGCTTCGAGCAACTCGGCCTGCACCGGTTCTGGTGCATGTGCAGAGAGGACAACACCAGAGCCAGGCGGCTCTACCTCACCCTCGGAATGCAGGAGCAGGGTCTCTTCCGCGAGGTCGATTTCAAGGAAGGCCGCTGGCACAACCACCTGATCTTCGACTGGCTCGCACCTCACTGGGAACACCGGCGCAAGCCCCCGCCTCAGCGGCGGGTTCCTGACCTGGTGACGCCCCGGGCCAACGAAGTCCTGTACTCGTGATCCCCGTCGTGCGGTGGCTGTCCCCTCCGTACTCCCACGGGTGGCCCCGCTGCCACCGCACGCACAACTGCCGTTGAGCGTCGCCCGGTCCACGAGGCCGGGCGTTCGCGCGGGGCGCCGCGTCCGTGTGGCGCCGCGCGGGCGTCGCTGGTCTCTCCTCAGGCCGGCAGGGGCATCCGCAGCAGGGGAGCGGTGGTGGGCCGTGCGGATCCTTCCACAGGTTCGAGGGTGAGGCCGATCGCGGTGGCGGTGCCGGGGTTGCCCGTGATGAGGATGCTGCCGTCGCCGTGGATGAGCCCGCCCGGCCGCATGGTGCCCCGGTGCTCCAGCCAGACTTGGTAGGTCATTCCCGCTGCCGGGGTGGGGAGGCCGGTGGCGGTGAAGACGGCCTTGTCGCGGTGACCGGAGGCGACGACCGTGGTCAGCGCACCGTGGGTCGTCCTGCCGTGGACGGTGCGCGCGTCGGGTGCCGCCAGCACGGTGCTGATGGCGTCGAGTCGCTGCTCGGCCTGCCGGGCACGCTGTACGGACTGTTCGCTCTCCTGGTTCTGCCACCAGGACAGGCCGGCGAAGGACGCGGCGGCGGCCAGGCCCGCGGCCAGGGCGAGGGGACCGGCCCTGCGGCGCAGGGCACCGAGCCGCTTCGTGGACAGGGGGGCCGCTACCCGCGGCGGCAACTGGCGCACGCCGGAGACGGCGGACACCGTCCGCTGCTTCATGGCGGCGGGCGGGGCCTGGGCCGCGGCGGCGGCGAGCCGTGCGGCCGTGGCCTGGAAATCCGCCACCTCCTGAAGGCAGTCCGCGCAGCGCCGGAGGTGGCTCCTGAACGTCGTGCGCTCCGTCGGGTCGAGGGCGTTCAGGGAGTAGGGCGCGGCGAGGGCGTGGACGTCTGCGTGCTGCCGGTTCATGTGGTCACCCCCATGCCGTCGCGCAGCCGGACGAGCCCGTCGCGCATGCGCGTCTTGATCGTGGGCTGTGGTGCGCGCAGGGATTCGGCGACTTCACGGTAGGTGAGTCCCCCGTAGTAGGCCGTCGTGACGGCCTGACGCTGAAGTTCGGTGAGGCCGTCGAGGCAGCGGCGTACCTGCCGGCTCTCCAGGCGGGTTTCGACCCGTTCGGCGACCTCGTCGTGCGCGGTGGTGTGCTCACGCGCGGCTGGACCCTGTTCGCGGTCGTGGGCGGCCTGTGCGGAGCGCACGTGGTCCACCGCCCGGCGATGGGCGATGGTCGCCGCCCAGGTGGTGACGCAGCCTTCGTCGGAACGGTGGCGCGGGGCCTGTCGCCACAGGTCGATCATGACCTCCTGGGCGACCTCCTCGGACCGGGCCCGGTCGCGCACCACTTTGATCACGATGCCGAACACGAGTGGTGCCAGGGCGTCGTAGAGGACGGAGAAGGCCTCTCGGTCGCCACGGGCCACCAGCTCCACGACCTCGGCGAGGTCGGCTCGGCCGGGACCGCCGGGAGCCCCGAAGGGGAGGGGCTGGTTCACCGGCCGGGCTCCGGCCGAGGCGACCAGCCGGAGCGGAGGCCCGAGGTGGCCGTCAGGAAGGGGGGGTGTCCATCGCATGCGGGTCCTTCATCGCTGGTGGGGCCGCGGACCGCGACGCCGGGTGCCGTCCGGGAGCAGAGCCGAGGGACGGGGTCTCGGCGGTTCTTCGTAGCGGACGCTCCTGCGGATGGGAGGTCCGTTCCGTCACCCGCGAGCGGCCCGTTCCCTCGCGCGAGTGAACTGCGGGGCGGTGACCCAGCCGTCGGCCTCGGGGCGACGAAGGAGGAGGTGAGGGGCCGGGAGGTAGTCACCGGAATCCCCGTCGGCCGTAAGGGACTTCCGTACGGCCGGACAGCTCTTCTTCTGGAGGCAGTTCCATGGTTCGAGTCTGTAAGGGTCTGGCGGTCGCCGCGGCGGCCGGTGCGGTGGTGTTCGGTGGAGCGTCGTTCGCGGCGGCCGACGCGGGGGCGCAGGGCGTGGCCGCGTACTCGCCCGGCGTCGGGTCGGGCAACCTGATCCAGATCCCGGTCCACGTGCCGGTGAACGCCTGCGGGAACACGGTCAGCGTCATCGGTCTGCTGAACCCGACGTTCGGCAACACCTGCGTCAACGCCTGAACCGGGCAGCGCCGAGAGGCTCCGGTCCGCTGCCGTCGGGGTGGCACGGACCGGTGACCTGACCGGGCCGCGGGCAGGGAGCGCATCAGGCGTTTCAGGCACGCAGAGCCGCGTTCCGGTCGGGTCGGCCGCGGGTGGCTGCCGGCACAGCCACCCGCGGCTCTCGCGTGAGCCGACCGTGATCGTCGGGTCGGCTCACGCGGAGCCGCTCCGACGCCGCCCTGCGGGAACGGCCCGGACCGACTCCGGGGACGTGGTGCCGGCACGGGACGGCGAGGCCAGGACGCCTGTCGTCGGCATCGGACCGCAGGATCTGACGGGCCGTCTCAAGCAAGTCCGGCAGGACCGACGCACTCCTGGTGCGCCTCTTCCTCGTCCCCGCCCTCATCCTCGACCTGGGACCACGCACCTGGTGGCCGGTCATCCTGCCCCGCAGCGCCGCCACTTCGCGCCGGCTGCCGCGGCCCGGTCGCGAGATCGCGGACGACACCGGCCGGCAGGTGGCCACGGTGCGCAAGCCCTGACCCCTCAGGACACACCTTTCTCATTCTTTCGGGTGATCGACCCATCCGCCGGGTGGGCGTCGCCGAATGTCGGGTGTGAGCAGCTTCCGCAACACCCTCAGCCGAGCCTTCCTCGGAGCGTCGGCCGGCCTGTTGGCCGGGTTCACCGCGCTGGCCGTGGCCGAGCTGACCGCCGCCCTGGTCCGTCCCGCGGCCGGTCCGGTGACGGTGGTGGGTGGCGCGGTCATCGACCGGACCCCCGCCCCGGTGAAGGATTTCGCGATCCGCACGTTCGGGGAGAACGACAAGTTCGTCCTCCAGCTCGGCATCCTCGTCCTGTTGGGACTGTTCGCCGCCTTCCTGGGCGTCCTCTCCCTGCGCCACCGCCGGGCGGGAGCGGCCGGGGTGCTGGTGTTCGGGGTCGTCGGCGGTGTCGCCGCCCTGAGCAGGCCCGACAGTGCGGGAGTCGCGGACGCCCTGCCCTCGGTGGTGGGCGCGGTGGCCGGCGCCGCGGTCCTTCACATCCTGGCGGGCAGGGCGGCAGCCGTCCGGCCGTCGACGGGTGAGGAGGTTCCCACGAGCGGCTGGAGCCGACGGGGGTTCCTCACCGCGGCCACGGTGACCGCCGCCGCCGCGACCGGCGCCGGAGTGCTGGGCCGGGTGCTGACCGCGCGCAGCGGCCGGGGCGCCGTCGCCTCCCGTGCCGCTCTCGTCCTGCCCGCTCCGGCCTCGCCCGCGCCCGCCCTTCCGGCGGGAGTACAGCTCAAGGTGGCCGGGATCAGCCCGTTCACCACGCCCAACCGGGACTTCTACCGCGTCGACACCGCCCTCGTCGTCCCCAAGGTCGACGCCGACACCTGGCGGCTGCGGATCCACGGCAAGGGTGTCGCCCGGCCCCGCACGTACACCCTCGACGACCTGCTGTCCCGGCCCCTGATGGAACGCGACATCACTCTGACGTGTGTGTCGAACGAGGTCGGCGGGCCGTACGTGGGCAACGCCCGCTGGCTCGGCGTACGCCTGGCCGATCTGCTGGCCGAGTGCGGTGTGAAGCGCCCCTCGGAGGGCGGCACGGCGGACCAGCTGGTGGCACGTTCCGTGGACGGCATGACGCTGGGATCTCCGGTGGAGGACGTCATGGACGGCCGCGACGCGCTGCTCGCCGTCGGCATGAACGGCGAACCGCTTCCCTTCGACCACGGCTTCCCGGTCCGCATGCTCGTCCCCGGCCTCTACGGGTACGTGTCGGCCTGCAAGTGGATCGAGGACATCGAGCTCACCACCTTCGACGCCTACGACCCCTACTGGGTGAAGCGGAAGTGGGCCCGCAAGGCACCCATCAAGACCCAGGCCCGCATCGACACCCCCAAGCCCTTCGCCCGCCCGGAGGCCGGAACCGTCATGGTCGCCGGAGTCGCCTGGGCGCAGCACCGCGGCATCAGCCGCGTCGAGGTCCGCGTCGACGACGGCGCCTGGCAGGACGCCGACCTCGCCGCCCAGGACACCCGCGACACCTGGCGCCAGTGGTCCTTCCGCTGGCGGACCACCCCGGGCGGACACACCCTCACCGTCCGCGCGACCGACGGCACCGGCCAGGTGCAGACCGAACAGCGCGCCCGGACCGTCCCCGACGGGGCGAGCGGCCGGCACAGCGTGTTCGTCACCGTCCCCTGAGACCACCGGACCGGCCCACGGGCCGGCCCGGCAGCACCACCAGCCCTCTGATCCATCGCATATCAGCTGATTCAAGGAGAAAACTCTCATGAACAACCTGCGTATCCGCCGTACCGCGCTCGCCGTCGCCGCCGCCGCGCTGCTGCCCTTCTCGCTGGCCGCCTGCTCCGGATCCAGCGACGACACCAAGGCGGCGGCCCCCACCACCGCCCAGGACACGGCCACCACCGAGGCCACTCCGACGGAGGACGCGATGACCGACGACCAGCCGTTCGGCCCGGCCTGTGCGGGTGTCCCCAAGGACGGCGCGGGCTCCTTCGACGGCATGGCCAAGGACCCCGTCGCCACCGCCGCCTCCAACAACCCGGCCCTCTCCACCCTGGTCGCCGCCGTGAAGAAGGCCGGCCTGGTCGACACCCTGAACAACGCCCAGAACATCACCGTCTTCGCCCCGACCAACGAGGCCTTCGCGAAGATCCCGAAGGCCGACCTGGACAAGGTCCTGGCCGACAAGGCCACCCTGACCAAGATCCTCACGTACCACGTCGTCGGCCAGAAGCTCACCCCGAAGCAGCTGGAGAGCGGCTCCTTCGAGACCCTCCAGAAGGGCATGGTCACCACCGCCGGCTCCGGCGAGGCCTACAAGGTCAACGACACGTCCAACGTGGTCTGCGGCAACGTCAAGACCGCCAACGCCAACGTCTACATCGTCGACACCGTCCTGATGCCCAAGTAGCAGCCCCGGCAAGGGACAGCGCGATGAGCGCGTGACGCGAGAGCGACCGGTGCCCTGGGGCCCTCCGAGAACGGAGGGCCCCAGCACCGGTGCGCACCGATGGCGGCGGAGCCCCAGGCCGGCTCCTGCCACGGAAGGTCCGCGCCCGTGGTCCACGCGCTGACAGAACCTCACCGAGTCGTCGACGGGCAGCTGGGAGAGGAACGTCCTGAGGTGGCGATTGGTCGGCGGGTGGGCGTGGCGATAGGACTATTGCGGGCTGTTGGAGGGGTTGTCGCGCAGGGCTGCAATCTCTGCCTCGCCTGGCGTCGAAGGATGCGCAGACGTGCCTCACGGTTGAGGCCCGCAAACCGATCGGAGCCCTGTTGTGCGTACTCGTAGAGTCGCTGCCGCCGCTGTGGCCGCTGCCGCGATGGCTGTTTCCCTGCTCTCCCCGGTCCTGGCTTCGGCGACGGCGGCGGGCGGCGATCCGTTCGGGCCGCAGGGCCGCGCTTCGGGCCACCGCCTGATCAGCGTCGGTCTGACCAGCGACCAGCGTCTCGTCGGCTTCGACGTCCACAACCCGGCCGAGAGCTGGTCGCTCGGAAAGGTCTCCGGCCTGTCGGGCGACACCAAGCTGGTCGGCATCGACTTCCGCGTCCAGAACGGCAAGCTCTACGGCGTCGGCGACAGGGGCGGCATCTACACGGTCGACAGCAACGCCAAGGCCGTCAAGGTCTCACAGCTGACCGTCGCCCTCCAGGGCCGGCACTTCGGCGTCGACTTCAACCCCGCCGCCAACCGCCTGCGCGTCATCAGCGACACCGGCCAGAACCTGCGCCACAACATCGACGACCCCGCCGCCCCGCGGACCAC
>NZ_JBEOXR010000065.1:0-43459 GCF_040296665.1 Streptomyces sp. NPDC002057
CCCATGGACGCTCTTCCGCAGGGATTTGGCGGCAGCTCGTCCTTTCCCGGTAAGACGCATCACCCGCAGGGGCGGTTCACACCGATCCGGTGCGGGGCCCTCTCGCGCGTGCCGAGTGCCCGCGCCGGTCACGCGCGGGCACTCTGCGTTCGTGCCGAGCGCCCGCGCAGCTCACCCGCGGGCCCCTGGGTGCTCTCAGGTGGCGAGGAGCAGTCGCTCCCGTGCCTCCATCAGGGCGAAGCCCAGGAGGTTCTCGCCGCGCCAGCGGGCGGGGTCGTGGGCGCGGGCGTCGTCGGCGGCGAGTCCGATGCCCCAGACGCGGTCCATCGGGCTGGCCTCCACCAGCACGCGGCCGCGCGTGCCCAGGAGGTAGGCGCGCAGGGCCTCGTCGGAGGAGAACTTGTGGACGCTGCCCTCGACGACGATCCCGAAGCGCTCCCGCCGCCACACCGTCTCGTCGAAGTCCCGCACCAGCCGGCCGGCCTTCTTGGCCTCCGCCGGGGTGGGGGCGGTCAGCGCCGCCCGCTCGGCCTCCGCGTCCCCGAAGAGACGCGCCTTGGCCGCCATCATCCAGTGCTCCGCCGTCCCGTACGACACGCCGTCGACGACGAACGGGGACGGCCACCACTGGCTGAGGCAGCTCGCCGAGAGGCGCCCGTCCGGGTGCGGGCGGTGGCCCCAGAAGTGCAGCCACTTCACCCTGTCACCCCTGTTGACCTGCTGTGTCAGGGCCTCGATCTCGCTCATGCATGCGAGTGTGGCATCCGCCACGGACACTCCGTACGGAGATTTTCCGGGCGCCTCGACACATGGTCGACCGATTCCGTCGCGTAACCAAAAGGCAACAACGGAATCACTTGTTGGCCCACTGTCGTCATGTCAGGATCGGCACTCAAATCGAGCTGGGACAACGGAGAGCGTCATGGGCAACCGCTTCCAGGTGACGGACCGCTTCGCGGACGGCGCACAGTACATCGGCGGCCGGCTCCGCGCCGGAACCTCCGGTCAGGAACACAGCGTGATCGACCCGGCGACCGGGAAGAGCGTCTACTCCTACGCGCTCGCCTCCACCGCCGACGTCGACGAGGCCGTCGCCGCCGCCAAGGCCGCCTTCCCGGGCTGGGCGGGCGCCACCCCCGGCGAACGCTCCGACGCCCTGCACCGCTTCGCCGGCGTCCTCGCCGAGTGGGCCGAGGACTTCGCCCGCGTCGAGTCCCTCCAGTGCGGCAAGCCCCTCAGGCTCACCACCGAGTTCGACGTGCCCGGCACCGTCGACAACGCCGCCTTCTTCGCGGGGGCCGCCCGCCACCTCCAGGGCCAGTCGGCCGGCGAGTACAGCGGCGACCACACCTCGTACATCCGGCGCGAGCCGATCGGGGTCGTCGGCTCCATCGCCCCCTGGAACTACCCGCTCCAGATGGCCGCCTGGAAGATCCTCCCGGCCGTCGCGGCCGGCAACACGATCGTCCTGAAGCCCGCCGAGCTCACCCCGCTGACCTCCCTGATGTTCGCCCAGGCGGCGACGGCGGCCGGCATCCCCGACGGCGTCATCAACATCGTCAACGGCGCGGGACGCACCGTCGGCGAGCACCTCGTCGGCCACCCCGACGTCGTCATGACCTCCTTCACCGGCTCCACCCCCGTCGGCAAGCGGGTCGCCGAGATCGCCACCGCCACCGTCAAGCGGCTCCACCTCGAACTCGGCGGCAAGGCACCCTTCGTCGTCTTCGACGACGCCGACCTGGAGGCCGCCGCCCACGGCGCCGTCGCCGCCTCCCTCATCAACAGCGGCCAGGACTGCACCGCGGCCACCCGCGCGTACGTCCAGCGCCCGCTCTTCGACGCCTTCGTCGCCCGCGTCGCCGAACTGATGGAGACCGTCCGCCTCGGCGACCCCTTCGACCCCACCACCGACCTCGGCCCGCTGATCAGCCACGCCCAGCGCGACCGGGTCGCCGACTTCGTCGAGCGGGCCCGCGGCTACGCCACCGTCGTCACCGGCGGCGAAGCCCCTGGCGGAGAGCTCGCCGACGGTGCGTACTATCGTCCGACCCTGATCACCGGCGCCGCTCAGGACAGCGAGGTCGTGCAGTCGGAGATCTTCGGCCCGGTCCTGGTGGCCCTGCCCTTCGACGGCGACGACGAGGGCATCCGGCTCGCCAACGACACCCCGTACGGCCTGGCCGCCTCGGCCTGGAGCCGGGACGTCTACCGGGCCAACCGCGCCACCCGGGAGATCAAGGCCGGCTGTGTCTGGGTCAACGACCACATCCCGATCATCAGCGAGATGCCCCACGGCGGCACCAAGGCATCGGGGTACGGGAAGGACATGTCGGCCTACTCATTCGAGGAGTACACGCAGGTCAAGCACGTGATGTTCGACAACACCGCGGTCGCCGCGAAGGACTGGCACCGCACGATCTTCGGGGACCGATAGCAATCTGCCGCCCGACCGGCGGCGCAACCATCCCGAAAGGGCACAGCGCATGGAGCAGTACGAGCCCGACAGCCTGTCCGCCGCGCAGACCGCGGCGATACGCCGCAGCCTGACGAGCGGCCGGGGCGCCCTGAGCCGCCGTTCGATGCTGCGGGCGGGCGGTGTCGGCGCGCTCACCGTCGGCGGCCTCGCCGCGCTGAGCGCCTGTGGCATCCCGCCGGCCAAGCGGGAGGGCCAGGGACCCGCCTCCACGGACGTCTCGGCCAAGGAGAAGACCCTCGCCTTCTCCAACTGGACCGAGTACATGGACGTCAGTGAGGACGAGAAGTCCCGCCCCACCCTGGAGGCGTTCACGAAGCGCACCGGGATCAAGGTCAAGTACACCGAGGACATCAACGACAACGTCGAGTTCTTCGGCAAGATCAAGCCGCAGCTCGCGGCCGGCCAGGACACCGGCCGCGACCTGATATGCGTCACCGACTGGCTCGCGGCCCGGATGATCCGGCTCGGCTGGGCGCAGAAGCTGGACGCCTCGAACCTGCCCCACGCCTACGCGAACCTCTCCGCCCAGTTCCGCAGCCCCGACTGGGACCCGGGCCGCGCCTACTCGTACCCGTGGACCGGCATCTCCACGGTCATCGCGTACAACGTGAAGGCGACCGGCGGGAAGAAGGTCGACTCGGTCACCCAGCTCCTCGACGATCCCTCGCTCAAGGGCCGGGTCGGCTTCCTCACCGAGATGCGCGACTCGGTCGGCATGACCCTGCTCGACCTCGGCAAGGACCCCGGGACGTTCACGGACGCCGACTACGACGCGGCGGTCGGACGCCTCCAGAAGGGCGTCGACAAGAAGCAGATCCGCCGCTTCACCGGCAACGACTACACCTCCGACCTGGACAAGGGCGACCTCGCCGCCTGCCTCGCCTGGGCCGGGGACGTCATCCAGCTCCAGGCGGACAACCCCGACATCAGGTTCTCCATCCCGTCCGCCGGCTACATCACGTCCAGCGACAACCTGCTCGTCCCCGCCCAGGCCCGCCACAAGACGAACGCCGAGCGGCTCATCGACCACTACTACGAGCTTCCCGTCGCCGCCCAGCTCGCCGCGTACATCAACTACGTCTGCCCCGTCGACGGGGTGAAGGACGAGCTCGCCAAGATCGACCCCGAACTCGCGAACAACACGCTGATCCTCCCGGACAAGGCCATGGCCAAGAAGTCGCACGCCTTCCGCTCGCTCACCAGCGCGGAGGAGACGGCGTACGAGGAGAAGTTCGCCAAGCTCATCGGCGCCTGAGTCCGGCCTCGTCCACCTCTCTCACTCCCCTGGGACCGCAACCCATGACTGACAAGACCACCGGCGGCGACGTCCGTCTCACCGGGATCAGCAAGTCGTACGGCTCCTTCACCGCCGTCCACCCGCTCGACCTGACCGTCCCGCAGGGCTCCTTCTTCGCCCTCCTCGGCGCCTCCGGCTGCGGCAAGACCACCACGCTGCGGATGATCGCAGGCCTGGAGGACCCCAGCACCGGCACCGTCTTCCTCGGCGACAAGGACGTCACCGCCCTCCCGCCGTACAAGCGGCCCGTCAACACCGTCTTCCAGTCCTACGCGCTCTTCCCGCACATGGACATCACCGAGAACATCGCCTTCGGCCTGCGCCGCCGGGGCATCAAATCGGTGAAGAAGCAGGTCGACGACATGCTGGAGCTCGTCCAGCTCGGCGACAAGGCCCGGCACAAGCCGCACCAGCTCTCCGGCGGCCAGCAGCAGCGCGTCGCCGTGGCCCGCGCGCTCATCAACCACCCCCAGGTGCTCCTCCTCGACGAGCCGCTCGGCGCCCTCGACCTCAAGCTGCGCCGCCAGATGCAGCTGGAGCTGAAGCGGATCCAGACCGAGGTCGGCATCACCTTCGTGCACGTCACCCACGACCAGGAGGAGGCCATGACGATGGCCGACCAGGTCGCGGTGATGAACGGCGGCCGGGTCGAGCAGCTCGGCGCCCCCGCCGACCTGTACGAGAACCCGCAGACCACCTTCGTCGCCAACTTCCTCGGCACCTCCAACCTCATCGAGGCCGAGGTACTGGAGACCGGCTCCGACGTGCTGGTCACCGCGGGCGGCGGCAGGCTCCGCGTCCCCGGCGACCGCTGTACCTCCGCCGTCCGCCAGGGCGGCAAGGTGCTCGTCGGCGTCCGCCCCGAGAAGATCTCGCTGACGCACAAGGACGACGCGGGCGCGATAGCCGACGGCCGCAACCGGGTCACCGGCCGGATCGCCGACTCCTCCTTCATCGGCGTCTCCACCCAGTACGTGGTGAACAGCCCGGCCGGGGCCGAACTCCAGGTGTACGAGCAGAACATCGAGCGCGACACCCGGCTGGTCCCCGGCGCCGAGGTGGTCCTGCACTGGAACCCGGCGCACACCTTCGGGCTCGACGCGGATCAGGACATCGACGCGGGTGTCGAGACGGTGGAGGACGCCGGATGAGCACCACCACCCTCGCGAAGGAGGAGACGGCGCCGCCGACCGGGGAACCGGTTCCGCGCAAGCCCTCCACCCGCAAGCGGCTCGTCCCGTACTGGCTGCTGCTGCCCGGCATCGTCTGGCTGGTCGTCTTCTTCGCCCTGCCGCTGGTCTACCAGGCCTCGACCTCGGTCCAGACCGGCTCCCTCGAAGCGGGCTTCCAGGTCACCTGGCACTTCCAGACCTACTGGGACGCCTTCCAGGAGTACTGGCCGCAGTTCGTCCGCTCCCTGCTGTACGCCGGGACCGCGACCGTCCTCTGCCTGCTGCTCGGCTACCCGCTCGCGTACCTGATCGCCTTCAAGGCCGGCCGCTGGCGCAACCTGCTCCTCGTCCTCGTCATCGCCCCCTTCTTCACCAGCTTCCTCATCCGGACCCTGGCCTGGAAGACGATCCTGGCGGACGACAGCGTCGTCGTGGACGTTCTGAACGCGCTGCACGTCCTCGACGTGACCAGCCTGCTCGGCTGGACCGAGGGCGACCGGGTGCTCGCCACCCCGATGGCGGTCGTCTGCGGTCTCACGTACAACTTCCTGCCCTTCATGATCCTGCCCCTCTACACCTCCCTGGAGCGGATCGACGGCCGGCTGCACGAGGCCGCGCAGGACCTGTACGCCTCCCCGGCCACCACCTTCCGCAAGGTGACCTTCCCGCTGTCGATGCCCGGCGTCGTCTCCGGCACCCTGCTCACCTTCATCCCGGCCAGCGGCGACTACGTCAACGCCGAACTGCTCGGCTCGACCGACACCAAGATGGTCGGCAACGTCATCCAGTCGCAGTTCCTGCGGGTGCTCGACTACCCGACGGCCGCCGCGCTCTCCTTCATCCTCATGGCGATCGTCCTCGTCATGGTCACCGTGTACATCCGCCGAGCGGGAACGGAGGATCTGGTCTGATGCGTTGGATCCGTAGGAACCTCGTCGTCATCGCGGGCCTGCTGACGCTCGCGTACATGATCCTGCCGAACGTCGTCGTGATGGTGTTCTCGTTCAACAAGCCGAACGGGCGCTTCAACTACTCCTGGCAGCGGTTCTCCCTCGACGCCTGGAAGGACCCCTGCGGCGTCGCCGACATGTGCCAGTCGCTGTCGCTCTCGCTCCAGCTGGCCGCCTGGGCCACCCTCGGCGCCGTCGCCCTCGGCACGATGATCGCCTTCGCGCTCGTCCGCTACCGCTTCCGGGCCCGCGGCGCGATCAACTCGCTGATCTTCCTGCCGATGGCGATGCCCGAGGTCGTCATGGCCGCCTCGCTGCTCACCCTCTTCCTCAACATGGGGATCGAGCTGGGCTTCTGGACGGTCCTGATCGCCCACATCACCTTCTGCCTGTCGTTCGTCGTGACGGCGGTCAAGGCCCGGGTCATGTCCATGGACCCGCGCCTGGAGGAGGCCGCGCGCGACCTCTACGCCGGGCCCGCGCAGACCTTCCTGCGGGTGACCCTGCCGATCGCCGCGCCCGGTATCGCCGCCGGCGCCCTGCTCGCCTTCGCGCTCTCGTTCGACGACTTCATCATCACCAACTTCAACGCGGGCCCCTCCACCGTCACCTTCCCCATGTTCGTCTGGGGCTCGGCACAGCGAGGAACACCCGTTCAGATCAACGTCATCGGCACCGCGATGTTCGTCCTCGCGGTACTGGTGGTCATGGCCGGGCAAATCATTACGAACCGGCGCAAGAAAACAGCAACAGCCTGAGCGAAGGCCGCCCAGGCACCGAAGGAGTTGGAAACCATGGCCCCAGTCGCCATGCGTCTCGCTGCACAATCTCTCTCCGACGCCCAGCCCGTCCCCTTCTGGCTGGAAGATCCCGGCAAGCCGGGAGCACTGCCCGCCCTCACCGGCACCGAGACGTGCGACCTCCTCGTCGTCGGCGGCGGCTACAGCGGACTGTGGACCGCGCTCCTCGCCAAGGAGCGCGACCCCTCCAGGGACGTCGTCCTGATCGAAGGCCGCGAGGTGGGCTGGGCCGCCTCGGGCCGCAACGGGGGCTTCTGCGCCGCCTCCCTCACCCACGGCTTCGGCAACGGGCTCGCCCGCTGGCCGGGCGAGCTGCCGAAGCTGGAGGAGCTCGGCGAGCGCAACCTCGACGCCATCGAGGACGCGGTCGCCCGCTACTCCCTGGAGTGCGACTTCGAGCGCACCGGCGAGATCGACGTGGCCACCGAGCCGTACCAGGTCGAGGAACTCCACGAGATGTACGAGGAGATCGACCGGCTCGGTCTCGCGGACGGCCTCGAACTCCTCGACCGGGACGCCGTGCGCGCCGAGGTCGACTCGCCGACCTTCCTCGGCGGCCTGTGGGACCGGCGCGGCGTCGCCATGCTGGACCCCGCCAAGCTGGCCTGGGGCCTGAAGCGGGCCTGCCTCGGCCTGGGCGTCCGGATCTTCGAGAACACCCCGGGCCTGGAGCTGGTCTCCGTCGGCGCCGGCATGGGGGTGCGCACCCCGTACGGCAAGGTGGTCGCCCGCCGGGTCGCGCTCGGCACCAACGTCTTCCCGTCGCTGGTCAAGCGGGTCCGCCCGTACACCGTCCCGGTCTACGACTACGCCCTGATGACCGAGCCGCTCACCCCCGAGCAGCTCGCCTCCGTCGGCTGGCGGAACCGGCAGGGGCTCGGCGACTGCGCCAACCAGTTCCACTACTTCCGGATCACCGCCGACCACCGCATCCTGTGGGGCGGCTACGACGCGATCTACCCCTTCGGCGGCAAGGTCAGCGCCGAGATGGACCACCGTCCGGAGACCTACCTCAAGCTCGCCGAGCAGTTCTTCCACTGCTTCCCGCAGCTGGAGGGGCTCCGCTTCAGCAACGCCTGGGGCGGCGCGATCGACACCTGCTCCCGCTTCTCGGCCTTCTTCGGTACGGCGTACCAGGGCAAGGTGGCGTACGCGGCCGGGTTCACCGGCCTCGGTGTCGGCGCCACCCGCTTCGGCGGGGACGTGATGCTCGACCTGCTCGCGGGGGAGCGCACCGAGCGCACCGAGCTGGAGATGGTCCGCTCCAAGCCGCTGCCCTTCCCGCCCGAGCCGATCGCCTGGGCCGGCATCGGCATCACCAAGTGGTCGATGGCGCGCGCCGACGAGCACGGCGGCCGCCGCAACCTGTGGCTGAAGGCGATGGACCGGATGGGGCTGGGCTTCGACAGCTGAGACGTCACCCTGTGACTCACATCACAACCGATGGGTAGCTGAAACCGCGTAAGAGCAGCCGCCCGAACCGCTCTCTCCGTACAGACACCGTGTCCACACGGAAGGAGACCGTTGTGATGACTGGTACGGGGGCCTCGGGCGCCAAGAGCGCGGTGGAGTGGCTGGTCTCGGTCGCACCCGAACCCGACGCCTGCCGGTGGGAGTGGGAGCGCAACCCGCACGGGGTCGCGCTGCTGCCCGCCGGCAGGCGCTGGGACGTCCTGATCCTGCCGGCCGAGCTCGGCTACCCCACCCTCGACGTGCTGACCCGCCTCGTCGACCGGCCGGGCCCGGTGCTCGCCGACTTCGGCGACGCCCGGATGGGCTTCTTCGTCCCGCCGGGCACCGCGACCCGCTGGCTCGGCACCGGGGTGCGGGGCGCGGGCGCCGGAACCTGGATCGTGGTCCCGTACCCGGGGCGCGTGACCGGCGGCGTGCGCTGGCTGGTGGCGCCGGACGGTTCGGGCACCCTCACCGACGCCGCGCTCCTGGAGCTGGCGATGCACGAGGCGGCGGGACGGATCGGGCGGGCGGGAGGGGCGCCGTAGGCGGCGTGGTCCGTACGGTGGGCGGGGTCCGCCGTCCGCCGTGCGGACGTCGGGGACAGAGGTCTTGACCACTTGATTGGTCTGGACCATGCTGTGGCGCGCTCCCACCTCGATTCCCCCATCCCCGGAGGCAGTTGTGGACCGCGCCAGACCTCTCACCCTGCTCCTCGCGGGTGTCCTCGCCGCCGGCGGACTCGCCGCGCTCACCCCGACGGCCCAGGCCGCCGACAGCGAACTCGCCCGCAACGGCGGCTTCGAGGCCGGCCTCGACGGCTGGACCTGCACGGCGGGCAGCGGCGCCGCCGTCACCTCGCCCGTCCGCAGCGGCACGAAGGCGCTCCGGGCGACCCCCGCCGGCAGCGACAACGCCCGCTGTTCGCAGACCGTCACCGTCAAGCCCAACTCCGCGTACACGCTCAGCGGCTGGGTCCGCGGCAGCTACGTCTACCTCGGCGCGTCCGGCACCGGCACCACCGACGTCTCCACCTGGACCGGCTCCGCCCCCGACTGGCAGAGACTGTCGACGTCGTTCACCACGGGCGCCTCCACCACCTCGGTGACGATCTACACCCACGGCTGGTACGGCACCCCCGCCTACCAGGCCGACGACCTCTCCCTGTACGGCCCCGGCGGCGACCCGGTGCAGCTCCCGGCCACCCCCGCCGGTCTCGCGGCGGGCTCCCCGACCTCCACCTCCGTGCCGCTGACCTGGTCCGCCGTCTCCGGCGCCACCTCGTACAACGTCTACCGGGGGACCACGAAGATCCAGACCGTCACCGGCACCTCCGCCACCGCGACCGGGCTCACGCCCTCCACCGCGTACAGCTTCCAGGTCAGCGCGGTGAACAGCGCCGGCGAGTCCGCGAAGTCGACCGCCGTGAGCGCGACGACCACCAGCGGCGGCGGGGGCGGCAACCCCGGCCTGCCCGCGCACGCCCTCGTCGGCTACCTCCACTCCAGCTTCGCCAACGGCTCCGGCTACACCCGGATGGCCGACGTCCCCGCCTCCTGGGACGTCATCAACCTGGCCTTCGGCGAACCGACCTCGGTGACCTCGGGCGACATCCGCTTCAGCCTCTGCCCGGCCACGGAGTGCCCGAACGTCGAGTCCCCCGCGGAGTTCAAGGCGACGATCAAGGCCAAGCAGGCCGCCGGCAAGAAGGTCCTCATCTCGATCGGCGGCCAGAACGGCCAGGTCCAGCTCTCCACCACCGCCGCCCGTGACACCTTCGTCTCCTCCGTCTCGAAGATCATCGACGAGTACGGCCTCGACGGCCTCGACATCGACTTCGAAGGCCACTCGCTGTCGCTCCAGACCGGCGACACCGACTTCCGGAACCCGACCAGCCCCGTCGTCGTCAACCTGATCCAGGCGGTCAAGACCCTCAAGGCCAAGTACGGTGCCGGCTTCGTCCTCACCATGGCCCCGGAGACCTTCTTCGTTCAGCTCGGCTACCAGTTCTACGGCTCCGGCCCCTGGGGCGGCCAGGACCCGCGCGCCGGCGCCTACCTGCCGGTCATCCACGCCCTGCGCGACGACCTGACCCTGCTCCACGTCCAGGACTACAACTCGGGCCCGATCATGGGCCTGGACAACCAGTACCACTCGATGGGCGGCGCCGACTTCCACATCGCGATGACCGACATGCTGCTCACCGGCTTCCCGGTCGCCGGCAACGCGGACCGCTTCTTCCCGGCCCTCCGCGCCGACCAGGTCGCGATCGGCCTCCCGGCCTCCACCCAGGCGGGCAACGGCCACACGGCCCCGGCCGAGGTCAACAAGGCCCTGGACTGCCTGACGAAGAAGGTCAACTGCGGTACGTACCAGACCCACGGCACCTGGCCCGCGCTGCGCGGCCTGATGACCTGGTCGATCAACTGGGACCGCTTCAACCAGTGGCAGTTCTCGCAGAACTTCGACGCGTACAACTGGAGCTGACCGCCAGGATCAGCAGCGAGAGGCAGAGGCTGGCCAGCACGTCGAGCGGCCAGTGGAAGCCCCGCAGGACAAGCCCGGTCCCCGTCACCGCCGTCAGCACGGCGGCGACGGGGATCAGGCGGTTCGAGACGAGGAAGGCCGCACCGAAGTAGGCGACGGCGGCCGTGGCCGTATGGCCCGAGGGGTAGTAGCCCTGGGCCCAGGGCTCCAGGGGGCCGGGGCGGGCCGTCCACTCCTTCAGGGGAATCACCAGGAGCGGTACGGCGGCCATGGCGAGCCCCGCGTACAGGGCGGCGGGACGACGGCCGCGCCACACCGCGTACGCCATCGCGCAGGCGAGGACGGGCAGGGCGACGGTCATGTTGCCGAGGTCGGAGGCGAGTTCGCTCAGGGGCCGGGGGACCGAGTCCACCACGGCCCGGGACACCCGCTCGTCGAGCCTGGTCAGGGAGCCGTGGACGAGCACCTGCCAGGTCACGACGGCGAGGGCGACGAGCGCCGAGAAGAGAGTCGGCCGCCCTGGAACAGGGGGGGTGGTTCCAGGGCGGCCGAGAGGATCGGGCCGCCGCTCGCCCCGGGGGGTGTGGGGCGGGCGGCCATCCGATCGGTGAGGAGTCCCGGAGCACGAGGCCCCGGTGGTGTGCGCGACGGCACGGTGTGGGCGGGGCTGGGGAGGCTCCGCCCGGGGTGTTTCTCTCATCTGCGGAAACCGTACGCCAGAGAAGAGGGGACCGACAGCGGGAAACGCGTCCCGCCATCGGCCCCCCACAGAGTCTTCACACCGTGGTCCTCACGGAGGCGCGTCAGATCTGCGCGAAGGCGTTCTCGATGATGTCGAGACCCTCGTTCAGCAGGTCCTCGCCGATGACCAGCGGCGGCAGGAAGCGCAGCACGTTGCCGTAGGTGCCACAGGTCAGGACCAGCAGACCCTCGGCGTGGCAGGCCTTCGCGAGGGCCGCGGCGGCCTCCGCGTACGGCTCCTTGGTCGCGCGGTCCTTGACCAGCTCGATGGCGATCATGGCGCCGCGGCCGCGGATGTCGCCGATGGCGTCGAACTTCTCGGCCATCGCGGCCAGCCGGGCCTTCATGACCGACTCGATGTTCTTCGCCCGGCCGTTGAGGTCGAGCTCCTTCATCGTCTCGATGGAGCCCAGCGCGGCGGCGCAGGCCACCGGGTTGCCGCCGTAGGTGCCGCCCAGACCGCCGCCGTGGACGGAGTCCATGATCTCGGCGCGGCCGGTGACGGCCGCCAGCGGCAGACCGCCCGCGATGCCCTTGGCGGTGGTGATGAGGTCCGGGACGACGCCCTCGTCCTCACACGCGAACCACTGGCCGGTGCGGCAGAAGCCGGACTGGATCTCGTCGGCGACGAAGACGATGCCGTTGTCGTTGGCGAACTTCACGATCGCCGGCAGGAAGCCCTTGGCCGGCTCGATGAAGCCGCCCTCGCCCAGGACCGGCTCGATGATGATCGCGGCGACGTTGTCGGCGCCGATCTGCTTGCTGATCTGGTCGATCGCCTGGGCGGCGGCCTCGGGGCCGCAGTTCTCGGCACCGGTGGGCCAGCGGTAGCCGTAGGCCACCGGCACGCGGTACACCTCGGGGGCGAACGGACCGAAGCCCTGCTTGTACGGCATGTTCTTCGAGGTGAGCGCCATGGTCAGGTTCGTACGGCCGTGGTAGCCGTGGTCGAAGACGACGACGGCCTGGCGCTTGGTGTACGAACGGGCGATCTTGACCGCGTTCTCCACGGCCTCGGCGCCCGAGTTGAACAGCGCGGACTTCTTGGCGTGGTCGCCCGGGGTCAGCTCGGCGAGCGCCTCACAGACCTCCACGTACCCCTCGTACGGCGTCACCATGAAACAGGTGTGGGTGAAGTCCTGCAGCTGCGCGGAGGCGCGGCGCACGACGGCCTCGGCGGAGGCGCCGACCGAGGTCACGGCGATGCCGGAACCGAAGTCGATCAGACGGTTGCCGTCGACGTCCTCGATGATGCCGCCGCCGGCCCGCTTCGTGAAGACGGGCAGCGTGGAGCCCACGCCACCGGCGACCGCGTCGAGCCGACGGGCCTGAAGCTCCTGCGACTTCGGACCGGGAATGGCGGTGACGACGCGCCGCTCCTGCGGGACAGCGTTCATGCGGGGCTCCTGGGGGTGTTCTGGACGCACTTGCGGGTTTCCTCCGCAGGCTAGGCGCGGGGGAGGCGCGGTGGCATGCGCCGATAGGGAGTGTTGGGGGGTGTGTCGTTGTCCGGGATGGACAGGGAGGGGGTGGAGGTGTGGGCGGGGGGTGACGGGGTGGTGGCCGGACGGTCACGGGTCGCGCCGCCGAGTGCCTCCCCGTGATCGGCCGTACGGGTGGTCGAATCCCCTCCGGAGCGGTGCGGGCCCACTAGATTGACGATGCGCAGACGCATCGACCTGACTGGTCAGGGGGCAGGGGTTCATGGAGACGGACGGCACGTACGAGTCACGTGAGACCAGGGGAGGCGCGGTGCCACGACCGGCGGGCCCGCCGGCCGTCCACCCCCCGTCCGCACCGCCGGCGGCGGGACTCCCGCCCGTCCCCGCGCACACCCCGCCCCCTCCGCCGTCCGCTCCGCCCCGACCGGCCGGCGCACCCGGGGCGCGGCCCCCCGTCGTCGAGTGGCTGGACGCCCCCCGGCCCACGGCCGGACTCGGCGTCTGGCGGTTCCGGCACGTCCCCCCGCCGCCCGCCGCGCCCGCCCGACTGGCTCCCGCCACCGTCGCCGGGATGCTGATCCCCGTCGCCGTCGGCCTGCTCATCTGGTCGGCCTACCGGCGCGGGACCCTTCCCTACATGTACGCCGTGCTCCAGACCCTCACCCCCGGCGACTGGTGGTACCACGGCACCACCGCGCCGCGGGACTGGCACGGAACGGCCGCGCACGAGGTCTTCGGCGGCGTCGTCTTCGTCGGGCTCGTCTGCGCGATCGCCGCGCTCGGCTCCTGGGGCAAGATCGTCCGCCTCTATCTCGACCGGTTCCGCGCACCCGTCCGCGCCGCGCTCGCGGGCGCCGGAGCCCTGATCGCCCTGGCCTTCGTCTGGCCGGAGGCCTTCGGCCTCGGCTGGGAACCGCTCCCCGTCGTCATGCCCGTGTTCTCCCTCGTGTCCCTCGTCGGCGGCGGCTACGACGTCCTGGAATCCCCCTTCCTCGTCTATCCGCTGTACGCCCTCATCACCGCGCTCGTCGTGCTGCCCTTCGCCCGCGTCGGCGACTGGCCCGGCCTCTACCGCGCCCGGCGCGCCCGCGCCGCCGGCGCGGGCACCCCGGCCCCCGAGGCCGCTCCGGGCGTCCCCCTCTCCCAGTGGCCGGAACTGCGCGAAGCCGGTCAGCACCGCGCGGCCGAACTGCTCGCCGGCGAGCTGGCGACCGGACGGATGAACGACGTCGACTGCGCCCGGGTCCGCCGCGCCTGGCAGGACACGGACCGGGACGCCGGACGCCGGGCCGCCCTCGTCACGACGCTCGTCGAACAGGGCGCCGCCCTGGGCGCCCACCCCTCCGGCGACCGCGACCTGCCCCACCGCGCCGCCACCCACGACCTGCTCGTCGACCAGGTGCGGATCGGCCGGTACGTGCCCGGCGAGCGCACCCCGCACGCCTACCACGGAGCCGGTCTCGCGCTCGACCGCGGCCTCCTCGCCACCTCCCTCCTCGCGGTCGGCCCCTCCGGCGCGGGCAAGACCCGCGCCCTCGTCGCGCCCGTCGTCGAGGCGCTCACCCTCCAGGCGCTGACCGGCGCCTGCGCCGTCGTCGCCGTCGGCGGGGCCTCGGCCCCGCTCGGCGCGGACGAGGCCTACGACGTCGTCGTCCGGCTCGGCGACCCCGCCTCCCGCTACGACCTCGACCTGTACGCGGGGGTCACCGACCCGGACGAGGCCGCCGGCTTCCTCGCCGAGGGGCTCGTCGGCGACCTGGAGGGCGTGGAGACCCGCCGCGCCGCCACCGTCCTCGCACAGCTCATCGGCCCCTACCGGTCGGCGTACGGGCACTTCCCGACCGTCCCGGTCCTGCGCGAACTGCTCGAGGCCCGCGCCGAGAACCTGACCGAGCTGCTCGCCCTGCTGCCCGCCGACGGCGCCCAGGCCATGCGCCGCGAGCTGGAGTCCCGGATCCGGCAGATCGGCACCGCGACCGACCTGGGACCCGTGCTCGCCGACCGGCTCGCCGCCCTCGACCGGCCCGTCTTCGCCGACTTCTTCGGCGGCCGCAGCGAGGTGCGGCCCTTCTCCCTCGCGGCCGTCGCCCAGCACCCGATGCGGGTGCGGATCAGCCTGCCGGAGGGAGGCCAGGAGGAGGCCGCCCGGCTCCTGAACCGGCTGGTCCTCGCCCAGTTCCAGTCCGTCACCCGGGACCGGTCCAAGCGCGGCCACGTCGCCTTCCTGGTCCTGGACGACGCGGCCAGCGCGCTCACGCCCGGGACCGTACGGGCGCTGCAGCGGCTGCGTCCGCAGAGGGCAGCCGTCGTCCTCGCCCTCCGCACCCTCGCGGAGGTGCCCGAACCGCTGCACGGGCCGCTCCTCGCCGCGGTCGGCTGCCGGATGGCCCTGGCGGGCCTTCCCACCTGGGACGGCCGGGCCTTCGCCGAGGCGTGGGGCACCGAACGGGTGGAGACCACGGAGGTGGCCCACCACACCGTCTTCGCCGACCAGCCGATGACCCGGGCCTTCCACGCCCTGCGCAAGCTGGTGACGGGCAAGGCCGTGACCACCGAGGCCGTCACCGTGCGCGAGGTGGAGCGGCAGCGGTGGTCGGCCTCCGACCTCGCCCACTCCGTCCCGCCCGGCCACGCCGTCCTCTCCCTCACCCATGTGCGCGGCGAGCACACGCCCCCCCTCCTGGTCGACCTGCGCGGCTGAGCGGGCGGGGGCACCGTCGCTCGGGGAGCCCGGCGGGGCGGGTGCGCGGGGCCGCCTCCCGGCCGGATCGCGCGGCTGAGCGGCTCCTTCCCGGCCCTGGCACAATCGGGGGCGCCGCTCGGCTGGGTGGCGCCCCCTCGCTCAAAGGTCCGACGGTCCCCAGATGCCGCCCACCCTCGCCTCGCTCGTCCAGCACTCCTCCCTGAAGCTCGTCGTCCGCGCGGGGGAGGACCGTCTCGACACCCCCGTCCGGTGGGCGCACGTCAGCGAGCTCGCCGACCCCGTCCCGTACATGGAGGGCGGCGAACTCCTCCTCACCACCGCGCTCACGCTCGACGCCGAGGACCTGGAGGCGATGCGCCGTTACGTACGACGGCTGCTCGGCGCGGGTGTCGTCGGGCTCGGCTTCGCCGTCGGCGTCAACTACGAGGAGATCCCGAGGGCGCTCCTCGAAGCGGCCCGCGAGGAGCATCTGCCCCTGCTCGAAGTACCCCGCCGGACCCCCTTCCTCGCCATCAGCAAGGCCGTGTCCGCGGCCATCTCCGCCGACCAGTACCGGGCCGTCACCGCCGGTTTCGAGGTGCAGCGCGAGCTGACCAGGGCCGCGCTCGCCGAGGGCCCCGAGGCCGTCGTCGCCCGGCTCGCCGCCCACGTCGACGGCTGGGCCGCGCTCTACGACACCTCCGGCACCGTCGTCGCCGTCTCGCCCGACTGGGCGGCGCGCCGGGCCGCCCGGCTCACCTCCGACGTGGAACGGCTGCGTGACCGGCCCGCGCCCGCCAGCGCCGTGGTCGGCGGCACGGACGACCGCGTGGAGCTCCAGTCGCTGGGGACGGGGCGCCGGGTGCGGGGCGCCCTCGCGGTGGGCACGGGCGCTCCCCTCGGTACGGCCGAGCGGTACGCCGTGCACTCGGCGATCGCCCTCCTCACCCTCACCACGGAGCGCTCCCGGTCCCTCCAGGCGGCCGAGCAGCGGCTCGGTGCCGCGGTCCTGAAGCTGATGCTCGCGGGGCAGCCGGACCACGCGCGCGCGGTGGCCGGCGATGTCTACGGCGGGCTGCTCGACGCCCCCTTCCGGCTCCTCGTCGCCGAACCCGCCGGAGGCGACACGACCGGCGAACCGCCGCTCCCGGTGCTCGCCGAGGCCCTGGAGGCGGCGGCCGCACGCGCGGGCGAGGCGGTGCTCGCCGTCCCCGAGAGCGAGCAGCGGCTCGTCGTCCTCGCCGCGGACGGCGGCGCGGTCGTCACCGCCTGCGAGGGGTACGCGGAACGGGAGGCGGAGGACGCCGGCGTCACCATCGGGCTGTCGGCCCCGGCCGGTCCGATCACGGCCGCCGCGGCGTACAAGCAGGCGGAGCAGGCGCTCTCGGTGGCCAGGCGGCGCGGGAAGGCGCTCGTCGAGCACGAGGACCTGGCGGCGGGCTCGGTCCTGCCGCTCCTCGCCGACGACGCCGTCCGCGCCTTCGCCGACGGGATGCTCCGCGCGCTCCGGGACCACGACGCCACGGGTCGCGGCGATCTGGTCGCCTCGCTGCGGGCCTGGCTCTCCCGGCACGGCCAGTGGGACGCGGCGGCGGCCGACCTGGGGGTCCACCGCCACACCCTGCGCTACCGGATGCGGCGGGTGGAGGAGATCCTCGGCCGGTCCCTGGACGATCCGGACGTCCGCATGGAGCTGTGGCTCGCGCTGAAGGCGACGGGCGAGGGCGCGGAGTAGGGCCGTACGAGCCCGCCAACCGCCTGGGCCCGCTGGGCGTCCGAACTCGCTAACCGCCCGGGTTGCTGTTGACCCGGGCCCGCTGGCCGTCCGGGACCGCCAACCGCCTGGGCCCGCCAACCGTCCGAGCCCGCTGTTCGTCCCGGCCGCCGGCCGCCCGGGCCGCTAGCCGTCCGAGCCGCAGCTGTCCGAACCCCCGTCCCAGCCCCCGCTGTTCGATCCGCGGCCCCGCCGCCGGTTGCTGTCGCGCAGGATGCGGCCGATCGCCAGCGTCACGGCGGCCACGCCGCGGACCCAGCGCGGACCGCCCCGCGCCGCCCACACCACGCAGACGCACCCTCCGACGGCGAGCAGCAGGACGCCGGTCAAAGCGATCACGACCATGTGTTTCCCCCCATGTGTCCCAGACGTGTCCGTGTCCCGGACGTGTCCCCGCCCCGGCGTCTTCTTCCGCCGTGGTCCGGACATCCTGCCACTGCCCTCGACCGGGCCCCGGCAGCCCGTTCAATCGCCCCGACCTGCCCGAACTCGGGCAGTTTTCTTGGTCAACCGCCCTTCGACTCCCTACTCTCCTGCTCATGACAAGCCCCGCCGTCGATCCGGCCCCCGAGGCGTCCCCGGCCGTCCCCGAGGCGTCCCGGGCCGCTTCCGACCCCCGTACCCCCGTCACCCCGGCGGTGCCCGCCGCCCGCCGGATCACCGGCGCCGTGTGGGCCGCGCTCGGCATCGTGTACGTCGTGTGGGGCTCCACCTACCTCGGCATCCGGATCGTCGTCGAGACGATGCCGCCCTTCCTCTCCGCCGGGGTCCGCTTCGTCACCGCCGGCCTGCTCCTCGTCGGGATCATCGCCTGGCGCCAGGGCCCCGCCGCGCTCAGGGTCACCCGCCGGCAGCTCGGCTCGGCCGTCCTGATCGGTCTGCTCCTGATCCTCGGCGGCAACGGTCTCGTCGTCCTCGCCGAGACCTCCATCCCGTCCGGCCTGGCCGCCCTCCTCATCTCCGTCGTCCCGGCCTGGGTCGTGGTCCTGAAGGCGGCGGCGGGTCAGCGGCCGACGGCCGGCGGTCTCGCCGGCGTGGCCCTCGGCCTCGCGGGGCTCGCTGTGCTCACGCTCCCGGGGCTCAGCGGCGAGGTGAGGGTCGGCGGTGTCGTCCTCGTCGTCGTGGCGACGCTCCTGTGGTCCGTCGGCTCGTTCTCGTCCGCCCGCCTCCCCATGCCCGCGAACCCCTTCACCGCCAGCGCGTACGAGATGATCGCGGGCGGTCTCGGCGGTCTCGCCGTCGGGCTCTTCCGGGGCGAGCAGCACGGTCTCGACCCGAGCGCGATCTCGGGCCGCTCCTGGGTCGCGCTCGCGTACCTGATCGTCTTCGGCTCCCTGATCGCCTTCACCGCGTACGCGTGGCTCCTGCAGGCCGCGCCGCTCTCGCTGGTCGCCACGTACGCGTACGTCAACCCCGTCGTCGCCGTCGCCCTCGGCGCCCTCGTCCTGAACGAGGCCCTGTCGTGGCCGATCGTCCTCGGCGGCGCGATCGTCGTGGGCGGCGTCTGCCTCATCGTCTCGACGGAACGGCGCGGCTGACCGGCCGCGCGGGGTGCGGCGGCCCGATGTCCGGCCGCCCCGCCCGGCGTCCACCGTCCGGCGTCCACCGTCCGGCGTCCACCGTCCGGCGTCCACCGTCCGGCGTCCACCGTCCGGTGTTCACCGGCCTTCCGCCCCGTCCGCCCACCCCGTTCGGCCAAAGCGGACAGCGGTTCACCCTCACCACTCCACACCGGACAAACGCTCCTTCGCCCTCCCGGCCCTACCGTGGCACGAGAGCAATCGCTCGCTCCCCGAAACGGAAAGGGCCGGGACGCAATGACGACCACCCACGCCTTCTGGCTCGCCGGCCGCGAGGCCACCGGCGAGGCCACCTTCGACGTCACGAACTCCTTCGACGGACGTCTGGTCGGCAAGGTCAGCGTGCCCACCGAGGCCCAGGTCGAGGAGGCCGTCGCCGCCGCGCACGCCGTCGTCGACGAGTTCGCCGCGACCCCGGCGCACGTCCGCGCCGCCGCCCTCGACCACGTGTCGAAGCGGCTCGCCGAGCGCACCGAGGAGATCGCCCTGGTGATCTCCGCCGAGAACGGCAAGCCCATCAAGTGGGCCCGCGGCGAGGTCGGCCGTGCCGTCTCCGTCTTCCGTTTCGCCGCCGAGGAGGCCCGCCGCTGGAACGCCGGCGAGGCCCAGCGCCTGGACACCGAGGCCGGTGGCGCGGGCCGCCTCGCGCTCACCCGCCGTATCCCCCAGGGCGTCGTCCTCGGCATCGCGCCGTTCAACTTCCCGCTGAACCTCAGCGCCCACAAGGTCGCCCCGGCCATCGCCGTCGGCGCCCCGATCATCCTCAAGCCGGCCCCGTCGACCCCGATCTCCTCCCTGATCCTGGGCGAGATCCTGGCCGAGACCGACCTGCCGGCCGGCTCCTGGTCGATCCTGACCGTGCCGAACGACCGCATGCCCGCCCTGGTCAAGGACGAGCGTCTCCCGGTCATCTCCTTCACCGGCTCGGACAAGGTCGGCTACGCCATCCAGGAGTCGGTGCCGCACAAGCACTGCACCCTGGAGCTCGGCGGCAACGCCGCGGCCGTCGTCCTCCCCGACTGGTCCTCCGAGGAGGACCTGGACTGGGCGGCGAGCCGGATCGCCACCTTCTCCAACTACCAGGGCGGCCAGTCCTGCATCTCCGTCCAGCGCGTGATCGTCGACTCCTCCGTCCACGACCGCCTGCTGCCGAAGATCGTCGCCGCCGTCGAGGCCCAGGTCACCGGTGACCCGTCCGACGCCGCCACCGACGTCGGCCCGCTGGTCGACGAGGCCGCCGCGCAGCGCGTCGAGGCCTGGGTCGACGAGGCCGTCGCGGCCGGCGCCAAGCTCCTCGTGGGCGGCAAGCGCGAGGGCGCGACCTACGCGCCGACCGTGCTCACCGAGCTCCCGGCGGACGTCACCCTGGCCCGCGCCGAGGTCTTCGGCCCGGTGCTGACCATCGCCCGGGTCGACGGCGAGGCCGAGGCCT
Organism: Streptomyces sp. NPDC002057; assembly: GCF_040296665.1. Taxonomy (NCBI): domain Bacteria; kingdom Bacillati; phylum Actinomycetota; class Actinomycetes; order Kitasatosporales; family Streptomycetaceae; genus Streptomyces; species Streptomyces sp. NPDC002057. The sequence continues at coordinate 20,290 of NZ_JBEOXR010000065.1, forward strand.
TCGCCGCGGTCAACGACTCGGACTTCGGCCTCCAGGCCGGTGTCTTCACCCACGACCTGCAGGCCGCCTTCCGCGCCCACCGGGCCCTGGAGGTCGGCGGCGTGATCGTCGGCGACGTCCCCTCCTACCGCGCCGACCAGATGCCGTACGGCGGCGCCAAGCGCTCCGGCGTCGGCCGCGAGGGCGTCAGGTACGCGATGGACGACTACACCTACGAGCGCGTCCTCGTCCTGACGGGCCTCGCCCTCTGAGGCGTACCTCCTGACGGCATCGCCCCGAGGGCGTACGCCGCGTACGACCGCGAGACCAGGCGGTCCGAACCCACTGTGCGGGGGTTCGGGCCGCCTTTCGCCTTTCCCGGCGCCGCACCGCGGGTCTCGCCCGTCCGGCCGTCCTCCGCCTGTCCGTACCCGCCGAAATCGGGTACGACGGACGGAGAGACCGAGGAGGCGTCCATGTCCGCACCCACCCAGCGGCCCAAGGTCACCGCGCACGAGGCCCGGCAGACCGCCGAGGCCGCCCGTGAGCGGGACTGGCACAAACCCAGCTTCGCCAAGGAGCTCTTCCTCGGCCGCTTCCGGCTCGACCTCGTCCATCCCCACCCGCTCCCCGCGGACGAGGACGCCCGGCGCGGCGAGGCCTTTCTCGCGGCCCTCCGCACGTTCTGCGAGACCCGGATCGACGGCGCCCGCATCGAGCGCGAGGCCCGCATCCCCGACGAGACGATCACCGGGCTCAAGGAGCTGGGCGCGCTCGGGATGAAGATCGACCGGAAGTACGGCGGTCTCGGCCTCACCCAGCTGTACTACAACCGGGCCCTCGCCCTCGTCGGCTCCGCGAGCCCCGCCGTCGGCGCGCTGCTCTCGGCGCATCAGTCGATCGGCGTACCGCAGCCGCTGAAACTCTTCGGCACCCAGGAGCAGAAGGACGCCTTCCTGCCCCGGCTCGCCCGCACGGACATCTCCGCCTTCCTCCTCACCGAGCCGGACGTCGGCTCCGACCCGGCGCGCCTCGCCACCACCGCCGTGCCCGACGGCGACGCGTACGTCCTCGACGGGGTGAAGCTCTGGACGACCAACGGCGTGGTGGCCGACCTGCTCGTCGTCATGGCCCGCGTCCCCGTCTCCGAGGGCCACCCCGGCGGCATCACCGCCTTCGTCGTCGAGGCGGACTCGCCCGGCATCACCGTCGAGCACCGCAACGCCTTCATGGGCCTGCGCGGCCTGGAGAACGGCGTCACCCGCTTCCACCGCGTGCGCGTGCCCGCCGCCCACCGCATCGGCCCCGAGGGCGCCGGCCTCAAGATCGCCCTCACCACCCTCAACACCGGCCGCCTCTCGCTCCCCGCGGTCTGCGCGGGCGCCGGGAAGTGGTGCCTGAGGATCGCCCGTGAATGGGCGGGCGTCCGTGAGCAGTGGGGCGGCCCGGTGGGCCGGCACGAGGCCGTCGGCACCAAGATCTCCTTCATCGCGGCCACCACCTTCGCCCTGGAGGCGGTCGTCGACCTCGCCTCGCAGATGGCCGACGAGGACCGCAACGACATCCGGATCGAGGCCGCCCTCGCCAAGCTGTACGGCTCCGAGATGGCCTGGCTCATCGCCGACGAACTCGTCCAGATCCGAGGCGGGCGCGGCTACGAGACCGCCGACTCGCTCGCCGCCCGCGGCGAACGCGCCGTCCCGGCCGAGCAGATCCTGCGCGACCTGAGGATCAACCGGATCTTCGAGGGCTCGACCGAGATCATGCACCTGCTGATCGCCCGCGAGGCCGTCGACGCCCACCTCTCCGTCGCCGGCGACCTCATCGACCCCGGGAAGTCCCTCGGCGCCAAGGCGCGGGCCGGTGCGCGGGCCGGCGGCTTCTACGCCCGCTGGCTCCCCGGCCTCGTCGCCGGACCGGGACAACGGCCGGGGGCGTACGGGGAGTTCGGCGGCCTCGCGGTCCACCTCCGGTACGTCGAGCGGACCTCCCGCAAGCTCGCCCGGTCCACCTTCTACGCGATGTCCCGCTGGCAGGGCCGGATGGAGCTGAAGCAGGCCTTCCTCGGCCGGATCGTCGACATCGGCGCCGAGCTCTTCGCGATGAGCGCCGCGTGCGTCCGGGCCGAGCTCCTCCGCACCACCGGCGACCACGGCCGCGAGGCCCACCAGCTCGCGGACGCCTTCTGCCGGCAGGCGCGACTGCGGATCGAGGAGCTCTTCGGGCGGCTCTGGTCCAACACGGACGACGTCGACCGGCGGATCGTCGACGGGGTCCTCGCCGGCCGCTACACGTGGCTGGAGGAGGGCATCGTCGACCCCGGCGACGACGGCCCCTGGATCGCGGACGCCACCCCGGGGCCGTCGGCCGGGGAGAACGTCCACCGCCGCGTCCCCTGACCCGCCCGGGCGGGTCGGCGCCCGCGAGACGGCGGCCCGGCCCGGCGGGCTTCCCCCGCCGGTGACTCGGCTGCTTGGAGCAGCCCCGGTGGTCACGGTCCGGGGCCGCTCCTAGCGTGGGCGGGGCAGTCCCGCGGGAACCGGGACACCAGGAGAGGGACCCACGATGGCGGAGACCGACGCGGCGGCCGGAACGGCCTCCGGGGACAGCAGCGGCGTGGTCGGACTGGGGGTGACCGGCGTCGCCGGGTACGCCCGGCCGGCCCCTCGGGACGTGGCGAAGGAGCTGGAGACACGCGCGGGCGTGCTCGGCGTCGGGGACGCGTCCACGCACTCCCCGGGAGTGGCCGGCTTCGGCGAGATCGGCGTGACCGGCAGAGGGTCCCGGTGCGGTGTGCGCGGCCGGGGCGAGACCGGTGTGCGGGGCGAGACCCTCTACAGCGAAGGCGTCCACGGAGTGTCGAAGGCGACCGGCGCGGGTGTCGTCGGGGAGAGCGCGGACGGACCCGGGGTCATGGCGCTCGGCAGGAGCGACGTCGGCCTCCGTGCCCAGTCCGACACGGAGGTGGCCGGTCTCTTCACCTCCGTCAGGGGCGCCCAGATCGAGCTGGCGCCGCTGCTGCCCTATCCGCCGGACACCACCGCGCGGCTGCCGGAGGCGGGACGGCTGGGCCAGCTCGCCGTCCTGAGCGACGACGCCGTGACCTGCCGCCTCTACCTGTGCGTGGAGGCCCAGGACGGAGCTCCGGCCCGCTGGGCCGAGGTCCTGCTGGGCGACCCGGTCGAGGGCCGCCCCTCCTGACACATCCCGTTCCCTGCCCGCCGGACCCGCTGCGACGGGCCCGTACCCACTGACGAGGAGCTGCCGTGGCCGCCGAGGACCACCTCCCAGCCGGAACGATCCTGCTCAGCGACGCCCGGGCCTTCGGCTGCGCCGGCGCCGTGTTCCGCGTCGACCCGGAGACCGGTGAACAGCGGACGCTCGCCGTGGCCGGCGACCTCCAGGGGGCGACCGGGATCGCTCTGGAGGCCGACGGCGGCGTCCTGGTCAGCAAGGACCGGATGTTCCCCGGGACCGGCGTCCTGCTCCGGCTGCGCGCCCACACCGGGCAGCAGGCCGAGGTGACGTCCGACGGGAGGTTCGCCTCGCCGGGCGGTCTGGCCGTCGAGGCCGACGGGCGCATCCTGATCGCCGACCTCTTCTCCGGAGGGTTCGGCGCGGTGCTCCGGGTCGATCCCGACACGGGCGAACAGACCGTCCTGTCCCCGGGAGAGGGAGGGGGCGAGCCTCCCGTGCGGCCCGTGAAGCTCTGCACGGTCCCGGACGGCTCGATCCTCGTCGTCGAACAGGGCCTGCTGGGCGGCGAGGACCTCACCTCCCGGGTGGTCCGGATCGACCCGGTCGCCGGATCGCGTACGACGGTGACCTCGGGCGGCGAACTGCGCAGCCCCGTCGGGGTGGCGGTCGACGGCCACGGCGGCATCCTGGTCGCCGACACCAACGCGTTCGGCGGCTCCGGGGGAGTGATCAGGGTGGACCCGGCCACCGGGGCCCAGACCACCGTGGCCTCCGGCGGCGCCTTCGCCGGGCCGCGCGCGGTCGCGGTCGAGGCCGACGGCAGCCTGCTCGTCCTCGACAACGAGGCCCTGAGCGGCGCGGGCACCCTCTTCCGCGTCGACCCCACGACCGGAGAGCAGCACGTGCTCTCCTCGGGCGGCGACTTCCGGTTCCTGTCCGGGGTGACGGTCGTACCGCACCCGGGGTGAGGGGCGCCACGCGGACCGGCCGGCCCCGGGTGGTGAGGAGTCGCGGTCGCCGCGACGCACCCGGGGTGAGGCGCGCCGAGGCCCGGGACGGACGGGTGCGCGGACCGTGCCGGAGCCGTCCGGCGCGGACGGGGCGTCCCGCCATGCGGGACGCCGGCCGCCCGGACGGGAAAGCCCGGCACCATGGACCCGTGACCGTCATCGACATCCCCGGCTCCAAGTCCGTCACCGCCCGCGCGCTCTTCCTCGCAGCCGCGGCCGAGGGCACGACGACCCTCCTCAGGCCCCTCGCCTCCGACGACACCGAGGGCTTCGCCGAGGGCCTCACCGCCCTCGGCTACACGGTCCGCCGCGAGCCCGACGCCTGGCACATCGAGGGCCGCCCCGCAGGCCCCGGCGCCGACACCGCCGAGGTGTACTGCCGCGACGGCGCCACCACCGCGCGCTTCCTGCCGACCCTCGCCGCCGCCGGCCACGGCACGTACCGCTTCGACGCCTCGGCCCAGATGCGGAGGCGGCCGCTCGCCCCGCTGACGGAGGCCCTGCGCACCCTCGGCGTCGACCTGCGGCACGGCGGGAAGGAGGGCCACCATCCGCTCGCCGTCCACGCCCACGGCGTGAAGGGCGGCGCGCTCACCCTGGACGCCGGGCAGTCCTCGCAGTACCTGACGGCGCTGCTCATGCTGGGCCCGCTCACCGCCGAGGGCCTCGACATCACCGTCACCGACCTGGTCTCGGAGCCGTACGTCGAGATCACCCTGGCCATGATGCGGAGCTTCGGCGCCGAGATCCGCCAGGAGGGGCGCACCTACCGGGTCGCCCCCACCGGCTACCGGGCGCGGACGTACGGCATCGAGCCCGACGCCTCCACCGCCAGCTACTTCTTCGCCGCCGCCGCCCTCGAACCCGGCCGCTCCGTCACCGTCCCCGGCCTCGGCACCGGCGCCCTCCAGGGAGACCTCGGCTTCGTCGAGGTGCTGCGCCGGATGGGCGCGGACGTCGAGATCACGGAGGCGGGCACGACGGTCCGCTCCACCGGCACCCTGCGCGGACTGACCGTCAACATGCGGGACATCTCGGACACCATGCCGACCCTCGCCGCGATCGCGCCGTTCGCCGACGGGCCGGTCCGCATCGAGGACGTCGCCAACACCCGGGTCAAGGAGTGCGACCGCCTCGACGCGTGCGCCGAGAACCTGCGCCGCCTCGGCATCACCGTCCGCACCGGGCCGGACTGGATCGAGATCCACCCCGGGACGCCCACCGGGCCCGTCGAGATCGCCACCCACGGCGACCACCGGATCGTCATGTCCTTCGCGGTCACGGCCCTGCGCACCCCCGGTGTCACCTTCGACGACCCCGGCTGTGTGAGGAAGACGTTCCCCGACTTCCACCGGGTCTTCGACACGTTTGTCCACACCCCGTGAAGACCGCGCGGCGTTTGCGGCAAGAATGGGGGGCATGAGCGACCGCCCCTCTCCTCTCGCCGATCCCCATATCGCCTTCGACGTCTCCGAAGGACGCCGGGACATCGTCGTCCTCGGCTCGACCGGGTCCATCGGCACCCAGGCCATCGACCTGGTGCTGCGCAACCCCGACCGCTTCCGGGTGACCGCCCTGGCCGCCTCCGGCGGCCGGATCGGACTGCTCGCCGAGCAGGCGCACCGGCTCAAGGTCGCCGCGGTCGCCGTGGCCCGCGAGGAGGCACTGCCGGAGCTGCGTGACGCGCTGACGGCGCTGTACGGCTCCGAGCCGCTGCCCGAGCTCCTGGCGGGCCCCGACGCCGCCACCCAGCTCGCCGCCTCGCCGTGCCACACCGTGCTCAACGGGATCACCGGCTCCATCGGCCTCGCGCCGACCCTGGCCGCCCTCGAAGCCGGCCGCACCCTCGCCCTCGCCAACAAGGAGTCGCTGATCGTCGGCGGCCCCCTGGTGAAGGCGCTCGCGAAGCCCGGCCAGATCATCCCGGTCGACTCCGAGCACGCGGCCCTCTTCCAGGCGCTCGCCGCGGGCACCCGCGCCGACGTCCGCAAGCTGGTCGTCACCGCCTCCGGCGGCCCCTTCCGCGGCCGTACGCGGGAGCAGCTGGCCGACGTCACCCGCGAGGACGCGCTCGCCCACCCGACCTGGGCGATGGGCCCGGTGATCACGGTGAACAGCGCGACCCTGGTCAACAAGGGCCTGGAGGTCATCGAGGCCCACCTGCTCTACGACATCCCGTTCGAGCGCATCGAGGTCGTCGTCCACCCCCAGTCGTACGTCCACTCGATGGTGGAGTTCACGGACGGCTCCACGCTCGCCCAGGCCACCCCGCCCGACATGGGCGGCCCGATCGCGATCGGCCTCGGCTGGCCCGCGCGCGTCCCGGACGCGGCCCCCGCCTTCGACTGGAGCAAGGCCTCCACCTGGGAGTTCTTCCCCCTGGACACCGAGGCGTTCCCGTCGGTCGGCCTCGCCCGGCACGTCGGCGAGCTGGGCGGCACCGCCCCCGCCGTCTTCAACGCGGCGAACGAGGAGTGCGTCGAGGCGTTCCTCGCCGGGCGACTGCCCTTCAACGGCATCATGGACACGGTCACCGCCGTCGTCACCGAGCACGGAACGCCCGGCGGGGGAACCTCGCTCACGGTCCCGGACGTCCTCGAAGCGGAGACCTGGGCGCGCGCCCGGGCCCGAGAGCTCGCAGCGAAGGCAACAGCGGAGGCCCGCGCATGAACGAAATGCTCCTGTACGCCCTGGGCATCGTGCTCTTCGCCCTCGGCCTCCTGGTCTCCATCGCCTGGCACGAGCTCGGCCACCTCTCCACGGCCAAGCTCTTCGGCATCCGCGTGCCGCAGTACATGGTCGGCTTCGGCCCCACCATCTGGTCGAAGAAGCGGGGCGAGACCGAGTACGGCATCAAGGCCATCCCGGCCGGCGGCTACATCCGCATGATCGGCATGTTCCCGCCGGGCGACGACGGCCGCATCGAGGCCCGCTCCACCTCACCCTGGCGCTCGATGATCGAGGACGCCCGCGAGGCCTCGTACGAGGAGCTGAAGCCCGGCGACGAGACCCGGCTCTTCTACACGCGCAAGCCGTGGAAGCGCGTGATCGTGATGTTCGCCGGACCGTTCATGAACCTCGTCCTGGCGGCCGCGCTGTTCTTCGGCTCGATGATGACGCTGGGCATCGAGGGCCAGACGACCCAGGTCGCCGGCGTCCAGAAGTGCGTCATCAAGCAGAGCGAGAAGCGCGAGAAGTGCGCCACGAGCGACCCGGTCTCCCCGGCGTTCAAGGCGGGCCTGCGGGACGGCGACAGGATCGTCGCCTTCAACGGCGCGCCGGTGGGCGACTGGGACACCCTCTCCGACCGCATCCGCGACACCATCGGCCCCGCGACGATCACCGTCGAGCGGGCCGGGCAGCGCGTCGACCTGTACCCCACCCTCGTCTCCAACAAGGTGCCCAGGAAGGACGAGGACGGCAAGGTCGTCCAGCCGGTGTCCTACATCGACGCCGGCTACCTCGGCTTCGCCTCCAAGACCGAGGTCGCGCCCCTCACCTTCGTCGAGACCACCGACCGCATGGGCGACCTCCTGGAGACCGGCGTCCACTCGGTCGTCGCCCTCCCGGGCAAGATCCCCGGCCTCTGGGACGCCACCTTCGGCGACGGCGAGCGCGCCGACGACTCCCCGGTCGGTGTCCTCGGCGCCGCCCGGATCACCGGTGAGCTCATGACCGTCGAGGCCCCGCCCGAGCGGATCCTCGTGTATTTCATGAACATCCTGGTGATGTTCAACGTCTCGCTGTTCCTGTTCAACATGCTCCCGCTGCTGCCGCTCGACGGCGGTCACATCGCGGGCGCCCTCTGGGAGTCCGTCCGCCGCCACACGGCCCGGATCTTCCGGCGCCCCGACCCCGGCCCGTTCGACGTGGCCAAACTGATGCCCGCCGCGTACGTGGTGGCCGGCGTCTTCGTCTGTTTCACGCTGCTCGTCCTCGCCGCCGACATCGTCAACCCGGTGAAGCTGACGTAGCCCCCAGGGGGGCCGGGACCCATGGTGTCCGGCCCCCCGCCCCCAGGGCGGTAACCTCGGAGACCTGAGCCCGCCGACGCACAACCTTGAGGTTGCACAGAAGATGACCGCGATTTCTCTCGGTATCCCGACCGTTCCCACCCGGCTCGCCGAGCGGCGCAAGAGCCGCCAGATCCAGGTCGGCACCGTGGCCGTCGGCGGTGACGCACCCGTCTCCGTGCAGTCGATGACGACCACCCGCACGTCCGACATCGGCGCCACGCTCCAGCAGATCGCCGAGCTGACCGCCTCCGGCTGCCAGATCGTGCGCGTGGCCTGCCCGACCCAGGACGACGCCGACGCGCTCGCGGTCATCGCGCGGAAGTCGCAGATCCCCGTGATCGCCGACATCCACTTCCAGCCGAAGTACGTGTTCGCGGCGATCGACGCGGGCTGCGCGGCCGTCCGCGTCAACCCGGGCAACATCAAGCAGTTCGACGACAAGGTCAAGGAGATCGCCAAGGCGGCCAACGAGACCCGCACCCCGATCCGCATCGGTGTCAACGCGGGCTCGCTCGACGCGCGGCTCCTCAAGAAGTACGGCAAGGCCACCCCCGAGGCGCTCGTCGAGTCCGCCCTCTGGGAGGCGTCCCTCTTCGAGGAGCACGGCTTCCGCGACATCAAGATCTCGGTCAAGCACAACGACCCGGTCATCATGGTCGAGGCCTACCGTCAGCTCGCCGCCCAGTCCGACTACCCGCTGCACCTCGGCGTCACCGAGGCGGGCCCGGCCTTCCAGGGCACCATCAAGTCGGCCGTCGCCTTCGGCGCGCTGCTCTCCCAGGGCATCGGCGACACCATCCGCGTCTCCCTCTCGGCGCCGCCGGCCGAGGAGATCAAGGTCGGCATCCAGATCCTGGAATCGCTGAACCTGCGCCAGCGCCGCCTGGAGATCGTCTCCTGCCCGTCCTGCGGCCGCGCCCAGGTCGACGTCTACAAGCTCGCGGAGGAGGTCACCGCCGGCCTCGACGGCATGACCGTCCCGCTGCGCGTGGCCGTCATGGGCTGCGTCGTCAACGGCCCCGGCGAGGCCCGCGAGGCCGACCTCGGCGTCGCCTCCGGCAACGGCAAGGGCCAGATCTTCGTCAAGGGCGAGGTCATCAAGACCGTCCCCGAGTCGAAGATCGTCGAGACCCTCATCGAAGAGGCGCTGAAGATCGCCGAGCAGATGGAGAAGGACGGCGTCGCCAGCGGCGAGCCGTCGGTCGCCGTCGCCGGCTGAACCACGACACCCCTTTTTTCAGGGCTCGGTTCGCCTCCGGGGCGCTGGAGCCGGGGGAACGACCCCGACCGTGCTCGACCCGCTCGTTCCTCACGGGCCTCCGCGCGCTCGGGGTCGTTCCCCCGGCGCGCCCCTTCGGCTCACTCGCCGCGCACCCTTCTTCGGGGGCTCGGTTCGCCTCCGGGGCGCCGGAGCCGGGCTCACGGTCCCGATCGTGCTCGCCTCCTTCGTTCCTCAGGAGGCTCCGCGCGCTCGGGACCGTTCCCCCGGCGCGCCCCTTCGGCTCACTCGCCGCACCAGCCCCCGCCGCGCACCCTTTTTCAGGGCTCGGACAGCCCCGCCGCCCCTCGGGCAGCGGGGCTTTCCGCTGTCAAAGGCGGGGGCCACAGCCCTCCGGGTAGAGTGCCAACACCAGCAGAACCGTACGGTGAGGCCCCCTCGTGTTGACACAACCCGCCACCCGGGTCCTCGAACCCGCCGACCTCGGCGCCGCACTCGCCGTCCTGGAGAGCGCCCCCGTCGAGAACGCCTTCGTGACCGCCCGCGTCCAGGTCGCCGGACTCGACCCCTGGCGCCTCGGCGGCGAGATGTGGGGCTGGTACAGCGAGGGCCGCCTGCGCTCCCTCTGCTACTCCGGCGCCAACCTGGTGCCGCTCTGCGCGACCCCCGAGGCCGTCCGCGCCTTCGCCGACCGGGCCCGCCGGGTCGGCCGCCGCTGCTCCTCGATCGTCGGCCCCGCCGAACCCACCACCGAGCTGTGGCGGCTCCTGGAGCCCAGCTGGGGCCCCGCGCGGGACGTCCGCGCCCGTCAGCCGCTGATGGTCGCCGAGACGCCCTCCACCACGGTCGCGCCCGACCCGCTCGTCCGCCGCGTCCGCAAGGACGAGATGGACGTGATCATGCCCGCCTGCGTGGCCATGTTCACCGAGGAGGTCGGCGTCTCCCCGCTCGCCAACGACGGCGGCCTGCTCTACCAGGCCCGGGTCGCCGAACTCGTCGGCGCCGGCCGCTCCTTCGCCCGCATCGAGGACGGCAAGGTCGTCTTCAAGGCCGAGATCGGCGCCGCCACCCGGCTGGCCTGCCAGATCCAGGGCGTCTGGGTCGCCCCCGAGCACCGCGGCAAGGGCCTCTCCGAGACGGGCATGGCCGCCGTCCTCCAGTACGCCCTGGCCGACGTCGCACCCGTGGTCAGCCTGTACGTGAACGACTACAACACCCCGGCGAGGGCCTCGTACCGCCGCGTCGGCTTCGAGGAGACCGGCGCCTTCATGAGCGTGCTGTTCTGAGGCCCCGGCCACTTGTAGGGTGCGCCGCATGGATGACGCAGAGGTCGAGATCGGACCGGTCAATCTCGCCGCCCGGGTGGACGAGGCGCTCGCCGTGCAGGCGGTCGCCTTCGGTCTGGACGAGGACGAGATCGCCGTACGCCGCCACATCGTGCTGCGCCACCTGCTGAGCCCCGGAGCCCGCGCCTACGGGGCCACCACCCCCGACGGGGCGCTCGTCGGCTTCGTGTACGGCATGCCCAACGACCGCACCCACTGGTGGTCCACCGTCGTCGAGGCGTACCTCCGCTCCACCGGCACCGCCGACTGGCTCCACGACTCCTTCGTCATCACCGAACTCCACGTCCACCCCTCCCACCAGGGGCGCGGCGTGGGACGCGAGCTGATCACCACGATCACCGACGGGGCCGCCGAACCGCGCTCGATCCTCTCCGCGATCGACACCGACAGCCCGGCCCGCGGCCTCTACCGTTCCCTCGGCTACCAGGACCTCGCCCGCCAGGTGCACTTCCCGAGCGCCTCCCGTCCGTACGCCGTGATGGGCGCGTCCCTGCCGCTGCTGCGCCGGAACTGATTTCTCCGACGCGGGCCCGCCCGGCTAACCTCGGCCCATCACCGTCAGTCCCGTAGGAGTACGAGAACCATGGCCAACGCACCGGTCCAGCGCATGTCCCAGTTGATGGCGAAGACGCTGCGCGACGACCCGGCGGACGCCGAGGTCCTCAGCCACAAGCTCCTCGTCCGCGCCGGCTACGTCCGCCGCACCGCCGCCGGCATCTGGAGCTGGCTGCCCCTCGGCAAGAAGGTCCTCGCCAACGTCGAGCGCGTCGTCCGCGAGGAGATGGACGCCATCGGCGCGCAGGAGGTCTCCCTCCCCGCCCTGCTGCCCCGCGAGCCGTACGAGGCGACCGGCCGCTGGGACGAGTACGGCGCCGAGCTCTTCCGCCTCCAGGACCGCAAGGGCGGCGACTACCTCCTCGGCCCGACCCACGAGGAGATCTTCACCCTCCTGGTCAAGGACCAGTGCTCGTCCTACAAGGACCTGCCGGTCATCCTGTACCAGATCCAGAACAAGTTCCGCGACGAGGCCCGCCCCCGGGCCGGCATCCTGCGCGGCCGCGAGTTCCTGATGAAGGACTCGTACTCCTTCGACACGGAGGACGAGGGCCTCGCCCAGTCCTACGCCCTGCACCGCCAGGCCTACCAGCGGGTCTACGAGCGCCTCGGCCTCGACTACCGCATCGTGGCCGCCACCGCCGGCGCGATGGGCGGCTCGAAGTCCGAGGAGTTCCTCGCCCCGGCCGAGGCCGGCGAGGACACCTTCGCCGACTGCCCGAACTGCGACTTCGCCGCCAACACCGAGGCCGTCTCCTACGAGCTCGCGCCGGTCGACGGCTCCGCCGTCCCGGCCGCCGAGGAGATCCCCACCCCCGACACCCCGACCATCGAGACCCTCGCCGCCTCGCTCGGCGTCCCGGCCTCCGCCACGCTCAAGAACCTCCTCGTGAAGGTCGACGGCGAGATCGTCGCCGTGGGCGTGCCCGGCGACCGCGAGGTCGACCTGGGCAAGGTCGAGGAGCACTTCGCCCCCGCGACCGTCGAGATGGTCACCGAGACCGACTTCGCCGAGCGCGACGACCTCGTCCGCGGCTACGTCGGTCCGCAGGGCCTGGAGAAGGTGACCTACATCGCCGACCCGCGCGTCGCGCCGGGCACGGCGTGGATCACGGGCGCCAACAAGGACGCGACGCACGTGAGGAACGTCGTCGCGGGCCGTGACTTCGAGGTCTCCGAGTACGTCGACGTGGTCGTCGTGCAGGAGGGCGACCCGTGCCCCAAGTGCGGCACCGGCCTGAAGCTGGACCGCGCCATCGAGATCGGCCACATCTTCCAGCTGGGCCGCAAGTACGCCGACGCCCTCAAGCTCGACGTCCTCGGCCAGAACGGCAAGCCCGTCCGCGTGACCATGGGCTCGTACGGCATCGGCGTCTCGCGCGCCGTCGCCGCGCTCGCCGAGCAGACCGCCGACGACAAGGGCCTGTGCTGGCCGGCCGAGGTCGCCCCGGCCGACGTCCACGTCGTCGCCGCCGGAAAGGCCCTCCAGACCGAGCTGGCCCTGGAGGTCTCCGGCAAGCTGGCCGCCGCCGGCCTCCGCGTCCTGGTCGACGACCGCGCGGGCGTCTCCCCGGGCGTCAAGTTCACCGACGCGGAGCTCATGGGCGTCCCGAAGATCCTGGTGGCGGGCCGCCGCTCGGCCGAGGGCATCGTCGAGCTGAAGGACCGCCGCACCGGCGAGCGCGAGGAAGTGACGGTCGAGGAGGCCCTCGCCGCGCTGACCTCCTGACAGCACACCGCGTGACGTGAGGGGCGGGGCCCGAGGCCCCGCCCCTCCGCGCTCCCCGCCGGAGCGTCAGACGCCGTCCTCCCGGAGCGTCGGTTCCACCGACGAGCCCGTCAGGTCGTCGATCGCGTCCACCGCCGCCGCCCGGCTCCTGAGGTACGCCTCGCCCAGAGGGGCCGGCGGCGACCCCGGCTCCGTCTCCGCCTGCCCGGGCGCGGGTGCCGCCCGTTCCAGGAACCGGAGCAGTTCCACCGGGATCGGCAGGACCAGCGTCGAGTTCTTCTCGGCGGACACCGCCATCACCGTCTGCAGCAGACGCAGCTGCAGCGCCGCCGGCTGGGCCGACATCACCCCCGCCGCCTCCGCCAGCTTCTTCGACGCCTGCAGTTCCGCGTCCGCGTTGATGACCCGCGCGCGCCGCTCCCGGTCCGCCTCCGCCTGCCGGGCCATGGAACGCTTCATCGTCTCCGGCAGGGACACGTCCTTGATCTCGACCCGGTCGATCGCGACGCCCCAGCCCATCGCCGGGCTGTCGAGCATCAGCTCCAGACCCTGGTTGAGCTTCTCGCGGTTGGAGAGCAGGTCGTCGAGGTCGCTCTTGCCGATGATCGACCGCAGCGAGGTCTGGGCCATCTGCGAGACCGCGAACTTGTAGTCCTCGACCCGCACCAGCGCGTCCGCCGCGTCGACGACCTTGAAGTACACGACCGCGTCGACCCGGACGGTGACGTTGTCCCGGGTGATGCCCTCCTGCGCGGGCACGGGCATCGTGACGATCTGCATGTTCACCTTGTGGAGGCGGTCCACCACCGGAACGATCATCGTGAAGCCGGGCGAGCGGACGTCGTCGCGCAGCCGGCCGAAACGGAAGACGACCCCGCGCTCGTACTGCTTCACGACGCGCGCCGCCGCACCCGCGTACACGGCGGTGGCCGCCGCCGCGCCGGCCAGCGCGACCAGCAGTTCTTCGATCATCACGGCCCCCTGGAATCGAGCCGAACGGTACAGAAAGGGTATTCCCCTACAGCCAGCTCGCGAACTCCAGAAGCAGCTCGGCATCCTGCCGCCGGCCCGCCGTGAGCGCCCGGGTCCCCGACTCGACCGCGCGGAACAGGGTCCAGCCGCGCAGCCGCTCCCGGTCCACGTCCAGCGAGTCGGCCAGTCTGTTGACCCGACGCCGGGCCGCCGAGGCCCCGGAGGAGGCGGCGACGAGGTCCTCGACCCGGTCCCGTACGAGCCGGGCGAGGTCGTAGGCCCGCTCGCCGACCAGCGGCTCGGGGCCGACGGCCAGCCAGGGCGCCCGGTCGCCGGCGAGGACCTTGCCCTGCCGGAAGTTGCCGTGCAGCAGCAGCGTCTCCGCGTCGCCCGCCACCAGCTCCTCGCGGGCCGCGAGCGCCGCCGTCGTCAGCTCCGCGGTCGCGGCCCCGGAACGGTGGGGGACCATCGCCGCGGCCTGCCGGGCGGTCCGCTCGGCCACCGTCTCGAAGCCGTGCGCGGCCGGGGGCTCGACCCACAGCTTGCGCACGGTCCCGGCCGCCTCCAGGAGCGCCTTCGCCTCCGGCAGAGAGCGCAGGGAGACCTCGGGGTGCAGTCGTTCGAGGACGAGCGCGCCCTCCCCGGCCCCGTCCAGGAGCTGTACCGCGCCCCAGCCGTTCCAGTGCGCGAGCGCGTCCCGCTCCAGGTCGGGCCGGGCGAACGGGGGCGCGATCTTGAGGGCGGCGGGGGTGGAGTCGGAGCGTCTGACGAGGACGACGAGGCTGCTCCGGCCGCCGGGGGCCATGACCCGCTCGGTCTCCAGGGACGCGTGGCCGAGGGCCTGATCGGCGAGGCCGGGCAGCTCTCCGAGCCACTCGGCCGCCGTGGCGTCCCCGAACGTCTCACCGAGCGTCCTGATCAGTCGCTGCGGCGGTTCGAAACCCATGCGTACGTTGTTCCTTAAGGTCGGGGCGGGGCGGGGACCCGTTCGGCGAGCCCAGGAAAGGTTACGTCGCCGCCGTGCCAGCGGACGGCTCGTACCGCCGCCTCCCTGAGCGCGGCGGCCGCCTCGCGCCGTCGGGGGCCCTCCGAGGCCCGGACGAGGTCCGAGTAGACCCCGGCCACGCGGTCCTCCAGGACGGCCGCGAGCCGGACGGCCCCGGCCGGGTCGGTCACCCGGAACGGCAGCTCGTACGCGGCCTCCGCCGCCACCGGCGTGCCGCCGAGGTCGCGGACGGCCCTGCGCAGCGCGTCCCGGCGGGCCCGGTGGGCCTGGTAGGCGGCGGTGGCCTCCGCGCGCCGTTCCGCGCCGATCCGGCCGCCGACCACCCCGTACCCGTAGACCGCCGCGTGTTCGGCGGCCAGCGCGGCCTGGGTGGCGTCGAGGGCGCTCATGCCCGTGCTCCTTCGGTCAGCAGGTAGGCGTGCGCGGCGCCGGCGGCGGCCACGGAGGCGAGCAGCCGGGCGTACTCGGGCGGGGCGGTGAGCAGGGTGGCGGCGTGCGCGTCGGAAGCCGTGCGCGCGGCCTCGGCGAGCTCCTTCAGGGCCGCCCCGGCGTCGGCCGCGACGGGTACGGGGGAGGGGACGGGCCTCTTCGGAGGGGCCGACGCCGGGGGAGCGGCCGGGGAGGCCGACGCGGGCCGCACGGTCGTACCGCCCTCGCCCAGGGCCTCCGTGTGCGCGGCCACCGAGCGTCGCAGCGGGACCAGCCGCCCGGCCAGCGCGGGATGGGCGGCGAGCGTCGCGTCGTAACGTTCCAGCAGGGACCGGGAGGCGGTCACGGAGCGCAGTCGCAGCGCGGCCTCGGCGCGCGCCGCCCGTTCGGCCTCGCGCTCGGCGGCGCTCGGCCTCCGGGGACCGGCCTGCTCGGAGGTGGTGCAGCCCGTCAGCGCCGCCGCGGCGGCGGCCGAGACCCCGGCCGTCAGGAGTGCGCGCCTGCCCGTCGTCGTCACGCTCTCTCCCTCAGCCGTGGTACGTCGTCGAAGATCGTCGGGATCACCGCAGGCGAGCGTACCCGCGGGCCCCGGGGCGGTGGACGGCAACACCCTCCGGGACCGGATACCCTTTGGTCTGACACGCGACGAACCCACAACAGCACACGCGGCCGAGGAGTCACCCGGATGAGCACCACCCAGAGCGACAGGCTGCGCGGACTCGTGGAGCCGCTGGTCCACGCGAAGGACCTGGATCTGGAAGAGATCGAGGTGTCCCGGGCCGGCCGCCGCGGATTGCTGAGGATCGTCGTCGACTCGGACGAGGGCGTGGAGCTGGACGCGTGTGCCGAGCTGAGCCGCGCGATCTCCGAGAAGCTCGACGAGACCGAGGCGATGGGTGAGGGCGAGTACGTCCTCGAAGTCAGCTCCCCCGGCGCGGACCGCCCCCTGACGCAGCACCGCCACTACGTGCGGGCCACCGGCCGGCTGGTCAAGCTCCAGCTGTCCGTCGACGGTGCCGACGAAGAACTGGTCGCGCGGATCCTCGCCGTGGACGAGAGCGGCCTCGACCTCGAGGTGCCGGGCGTGAAGGGGCGCAAGCCCACCGCCCGCCGGGTCGAGTTCGCCGATGTCGTCAAGGCGCGTGTCGAGATCGAGTTCAACCGCAAGGACAAGAAGGAAGAGGAGGCGTAGCCGTGGACATCGACGTGAAGCTGCTCAAGGGCTTGGCGCATGAGAAGGAGATCTCCTTCGACCTGCTGGTCGAGGCGATCGAGTCGGCCCTCCTCATCGCGTACCACCGCACCCCGGACGCCCGCCGCCACGCGCGCGTGGAGCTGGACCGGCTCACCGGTCACGTGACCGTGTGGGCGAAGGAGGACCCCTCCGAGCTGGAGGAGGGCCAGGAGCCCAAGGACTTCGACGACACCCCGTCGGACTTCGGCCGGATCGCGGCGAGCACCGCCCGCCAGGTGATCCAGCAGCGTCTGCGGGACGCCGAGAACGACGTGACCTTCGGCGAGTACGCGCGCCGTGAGGGCGATGTCGTCGCCGGTGTGGTGCAGCAGGGCAAGGACCCGAAGAACGTCCTGGTCCGTCTGGACGACAAGCTGGAGGCCATCCTCCCGGTGCAGGAGCAGGTGCCGGGCGAGGACTACACGCACGGTCTGCGGCTGCGCACGTACGTCGTCCGGGTGGCGAAGGGTGTCCGCGGTCCGTCCGTCACCCTTTCGCGCACCCACCCCAATCTGGTGAAGAAGCTCTTCGCCCTCGAGGTGCCGGAGATCGCGGACGGTTCGGTCGAGATCGCGGCCATCGCCCGTGAGGCCGGTCACCGCACCAAGATCGCGGTCCGTTCCACCCGTTCGGGCCTGAACCCCAAGGGCGCCTGCATCGGCCCGATGGGCAGCCGTGTCCGCAACGTGATGGCGGAGCTGCTCGGCGAGAAGATCGACATCGTCGACTGGTCGGACGACCCGGCCGAGATGGTGGCGAACGCGCTCTCCCCGGCCCGGGTCTCCCGGGTCGAGGTCGTGGACATGGCGGCCCGGTCCGCGCGGGTCACCGTGCCGGACTACCAGCTGTCGCTGGCGATCGGCAAGGAGGGCCAGAACGCCCGCCTCGCCGCGCGTCTGACCGGCTGGCGGATCGACATCCGGCCCGACACGGAGCCGAGCGGTCCGGAGGACTGAGACCGTTTTTGGCCAACGAGTGTTCGATTCTTGCCCCGAACAGGTGAGGTCGGTACGGGGAGGTAGACTTAATCGTGTCTGGCCGGACGCATGCCCGCGCGTGCCCTGAGCGAACCTGTGTGGGGTGCCGGGAGCGAGCGGCCAAGAGCGATCTGCTGCGGATCGTGGTGACCAAGGACGAGTGCGTTCCTGATCATCGCGGTACGCTGCCCGGCCGGGGTGCGTACCTGCACCCCGCCGTGGCCTGTCTCGACCTGGCGGTCCGCCGCCGAGCGTTCCCGAGGGCCTTCAAGGTCCAGGGCCCGCTCGACACCGCGGAACTCCGTCACCACGTCGAGCGGCCGACACCGCAGTGAAGAAGAGAACGGCACGGATACACCGTGCGGTCAGGTACCTCGCGAGTTGGAAGTAGGTCGAGATTGCGATGAGCACTCGATGAGTACGCGATGAGTACGCCCATGAAGTAGCGACGGTCCGGCGGTAACCGGACCTCACAAAGGAGCAAAGTGGCTAAGGTCCGGGTATACGAACTCGCCAAGGAGTTCGGCGTAGAGAGCAAGGTCGTCATGGCCAAGCTCCAAGAACTCGGTGAATTCGTCCGTTCGGCGTCCTCGACGATCGAGGCGCCGGTCGTGCGCAAGTTGACTGACGCTTTGCAGGGTCCCGGCGGCAACGCCGGCAAGACCGCTGCGAAGCCCGGCGCGCCCCGTAAGGCAGCGCCCTCCCCCGCCGCGCCGAAGCCGGCCGCGGCGACCCCCGCGCCGTCCGCGGCGCAGGCTGTACGTCCCTCCGCCCCGAAGCCTGGCGCGCCCACCCCGGCGCCCAAGCCCGCGGCCGCGGAGAAGCCCTCGACGCCGGCCCCCGCCGGCCGTCCCACCCCGGGTCCGAAGCCCCCGGCCGCGCCGAAGCCGGCGCCGGCCTCCCCGGCTCCGACGACTCCGGAGTTCACCGCGCCTCCGGCGGCCCCGGCCGCCCAGCAGCGTCCCGCCGGCGCGACCCCGGGCCCCCGCCCGGCCGCCCGTCCGGCCCAGCAGGCTCCCCGCCCGCAGGGTCAGGGTGCCTCGCGCCCCGGCGGTCAGCAGGCCCCCCGTCCGGGCGGTGCCCGTCCGGCCGGTCCCCGTCCGGGGAACAACCCCTTCACCTCGGGTGGCTCCACCGGGATGGCGCGTCCGCAGACGCCCCGTCCGGGTGGCGGCGCTCCCCGTCCCGGCGGCCCCGGTGCCGCTCCGGGCGCCCCGCGTCCGCAGGGTGGCCCCGGCGGCGCCCCGCGTCCGCAGGGTCAGGGTGGCGGCGCTCGTCCCACCCCCGGTGGCATGCCTCGTCCGCAGGCTCCCCGTCCGGGCGGCGCGCCCGGCGGTAACCGTCCGAACCCGGGCATGATGCCGCAGCGTCCCGCTGCCGGCCCGCGTCCCGGTCCTGGCGGTCGTGGCCCCGGTGGCCCCGGCGGCCGTCCGGCCGGTCCCGGTGGTGGCGGCGGCGGTCGTCCCGGCTTCGCCGGTCGTCCGGCCGGTCCCGGCGGTGGCGGCGGCGGCTTCGCCGGTCGTCCCGGTGGTCCCGGTGGTGGCGGCGGCGGTCGTCCGGGTGGTCCCGGCGGCGGTGGCGGCGGCTTCGGCGGTCGTCCCGGTGGCTTCGGTGGCCGTCCCGGCGGTCCGGGTGGACGTGGTGGCACGCAGGGCGCCTTCGGTCGCCCCGGCGGTCCCGCGCGTCGTGGTCGCAAGTCGAAGCGTCAGAGGCGCCAGGAGTACGAGGCCATGCAGGCCCCGTCCGTGGGCGGCGTGATGCTTCCCCGCGGTGGCGGCGAGGTCATTCGCCTGTCGCGCGGTGCGTCCCTCACCGACTTCGCCGAGAAGATCGGCGCCAACCCGGCGTCGCTCGTCGCGGTGATGATGAACCTCGGTGAGATGGTCACGGCGACGCAGTCCGTCTCCGACGACACGCTGACCATGCTCGGCGAGGAGATGAACTACACCGTTCAGATCGTCTCGCCGGAGGAGGAGGACCGCGAGCTTCTCGAGTCCTTCGACATCGAGTTCGGCGAGGACGAGGGCGGCGAAGAGGCTCTGGTCTCCCGTCCGCCGGTCGTCACCGTCATGGGTCACGTCGACCACGGTAAGACCCGACTGCTCGACGCGATCCGCAAGACGAACGTCGTCGCGGGCGAGGCCGGTGGCATCACCCAGCACATCGGTGCCTACCAGGTCGGCACCGAGGTCAACGGCGAAGAGCGTCGCATCACCTTCATCGACACCCCGGGTCACGAGGCGTTCACCGCCATGCGTGCCCGTGGTGCGAAGTCGACCGACATCGCGATCCTCGTGGTCGCGGCCAACGACGGCGTCATGCCGCAGACGATCGAGGCGCTCAACCACGCCAAGGCCGCCGGCGTCCCGATCGTCGTCGCGGTCAACAAGATCGACGTCGAGGGCGCGGACCCGACCAAGGTCCGTGGTCAGCTGACCGAGTTCGGTCTGGTGGCCGAGGAGTACGGCGGCGACACGATGTTCGTCGACATCTCCGCCAAGCAGGGTCTGCACATCGACTCCCTGCTCGAGGCCGTGGTCCTCACCGCGGACGCCTCGCTCGACCTGCGGGCCAACCCGAACCAGGACGCGCAGGGTATTGCGATCGAGTCCCACCTCGACCGCGGTCGCGGTGCCGTCTCGACCGTCCTGGTCCAGCGCGGAACGCTGCGCATCGGCGACACCGTGGTGGTCGGCGACGCGTACGGCCGTGTCCGGGCGATGCTCGACGACAAGGGCAACAACGTCGAGGAGGCGACCCCGTCGACTCCCGTCCTCGTGCTCGGTCTCACCAACGTGCCGGGTGCCGGCGACAACCTCCTGGTGGTCGACGAGGACCGTACGGCGCGTCAGATCGCCGAGAAGCGCGCTGCGCGTGAGCGCAACGCCGCCTTCGCCAAGCGCGTCCGCCGGGTGTCCCTCGAGGACCTCGACAAGGTGCTCAAGGCCGGTCTCGTCCAGGAACTCAACCTCATCATCAAGGGCGACGCGTCCGGTGCGGTCGAGGCCCTCGAAGCCTCGCTGCTCCAGCTCGACGTCGGCGAAGAGGTCGACATCCGCGTCCTGCACCGCGGTGTGGGTGCGGTCACCGAGTCGGACATCGACCTGGCCATGGGCTCCGACGCCATCGTCATCGGCTACAACGTCCGTGCGGCCGGCCGTGCCGCGCAGATGGCGGAGCGCGAGGGCGTCGACGTCCGGTACTACTCGGTGATCTACCAGGCCATCGAGGAGATCGAGGCGGCCCTGAAGGGTCTCCTCAAGCCCGAGTACGAAGAGGTCGAGCTCGGCACGGCGGAGATCCGCGAGGTCTTCCGCTCGTCCAAGCTGGGCAACATCGCCGGTGTCCTCATCCGCTCCGGCGAGGTCAAGCGCAACACCAAGGCGCGCCTCGTCCGCGACGGCAAGGTCATCGCCGAGGACCTCACGATCCACGGTCTGCGCCGCTTCAAGGACGACGTCACCGAGATCCGCGAAGGCTTCGAGGGCGGTATCAACCTCGGAAACTTCAACGACATCAAGATCGACGACGTCATCGCGACGTACGAGATGCGCGAGAAGCCGCGCGCCTGATCGCGTCCGATCGCAGCAGTGAGCCGGGGCCGGTCGGCGGAAAGTATTCCGTCGATCGGCCCCGGCCGTTGCGTGTAGCGTTTCCGGTGTCCCCGCCGAGTGGTCGGCGGGAGCACCGAACCCGAACCGGCGGGACATCCGGACATACATGTATGTGGGGACACTGTCCTTCGATCTGCTCCTCGGCGACGTACGTTCGTTGAAGGAGAAACGCTCCGTCGTCAAGCCGATCCTCGCCGAGCTCCAGCGGAAATTCGCGGTGAGCGTGGCGGAGGTCAGCGGCCAGAACCTCCATCGGCGGGTCGAGATCGGCGTCGCGATGGTGTCGGGGGACCCGGGACACCTCAGCGACGTACTGGACCGGTGCGAGCGGCTCGTCGCCGCCCGCCCCGAGGTGGAGCTGCTGTCGGTGCGCCGCAGGCTCCACACTGATGAAGACTGATTGAGCAAGGCAAAGAAGGAGAAGGACCAGTGGCCGACAACGCGCGGGCGAAGAAGCTGGCAGACCTCATCCGGGAGGTGGTCGCCGAGAAGCTGCAGCGCGGCATCAAAGACCCCCGCCTGGGCACCCACGTGACCATCACGGACACCCGTGTCACCGGCGACCTGCGGGAGGCCACGGTCTTCTACACGGTCTACGGGGACGACGAGGACCGGGCGAGCGCCGCCGCCGGCCTGGAGAGCGCCAAGGGCATCCTCCGTTCGGCCGTGGGCCGCGCGGCCGGGACCAAGTTCACCCCGACGCTGGCCTTCGTGGCCGACGCCCTCCCGGAGAACGCCAAGACGATCGAGGACCTCCTCGACAAGGCGCGGGCCTCCGACGCCCAGGTGCGGGAGGCGTCCTCGGGCGCCGCCTTCGCGGGCGAGGCCGACCCCTACAAGAAGCCGGGCGAGGACGAAGCCGCCGAATGAGCAACGCAGCAACCACGCCCGACGGCCTTGTCATCGTCGACAAGCCGTCGGGCTTCACCTCGCACGACGTCGTGGCCAAGATGCGCGGAATCGCCAGGACCCGCCGGGTCGGCCACGCCGGCACGCTCGACCCCATGGCCACCGGCGTCCTCGTCCTCGGCGTGGAGCGGGCGACCAAGCTCCTCGGTCACCTCGCGCTGACCGAGAAGGAGTACCTGGGCACCATCCGCCTGGGCCAGACCACGGTCACCGACGACGCCGAGGGCGAGATCACTGCCTCCGTGGACGCCTCCGAGGTGACCCGCGAGGGCATCGACGCGGGCGTCGCCGAGCTGACCGGCGCCATCATGCAGGTGCCGTCGAAGGTCTCCGCGATCAAGATCGACGGCAAGCGGTCGTACGCGCGCGTGCGCGGCGGCGAGGAGTTCGAGATCCCGGCCCGTCCGGTCACCGTCTCCTCGTTCCAGGTGTACGACGTCCGTGAGGCGACCGCCGAGGACGGCACCCCCGTCGTCGACCTGGTCGTCTCGGTGGTCTGCTCCTCCGGCACGTACATCCGGGCGCTCGCCCGGGACCTCGGCGCCGGGCTCGGCGTGGGCGGTCACCTGACCGCGCTGCGCCGTACCCGGGTCGGCCCGTACAAGCTGGACTCCGCGAAGACGCTCGACCAGCTCCAGGAGGAGCTCACGGTCATGCCGGTCGCCGACGCGGCCGCGGCGGCGTTCCCCCGGTGGGACGTCGACGAGAAGCGGGCCAAGCTGCTCCTCAACGGCGTCCGCCTGGAGATGCCGGACTATCCGGCGGGCCCGGTCGCGGTCTACGGACCGGAGGGCACGCTGCTCGCGCTGGTCGAGGACCAGCGGGGGAAGGCCAAGAGCCTGGCCGTCTTCGGCTGAGACCTCCGGTCCGGCCGGCCCCGGCCGACCGGACCGACGGACTCGGCCGGGGCCGACTACGCCTTCAGCCCCGGCACCGGACAGAACACCGTCACCATCCCGGTGACCGGGCGCTACGCC
>NZ_JBEOXR010000066.1:0-40257 GCF_040296665.1 Streptomyces sp. NPDC002057
CGCGCGGTCTGCTCCGCAGACGCGACGCGCCGCCGCTACGCGGCGGTTCAACTACCCTGCTCCGCAGTGCAGTTGATGGGACGTCACTCCGTGACGTCCGGTTGGATCGCTCCGCGATCCAACCGCTGGAATTCGCTCCGCGATTTCCAGAAAAGCGGCTGGCTAGGGTGTTCCGGGTGCCCGCTTTTCAACTTTCTGTCGATTTCGCAATTCTCACAAAATAATTCCTGTTCAGGGATCCGATTTCTTTTGTCTCGAAACTATGGATCTTTGGGCTCCTCCGGATTCTCAACAGTCCCTGATTGCGCCGAAAGTGAGTTCGTCTCAGCAGACGCCCCCTGTAGCTGTCGCGGGTGTGCCCAAGATCGCCCGGTGGTACGGGTCCGTGTGGGAAGACGGGGAGGTGTCGAAAGCACCTGCCGGAGCCCAGCGTGAGGCTGCTGTCGAACGTCTCCTCGGTCTGGAGGCCGCCGGTGAGCTGACATCAGCTCATGTCCGCCTCGTGGCACAGGCTCTGGGGCCGTTCGCAGCGGACGGTGTGGCGGTGGCTCGCCGCGGGGCGGGAAGGCCGGCACAGCCGCGTGCCTGCAAAGCGATTCACCGTGACGGCGGAGGTACGCGCACTGCCGCTAAGCGGCCGGGTACTCCTGGTGGCGGGGTGGGTGGGTGGCGAGGTGATGGGTGCTGGCCTGTGACACCCGCCCGGACCACGCAGAAACACGCGTGCAGGATCTGCAGAGTTCTGACACACCCACTCTGCAGTGCTGACACATCACACCTGACACCACCGGTATGAGGCCTGAACAACGGCATCATCCCGTCAGCCACTGACATGATGATGCCGAACCACCACTGACACCATGCAGAACATCAGTTGATGGGGCGTCACTCCGTGACGCCTGGTCGGATCGCTCCGCGATCCGACCGCTGGAATTCGCTCCGCGATTTCCAGAAAAGAAGCTGGCTAGGGGGTCCGGTAGACTCACTTTTCGGCTCCCCTTCACCTCTCCATTCTTGAAATGAATTCGCATTCATTTCAAGAATTTCAGACCACTCCAGGTTGTCAATTTCTAGTCTTTGCGAATTCACAACAGCCCATGTCTGCGCGGGAGGTGAGTTCGTTTCAGCAGATCCCTTCGGCTGTCTCCGGTCTATCCGAGGGCCGTACGGTGGTATCGGCCTGCGTGGGAAGAGGAGAGGATTCCGGGCGGCACTGCTGAAGCGCGGTGTGCGGCCGTCGTCCGTGCTTCCTCACCTTGGCGGCGCAGCCAGCTGATGCCAGCTCACGTGTGAAGGGAGCTGGGACGAGGTCTGGGCGGGGGTGGTGGAAGGCGGCTCGGAGCCAAGGGGAAACGCGCGCGATACGTGGCGTCATCATGTCGGCAGGCTCAGCAGCAGCCACACGGCGGCGCTTACGCCACACAGGGTCGCCGTGTAAAGGAAGAGAAGACGGATCCGGACCTTCCGTCGCCCCCTCCTCTCCCCTTCTGCTACCAGCGCAGGAATGTCGGGATGGAAGGAATCCGCAGTCTTCTCCATCGCCCCTTTGAGGACCTGAACCGGAAATGACGGTCTCAGGGAGTCTTCTTCGTAGCGCTGCACGTCTTTCCTCCGCTGACAGCCTGTGAACCTTCCCTAATGCTGCATAGAACGGCATAGGGTCCGCGTAAGCCCCATGCTGAAAGAGAATGGACCGGGGGTGACTCGAGCGCTGTGCACGCAGGTGTCCGGGGATCTCTCCCTCGCTGTCAGCAGACGGCGAGGTTGTGGCGCTCGCGGGACGTACGCGATGACGTGTGGCGCCGGGTCGGCCCGTCCGGGGCTCATGCGGGCCGGAAGCGCTGACAGATCGGTGCTGGCGTACCGGGTCGGCTCCCTGGTGAGGCCGTCACACGGGTTGTCACATCCGGCTCTGCGGTTGGAGTTGGGGGTATTTCGCCGGGTCAGCGTGTGTGACTGGGGCGGTGTCACATGGGGCGTGTGGCAGAAGGGTCAGGGCTGTCTGGCAGTACTCCGCCCAGAGCACTCTGGATGCCGGGCCTCACCCACGCACGCCATTCCGGCGCGGGTCGTCAGCGACCCCAGCGACCCGCGTCCGGACCCGCACCGCCGGTCCCGTCCTGGGGCCGGGTGAGCCGGACGAGTACGGAGGGCCGGCCTTTCAGGGTCGCCCGGATGGCGGTCCAATCGTAGGCGGGGTGGCGCGGAGCTCGTCCAGGTCGCCGAGCCGGTACAGCGCCGCTTTCCCGGCCCGGCGCCCGGTACAGGGGCCGAAACTGCCGCTCTGGCATGCGCGTCCGGCCCGGGTGCGGCGCGAGGTGTGCAGTAGGGAGTGATGAGGCCGTGGAGGCAGGTTGGCGTACAAAGGATGTATGGGCGGGGCCGCGGTACTGGCAGCGCAACGTGGTCAGCCAGCTCCTGGTCCCGGCCGGCTCATTGAGCCTGGAAGAGGAGTCCGGATCCCGATGCCGAAGTGACGACCGGTGCCGGCACGTTCCGTGCCGAAGCGGGCCTGGCAGAAACTCTCGGCAGGGCGGGGTGCGAAGGGAGAGCGGTTCTACGGGTGGGCGGTCATCGACTTTGCCGAGTCAGCGCAGGGGCACTGTCAGCTGCTGTCCTCGGTGGCAGCAGTCGACCCACCACAGACACAGCAACGGAGACGCTGACTCACCGCACCCGTCCGCGCCGGTCCGTTCCCGCCCGCTGCCACCGTCTCATCATTGACAGCCACGGGCGCATCGTTCCAGACGCCCTAGAACAGCGCTATTCCGTGATCAAATTTTGCTCCCATGGGGAAATCTGATCATCGATCTTCACTCGCCTGTAGGCGGTGTATCGAGAATTCTCTAAAACAATTTTGAGCGTGAGAAGCCTAGATCGGCCGAATAGGGATTTCCGGCTTTCCATTGTCGCTTTGCCCGTGAAGATGCACGATATTACTCCACCGATATCATTGACGGCCAGCTCCTCAATGTTCCAGTCGTCCAAGAGAAGCCTTGCGGTTGGCGAAGTAGGACTCGCCCACATGACGCCGACATACACGTCGGACCCCATGAACGGATCGCTCCAATCAGCAAACCATCCTTCCGAGACGGCACCTCGCTGCTCGAGTTCAGCATCCACAGCACCCAGGCCGCGCAGGGCTTCCTCAGCCACGAGTACTGGTGGTTGCTTCTCATTCACAGGCATACTCCTAAGAAGTCGTCTCACTTGGTGCGAACCTCACATGCCGCGCTCTGGCCCGCACGCCTCGCGGGTGCGTTCTCCCGGTTCTGTGGGCAGGTACTCGAGCCGGACGGGGCCGGGGTAAGAGGTCGCGCTGTCCCAGCCGGCCATCTCCTCGCCGATCAGATAGCGGTACAGCCACTCGGCGAAGGTCATGGGGTGGCCAGCCCATTCCCCTTCTTCCCCCAGCACCACCACACCGTCGGGAAATCCGTGGACCTCTGGGGCAAGGAAGATGGCGGCTCCTTGGTCCGTGCTGGCGAGTGGGATGAGCCCGTCGGGGGTGCCGAAGGTGATCTGTGGGCGGTTGCAGATCACGCGGGGATCCTCGTCGGGCTCCAGGGTGTAGGACTCCCACAGGCTCTCCGCCCAGACCTTCGACGTCGACCGGATCTCCTTGCCCAGCTCCCGCCATGCGCAAGCCGGATGAGATGAGAGGTAAAGGTGGCCGTTGAGTTGGACGGGTGCGTAGGCGTCGACGATCGCCTTGTAGTCCGTGGGGAGCTCTCTGCCGAGTTCCTGCTCCAGGCGAAGCCACGCGGCAGGATCGGCATATCGGCTCTCCGCCGGGCCGAGCATGTCGAAGACGGCCTGCAGGTAGTCGGTCATGGTTCCTCGAAGATGCTGTCGGGCAACGTTTCCGACAGCATCGACCACATCTCATGGCCCCGGTCAGCCGGGGCCCTCGTTGTGATGGCATGGAGATGGTGCAGCGGCTGGTGCTGGACAAGTTGTGGGAACTCTTCCTGCGAGTGGTGCCTGAGGCACCGGTCCGTCCCCAAGGGGGCGGACGTCGCAGAGCTGACGACCGTGGGGTCCTGGCTTGCGATCCTGTTTGTCGCCACCTCCGGCTGCAGGTGGCGGCAGCTTCCGCCGGTCTTCGGGGCGTCTTGGCAGACCGTCCACCGCCGGTTTTCGCAGTGGACCGAAGCCCGTGTCTGGGCGAAGCCCCAGCGCGTGATCCTCGACGAGCTCGGTTCCGACGGCATCCTCGACTGGTCCCGATGCGCCATCGACTCGGTCAGTCTCCGGGCTCTCTAAGGGGGGCTTTGACGGGACCGAATCCGACCGATCGAGGCAAGATGGGATCGAAAATCCACCTGCTCACCGACCGCAACGGACTGCCTCTCTCAGTCGGCATCTCCGGGGCGAACACCCATGACAGCCAAGGACTCGAGCCCCTCGTCCGGGGCATCCCGCCGATTCGCTCGCGCCGTGGACCACGCCGACGCCGTCCGACAAAGCTCCACGGAGACAAGGGCTACGCCTACCCTCACCTGCGGAAATGGCTACGAGATCGGAACATCACTCCTCGTATCGCACGTAAGGGCATCAAGTCATCGGAGCGACTCGGCCGGCACCGTTGGGTGGTCGAGCGGACCGCGGCCTGGATGAACGGATTCCGTCGCCTGCATCGCCGTTACGAACGTCTGGCAGATCACTTTCTTGGCTTCGTCGGCATCGCCACAGCACTCATCTGCTACCGCCGAACCACCAACTGAGACGTCCTCTAAGGCTGCTGCCTTCCCTGGATCAGATCGCGGGGCGCCGGAGCACGTCGGTGGGCACCCAGTCTCCCTTCCAGAAAGTTTCGAGCCCGTGCTCGTTGATGAACTGCCGCTCGACCTCGTGGATGGGGTACATCCCTTGGATGTTGATCACGTCGTGGCCCTCGTGGCCCGGAATGCCGACGTCGATGCCTAGGTAGTCGTCTCTGCCGAGGGCCAGCGGCGCGAACACGCAGAATGCCGTCATCTCTGACTCGGGCACGATGCGCTCACCGAAGTTGATGGTGCTGCCGTAACTGAAGGGGCAGGTCCCGCGGAGCTGCTCGGCGAGGAAGCCCACCGCGTGGGCCCAGATCACGTTGGTCGAGTTCACGCTGAGGCAGAGTTCCGGCGAGCCGTGCTGCCAATCCGGATGTTCTGCCAGCGACAAGCCGTAGGTGAGCGTCGTGAGAAGCCCGTCCGGCAGGTTGTCGTACACGATCTCCGTCACGCCCCGCAGCCCCTGCTTGGTCGACTCGACGGGGAAGAACCGGGGCTCACGGCCCCCGGAGAGCCGGTCAAGATGGGCGAAGTACTTCTCGACGCGAGTGGCCATGTGTCCAGCCTGCACGATCACTCACCGGTGCGTGCCACCGGGGGCCATTACCGGTAACGCTCCGCAACAGGTCCACAGAAACAGAAGACGAGCCAGAACCCGGACTCGTGAACAGAGCCAGCGCCCCCTTCGACACCCGGAATCACCGCGTTTCGGCCTGTCGGGTGGGAGTTGGCTGCCGTCAGCGTGTGGGCGCCGTGGTCTTGGCCGGTGTGGTCTGTTGCCGGTGGGTGGGGAGGGCGGTGTGTGTCGGGGCTGGCTGTCCCGGGGTGGTGGTGGGTGTGGTGGTGGAGCGGGAGCGGGCGGTGGTCGGGGAGACACGGCTCCGGGACGCGGGCGTGGTGGGGGTGGAGGGTGGGCCGTCCTGCCAGGTGGTGTCGGTGGTGAGGCGGGTCAGGTGTGCGGTGAGGAGGGTGGTGCCGCCCTGGTCGTGGATGTGGTTCATGCGGTGGGCGAGCAGGGGCCGGCCATGGGCGGGAGCTGATGAGGAGGCCGGCTTGTGTCTCGGGAAGGGAGTCCTTGACGGCGCCGACGATCGCGGCGCGCGCCCTTGGCTTGACGTCGAGCTGTTCCAGGGCCTTGGCCCGGTTTTACCGAGATCGAGGTCCCGGGGGATGTTCAGGCCCTCGGTCAGGGGGCCCCAGGAGCGCTTCGCATCCGCACTCGCGGGAGACGCCCACGGATCGACGGCCTCCCGCACCGGCACAGCAAGTCCACCCCCACAGGCGCGGGGGGCGACCGCAGAAAGACACCTCATGCAGCTAACGAGTCAAGTGGCCCTTGATCTCCGCTAGTGCTCAAAGGCGACGCTGAACTGCTGGGCCGTCTCGTCGTATCTCTGCAGCTGGTCCCGGAGCATGGTCGCGACCAGTGGTTCTCGGCGTTCCAACTCGGTCCAGCGGACGAAACGCAGTCGCTTGGGCATCTCGACGAGGCCGGTGACCGCATCCCAGAATGCGTCCCAGTTCATGCCGTAGAACGACGGGAAACCGAGCTCTCGCTTGAGGACCTCATGGAGATCACGCTCGCTGCGCACCGAGCCGACGTCGATCACCACCTCGCGGTTCGGATCGTGCGCCGGCTCCTCGGGAGTTCCCCAGAAGGAAGGGAGCCACCAGCACAGGACTGAACCGTCATCAGGCCAAGGACGGCGATCCTCGCCGGCGACCTCCTCGAACAAGTCGGTGGCCGGGTCGATCGGGCGCCACCCCGGGTCGACGGGTTGGTCATCCGCCGGGGGCCGGACGAACCGCCGCCCCCGTTGGTCGCAGGCGCCATAGGCCCGGAAGTTCTGCTGAGACTCAGCCAGCGACCATTGATTGGCGCCGCCCGGCCGGAACGGCCAGCGGAACTGCACCGGGTCATCTTCCCAGCAGCAGACAGGGCAGATGGCATAGGAACCGGGCCACCCATCTTCAACATCGAAGACGAGATGACCACAGCAGGGGCAGGGGCGACGCGTATCCACCGGGCCAGTCTGGTCTGTGCTCCGAACAGCAGCGACTCAGTTTCTCTAGAGCAGTCGCTTCCGGTCCGGAAGCGCAGCACTCGGAAACGCGATGGACTCGACGAAGGCAGTGCGGCTGTGGAGGCAGGGGTGGAGCTGGCCGAGCATACGGTTGAGCAGGTGCCGCAGAGCCTGCGTGTGCCAGTCTCCTCCTGCCCGGCGGCGCCGGTAGTGGGAATCCCGCACCAGATGAACCGCTGAGGGAGGCGAAGGCCCACAGATGGCCGACGCGGTTGAGCCGGTTGTTCTGTTGTCCACGAGAACGGGCTCTGGCTCAGCTTCTGTGGTGCCGTTTCACCGATCCGCAGATCGGCTCGATAGAGGTGAGGTGATCCTTCGGCCTCGGGACGGGCCCTTGGTCCTCAGGTGCAGCGGCAACCAGAACCGTCCTGTTTGTGCTGGGCACCAGACAGGGGGTCACATCTATCAGGTGAGCGGAGAATCGACCATGAGGCCTTGAAGGGCTCTCTCGTAGCCGAACTCGGGCGCTTGGTAGGGAACCCACGAACTGGTCAGGCCCCAGATTCCCAGGGCGGTCGCTGCAGCGGCGACCAGGGCCGCGAGCCAGGGACGACGGAACCGGCGCATGGTGAGTATCCAGAACGTGAGCGGCACCAGAGCGCCCCCTGCGGTGATGAGTGGCAGGTCGACGTAGAGCACACTGAGGTCCCGGTGGATTCCGGTGAAGCCACCTTCTATGTTGACCCGGGCCAGCGGTGCCCAGGCCATCAGCGTCGTTGCGGCGCCCAGACCGGCTACGAGGCAACCGGCGAGGCCCTTGATCTCTTCCTTCACACCGAGTCGGACGCCACGGTTCCCCCAGCAGTTCCGAGTCGGCCGCACTCATGCACCACCGCACCAGTCGGTGACGGCGCCGGCTCGGGGCCTGCGGCTCGTTGAACGAGGCAAGGGAACTCACAGGCCGACCATCTACCGAACGGGCGGGGAGCGGCACTCCGTCACAGAACTTGAGCCAGAACCCGAGAACGGACAGCAGACGTTCACCACTTCGGGTTCTGGTCCAACTTCTGTTGAGCCCTCACACTCTGTAACCTGCCGGGACTGGATGGTCCCTTCGTCACTCGCTGACAGACCTGATTGGGATCATGCCCGCATGGACTTCGACCTCGCCCCACCAAACGGCGTTGGCCCGTTGCGGATCGGTATGACTCGGCACGCGGCCGACACCGCGTTGGACTCGCTCCGCGTTCCTTCTGCGATCTCGGAGTCCGACCGGTCGGGACAGCACGTGTTCCGTCCCGGCGGGCTGATGATCAGCATCCGCTGCGCGCGCGACATGCTTGCAGCCATCGAGCTGGGAAGACCGTCGTCCCAGACCAGCCGGAGCAGTACCTCGCGCACAGCCCAGAACCGTCAGTCCAAACGCGGTCGGCACCGGCAGTTCCAGACGATCTCGTGTGACTGAGCGCGATACGTGGCTCCTGAGCATTCCGGTTTGCCCGACCGCGGCCGACCGGCGGGGACGGACGGGCAGGGCATGATCGAATCTCTGGGCAATTCGATGGCGGGGGTGTGGTGTGAGGGATTGGCGGACCGATCCGGCATTCGAGATGTGCCGGGCGCTGGTGGACGGAGCGGATCTGGCCTCGTTCGCGGGAGGCGCGTTCGATACGCGGGCGGTGGTGGCCAGCACCCAGTCCGGGGCCCACAGCGGGTTGCTTCTCGACGCCGTTCCGTGGGGGAACTTCCCTCACGGGCACGATGCCCGGAAGGCCGTTCACCTGCTGCACACCGGCGAGGACCCCGCAAGCCACGCGACAGGCGTGCTGGGGCGCCTGTGTGCCAACGACAGCCGGGCCGCCGTCGCTCTCACCGTACCGTTCCTGATCCCCATCGCCACCGATGCCCACCACCCACACCGTGCCGCCGCCCTCGGCGTACTCTCCAGCCCGGCCCGCGCCCAGCACTTCGGCGTCGCCTCCCGCGACGAACTCCTGCTCCACCGCACCGATCCTCGACGTCACGCCCCCGACGACTACGACGACTACGGCGTAGAGGTGACCGGCTACCCGGCAGGCTGGTCGGTAGCCGCCGCCCGCGCCGCGATCGCCGCCGGAGCACCCGTGCTCCTGCCCCTTCTCAACGACTCCGACCCCACCATCCGCATCGACGCCGCCTACGCTCTGGCCACCGCCGCCGACCCCGACCACACGGTCCGAAGCGACCTCGTTGCCAGGTTCGCCACGGAGCATGACGTCATAGTCCGTGCCGCCCTGCTCCTTGCCGCCGCGGAGACCAGCCGGGCCCGCGCACATCCGCCGGCCGTCTGGTGGCTCCGTGAGCGGTGGCAAGACTGGACAGAGGCGCCCGAAGTCCGCCTGGCCGCGGCAATCGGCTGGCTCTGCCTCACGGACGAACCCGCCCCCGAGGACCTCAACCAGACCATCAACACTTTCGCCACAGATGAACGCGTGCATGCCATGGACGCCTTGCCGTGGATGAACGCCGCCGCCGGATCCGGTGAACCGGGGCTCCGGCGCTGTATTCGCTGCATGCTCCACCCCGAAGAGCCCGAACCGTCGGACGACCCCTGGGCCTCCTCGCCTTGAGCGCCCAACCTCGGCCCCGTTTGTTCATCGAAGTTGTCCACCGGGGCCAGGTGCGGTGCTCGGTCACATCTCGCGGGAGCTACCAGCAAGGCCCACGGGCACAGGGAGTAGGCACACCAGAGAAGTTGGACCAGAACCCCACTTGGTTCTGGCACAACTTCTGTGGTGCCGAGCTGAGCCCTTGGTTCCCGAGGCCGGAGCACACCGGGAACCTACAGGTCAGCGGTCGGCCCTGAGAAAGAAGCAAGCCCGGTCCGCGCAGCTCCACAGAAGTTGTGCCAGAACCCGTTCTCGTGAACGAAGCCAGCGGATACGCCCGTCCGTGGGCATCAGGGGTTCACACCTGCCGCGCGACTCCCGGGGCAACTGCGGGTGGCGAGAGCTGGCCAGCCGCGCTCGTGTTCGGCGACAGCGACCCCGGGCCGTCCCGCTCCTGATCACCGTCAAGTGCCCCACCCAGTGCGCCGTGGCGACGTCCACCTGTCGGTGCACAGGTGGTGGCGTGCGGTGGGCGCGTATACGGCGGCGAACCAGGCGCACTGCTCGGGCTTCCTGCACTACGAAGAGCCCAGTAGCTCCCCCGGTGCTGCACCCGCCCCGCCCGCGGCGTCAACCGAGCCCCGAGCGACCGAGTGGCCCGGACTCTGGGCACCTCGGATCGCCCGTCGAGGGATCGAGTGATCGCAGCGACCGGGACGTCACCGATGGGTGCTCGGGCGGACCATGTCCTGGCTTGCCGGCTGTCGTCGGCTCCACCGCCGCTACGAGCGCAAGCCCGAGCCTTCCTCGCCTTCGCAGCCGTCGCCGCTGGCCTCATCAACTACGGACGACTGACCCGATGAAGACGCCTTGGTCGACAGCGACTAGCATCCACGACGACATCGCGTGTCGGTCACCGACTGGGTGAGACATGGAGGTGTCGGGACATGCCTTCGGAGGCATTCCTTGTCAGTCGAGTTGAACCACACGATCGTCCACGCCCGGGACAACCGGGAGTCCGCAGAATTCTTCGCGAACCTGCTCAACCTCGAGATCACCGCCGAGTGGGGTCCCTTCATCGCGGTTGACCTGAGCAATGGCGTCACGCTGGACTTCGCCACCATCCCCGCGGACAGCATCACCCCGCAGCACTACGCCTTCCTGATCTCCGAGGAGCAGTTCGACGCGGCGTACGCGCAGATCGGACAGCGCGGCATCGAGCACTACGCTGACCCCCACCGGAAGCAGCCCGGCGCGATCAACCACAACGACGGCGGCCGCGGCGTGTACTTCATGGACCCGGCGGGCCACATCATGGAACTCATCACCGTGCCGTATGGCGGCTGGTCCTCGTAACAACCTGCCCCAAGGGCCGCACTCCAGCGCGGAGTGCGGCCCTTGACCGCTACCTATGCCATGTGATCCCGGCCGGGGCCCTGCGGTCCTGCCCCGCCCGGCGGTAACCCAATAGCACCAAAGGAAACGATGTCTTAGTTGTTTGGGGGTCGCGGCCCTTTGTTGCGCGGGAGTCGTGCGCGTCTGGCTTCTACGCTGGGTCCGTGACGACGTCGTGTGGTTCGAGTCGGTGCCGATCCGGGTGCTGTGGCCCGGCGGCGAGCAGGCAGTTGTCGGGCGTCTAGACGCACGGGCGCGGGGCCGGTGGCCTCGCCGCATGCCGCTGAACGTGCCGCTTCTCGGCGGCGACACTCGCCCCCGAACCGCTGTCCTCCGGCCTGCCCTCAACACTCGTTTTCGTAGGAGGCCGAAGCGAGTGCTTCTTGCTGACCACCGTTCTGCAGGTCGACGAGTGGGGTCGTTCAGCTGATCGCGAGCGGCGCGGGATCCAGCCCCAGCTTGCTCCGGCATGAGTCGACGGCCCGCATGACCCAGGCGGTCACAGCGTCGTGATCTGCCGCGATCTCGTGAAGCTCACGCGTCTTCTCCTGGGCTTCGACCATCCACGGGGCCAGCGCGTCCTCTCGAAGGACTTGCTCGAAGTGATCGCGGGCCGCGTCCGGGTCCCTGGCCAGAGCGGCCGCGATCCCAGAGTCGAAGCTGTCCCAGAGAAATCCCCCTCGCACCGGCCTGGACGTCAGGTACCGGGTGACGTCTGGCAGTGCCGCGAACTTCTCCCTCAGGGCGGTCACGTTCGCAGCCGCCTGCCGACCGAGGTCGAGTGCCAGCGGCGTGAACTGCTCCTCGGTCCGAAACAGCTCGGATCCGATCCGGACTGCGTCGACATGGAACGCCAGGTGGTCCACGTCGTGCCACAGCCACATCGCACCGACGTACAGACCACTGCCGGCAATCCGCGGCGGGGTGAACTCCACAACCCCGAGCCACCATCCGTGATCATCAATCCACATCCGCGACCGCCCGCGCTGGGCCAGGCCAAGCGGCTTCAGGGACTCCCGCGCCGCCGAGGTGATGATCCGGAGCACCGGACTGCGAGCTGCCATGAACAGCATTGTCGACTGTCCCACCGACACGTGGTTGGCCGCAGTTGCACATCACCATCGCAGAGCCGTCCAACAGCACTGTGAGTCACTGCTCCACAAGAGTTGGACCAGAACCAGAACCAGAACCGGCTCCGGTCCGCTTTCTGTGGAGGCCGGATTCTGCTGTTGATCTGCTGGGAGACCGTTGTGACGTCTTCGTATCCGTCCCTGACTCGTGCCTTGGCCGAGGCTTTGGTCG
Source organism: Streptomyces sp. NPDC002057 (assembly GCF_040296665.1). Taxonomy (NCBI): domain Bacteria; kingdom Bacillati; phylum Actinomycetota; class Actinomycetes; order Kitasatosporales; family Streptomycetaceae; genus Streptomyces; species Streptomyces sp. NPDC002057. The sequence continues at coordinate 12,082 of NZ_JBEOXR010000066.1, forward strand.
ATGTCCTGTGGTTCATCGACGGCAGCGAAGACGAGCAGATGGATCAGGACGACGCGGTCAAGGTGATGGAGGGCGTCGCGCACGTGGTCAGCACGCTGTCGTGTGATCAGCGGCAGGAGCTGATCGCCCTGCTCGGGGAGATGGCAGCTGTCGAGACCCACCCCGGTCGCCGTGAGTTCCTGGAGGAGTTCCCGGAGGGCTTCGGGCTCATCGCCGAGCTGTCCTGACGGATTTCGTCTTGCCGTGCAAGGCAGGCACCGACCGGAGCTGCGGCGGTTGATCCTCAACGCAGTCTCATCACCATGAACTCGACGATGTTGGATGGCGGCATGGTGAGACGCAAGAAGGAGAAGAAGCGGCCCGCCTGGGGCGTTCCGAAGGGGATCGTTCTGTTGGCGACGCCGGAGGGCTGGCGCACCAGCGTCCTCACCGAAGGCGGAATGGTCTGTGGGCGGCTGGACGTGCCGATCAACACCGACCCGCAAGGCGCACGGGCTGCGGCGGCGTTGATGGTGACGGAACTCGCGCGCGACTTCCACGGCACCGACGTCGAGGTGAGCTGGGATCCGGCCCGGGAGCCCTGGTCATGGACCGCCCAAGTGACCGTCGCCGCCGATGACGAACCGCCTTCGCCGGATGCCGAAGAGTAAGGGAAGCTCAGACGCCGGCGCCGGTGTGTGGCCTCGGCGGACAACGGCTGGGGGTCAGTGTCCGGGGTGGGCGGGCCCGGCCAGGCCCTTGTGGAGGGCGGAGGTCAGGAACGCGGTGAGAGTGGTCGCGGCCGCGCTCCCGATCATGACCATCACCACTCCGATCATGAAGAGGCCGCTCGCGTCGTCCGACCAGTCGTAGGCGGCGGCCAGGGTCAGGCCGCCCGAGGTACCCAGCGCTGCGGGCACGACGTGCCCCCGGAACGCCGACCAGCACACCGGTATCAGCAGGCACAGCCCCAGGCCGATCACCTGCCACGCCTCGTACGGGCCGGTCGAGGAGCCGTCGGGGTGCACGTCGCGGTGCTGGTCCCATCCCAGCCAGGCCGCCCAGACCGCCGCCGCCACGCCAGCGAGCACGGTCGTCATCGGCAGGGACACGGGATTGCGGGGTTCGTTGTTCATGACCCCAGCCTCCCGGCACTCCCCCGCCCCGCATCAGAGCGCGGATACTCAGTCGCACCCGAGTAGGAAGTACTCCCCCGCGTACGCAGATGGGAACGGGCTGTCCGGGTCGCCCTCCTGACCGGAGGGGGCTCAGGAAGCCCGAAACGAAACCTCCCTCGTTTCAGACCCTCCCGAAGCTTGACGTGACAGGCTCTTCAGAGCCCTGCAGCCTCAATGTGGCGAGTTGTCCCCATGTGTACCTGACTGCCGCTCTCCTTTCGCGCACAGACCTCAAATCTCTCTCAGGGGATCTCTCTTTTCCTCAGATGGAAAACCTGTCGCGATAGGGTCCTCTCGATCGCCCTGACCAGGCGATGACTTCGGGGGGAGTTCATTTGCGCACCAACGTCAGGAAGTTGCTGGCTACGCCCGTCATATCCATCGCGATGCCTGTGGAAGAGGCGGAGGTCGGCGGCGAGGTCAAGCTGATGCGCGCCGGGGAGCTCAAGGCTTACAGCAACTGCCGGACGTCGGCGAGAAGCACGGTGCACGCGCTCACGCCCTGGTATGCGGGGTGGTACGTATGGGAGCGGTGAGCAGCGTTTGCGGGAGCCGTCGCGTCGCACCTCTCTTGATGGCCGGGGCCGCTGTTTCCGCGGTCCTCGTTTTCAGCGGCTGTGCTCCCGAGAGGGCGAACGAGCCGATGCCCTCGAAGCCGTCTGAATCACCCTCCCCCGCCGCAACCAGAACTCCTGACGAGACATCCAGGGGGTCGGTTGAAGTAGCTCCCAAGATCCCCGATGCCAGCGCTATCGCTGCCGTGGCGAACATCAAGGGAAGTATGGCGGTGCCACTCGCGGGAGGCGTACGCGAAGGGTCTCTGGGGATCATGGTCTCTTGCCAGGGGAAGGGAATCGTCAAGGTCGCCTTCGAACCTTCTGGGCCGGCTTTCCCACTGGAATGCGTGGACAGCGTGGTCAGCACCATCTACAACCAAATCGACCTCGAGTACGACCGCTCTTCCGCCCATGTCCAGGTCGAAGCCCCGGGGTCCGTGCGCTGGGCTATGACGGTCGGGCAGTAGTTCGCCCGCGGGCCCTCACCGACCTCGGGCTCGCCGGGCCTGTCCGGTCCTTCGCTGCCGTGGTCACCGAGCGCAGGGGCGACCACCCTGCCGGACTGGCTCGACGCTGTCCTGGTAGCTCGTTCCGTGAGCTGTCAGCTACTGCTGAGGTCAGGGTGCTCGATGGTGTTCGACTCGCGGATGGTCACTACGGACAAGAGCGAGTCGGTGGGCGGTACCAGTTCTTCGAAGGCGACCTCCGCGAGGTGTGCCGGAGCATCGCCGTGCTGCAATGCGGTCACGTACTCGGTGATCTGAGCATGGGAGAGCGCTCGCACCCGTCGGCGCAGGGTGTGCATGGCATGAACCCTCCCGCGCGTGTTTGCCACCGTCCGGACCTCATCGTGCAGATCGTCCACTGCGGTCCGCGTGACCTGCCCTCGAATACGGGCTCTGTAGTCCGCCTCCCACGCATCGGTCACCGCGGAGACCACACCGATCTGATGCAGGCTTCCGTCGACGCGGTCGACAAGGTACGGCCCATTCCCGGCCAGCATGAAGTCAGGATTTCGAGTGCGCAGGTACTCCTCAGATGTCCAGGAAACGATCCACGCCAGGTCGTGGTGCTCCACGTGCGAGACAGCCATGCGCATCGGGGAGAGGCCAGCGGACAGCCCCCGCTGGTAGTCGCGTTCCAGCTCTTCCTCGACGATCTGAACTGCGGCAGCTCGCTCGATCACTCGGCCAGCATCCCGTACGGACCCGCCGAGCGACCACCAGGATTCCTGCTCGCTCCACGGCTTTCTCGCCCCTGACGACGAGGCCGCCGCTGCGACGCGGTGCGGGGGCCGGGTAGGGGCTTCGAGGCCGAGGCGGTTGACCCGGGCGCCGGCACGTGCGAGTTCCGCCGAGCTCGATGAGCTCGCCGGCCGCTGGGGCCATCGGCTGTGGTGTGAGGACGGGGACGAGATGACCGACGACGATCCTCTGGCGGTTCTGCAGGGAGTCGCGCGGCTCGCGGTGTTCGCGGTGCGTACGGGTGGCGGCCTCTACAGCTGGAGTCACTGACCGACCGTCCGTCTTCGTGCACGCCGCGGGTCCCTTGGGTCGGGCTGTCGCGTTCGTTGTTAGGTCTTTAGCTCATGTGCTAAATATGCAATATGACAGAAGCCCAGGACGAGGCAGGGGCGTTCCGTGCGCTCGCTGATCCGACGAGGCGCCAGATCCTTGAGGACCTCAGGGGTGGCGAGCTCGCGGCGGGTGAGATCGCGAGCAGGTTCGCCATCAGCGCGCCGTCCATCTCACGGCATCTCGGCGTGCTCAAGGGGGCGGGACTGGTCACCGAGCGCCGGGACGGCAACCGCATCCTCTACACGCTGGCCGAGGACCGCCTCGCGACCTGCATCGGCCGGTTTCTCAGTGCCGTCTGCCCCGAGCAGATCGTCCTGCGCCACACCAAGTGGCGCCCCGGTGCACAGAGCGAGGGATCATGAGGCAACCACGCCTGTCCAGCGTCGTCGAGCGACGGTTGTTGGTGAACTACCGGGTCGCCCCGGATGTCGCGGCACGCCTGCTTCCCCAGCCGCTGCGCCCGCAGCTGGTGAACGGCCACGCGGTCGCGGGCATCTGCCTGCTGCGGCTGGGAGGTGTCCGGCCGGTCTGGGCTCCCAGGGCGCTCGGGCTGCGGAGCGAGAACGCGGCGCATCGGATCGCCGTCGAATGGGACGGACCGGACGGCGTCGAGACCGGCGTCTACATCACGCGCCGCGACACCGCCTCGCGGCTCAACGCCTGGGCCGGAGGCCGCGTCTTCCCCGGTGAACACGGCCGGGCCGGTTTCGAGGTGCACGAGACGCCCGACCAGGTGCGGGTCGCCTTCGCCACGTGGGACGGCGACACCCGGGTGGACGTCACCGTCGCGCCGTCCGACGCCCTGCGGGGCAGCGAGCTCTTCACCGATCTCGCCGAGGCCTCCCGCTTCTTCCAGGACGGGGCGCGGGGTTACTCGGCCACCAGCTCCGGCCGCCACCTGGACGGCATGGAACTGCACACCGACGCCTGGCACGTGGAAGCCGTCCGGGTTCACTCCGCCGCGTCGTCCTTCTTCGACAACTCGGAGCGTTTCCCTCCCGGGAGCGCGACCCTGGACTGTGCCCTGGTCATGCGCGACGTTCCCGTCGGCTGGCGCCCGCTCCCGGCCATGGCCGTCGCCTGAGACGCTCGGCGCGCCGCGCAGTGGTCCGAACGGTGACGTCTGCGACCGGCGCGTCGTGCGCGCTCCTGGCACCTTTCGGACGCGCCGGTCCGTGCGCGTACAACCTTTCGCAACGTCACGGGGTCGAACGGGTGCACGGAAGGCGGGTCTGCGCCTCCGTCAGCACCAGGTGCTCCCGTCCCCGGGGGCGGAGGAGGATTCCGTGGCACGTGCGCGTACGGCCGTGGTGGCGACGACGTTGATCGCGGCGCTGGCGTCGGCGACGCTCGGGGGGACGGCCGCCTTCGCCGCGCCGGCGGTGCCTGCCGCCCTCACGGCGGCGGGGGCCGGGACGGTCGTTCAGAACGGCGGTCCGGTGACCGTCGCGGCCGGTGAGGAAGGGGCGGTGACGCTGCGGTTCACCGCCTCGCTGCCCGCCGGAGTGCGAGGGCCCGTGACCGGGGCCGTACACCTGCCGACCACGCTCCACGCGGTCGCGGGCAACTCGCCGGTGAGCGAGAACGTGGTGCGCTCCACCTGCTCGGTCAATGGTGTCGCGTACGGCGCGTGCCGGTGGAACATGCCGTTCCTGCACGACTTCGACGAGGCCGATCCCCCGTCTCTCGACCTTCCGGCGGTGCCCGCCGCCCGCACACTGGCGTACAGCGTCACGGTGGACGCCGACAGGAGCGCGGTCGCGCTGGTCGGCACCGAGGCCCTGGTCGCGTTGAAGGACACCACCGGCGCGGTCGTCGCCCGGGGAACGGTCGGACTCCGCTTCGTCCCCGGGACGCCCCCGCCGCACGAGCGTGGCGCCGTCCACGCCCGGGACGCGGCCGGCGTGCTCTGGCGGTACGAGGGCACGGGCGACGTCACCAGGCCCTTCGCCGTACGCAAGCGCGTCGGTGGCGGCTGGAACGCCTACACCGTCGTCACCCCGGTCGTCCCCGCGACGGCGGACGGCCGGGGCGGCCTCGTGGCCCGGGACAGGGCGGGCGTCCTCTGGTACTACGAGGGCACCGGAGATCCCTCGGCGCCCTTCGCGCCGCGACAGCGGGTCGGCGGTGGCTGGAGCGTCTACACGGCCCTCGTCGGCACCGGCGACGGCGGCCTCGTCGCCCGCGACAGGGACGGCGCGCTGTGGCGCTACCAGGCCGGTCTCCGGGCTCCGTTCGGACCGCGGGAGCGGGTGGGCGGCGGCTGGAACACGTACACCGCCCTGACCATGGCGGGCACCTACGACGGCGTTCTGGGCCGTGACAAGGACGGCGTGCTGTGGAAGTACGACTACTTCGGGTCCGTTCCCGGAGAACCCTTCCGGCCGAGGCTCCGTGTCGGGGGCGGCTGGAACGTCTACAGCGCCGTCGCCGGTGGAACCCGGCTCGGTCGTGACGAGCATCCCGACGTCGTCGCCCGCGACCGCGCCGGAAGGCTCTGGCTCTACCCGGGGGTGGGCAGGCCCGTGCCCTCGCGTGGCGACGTCGTCGTCCCCGGTTCCACCCGCACCCTTGTCGGCGGCGGGTGGAACACGTACGACCTGATCTTCTGAGTGCCGTTCGCGGGCTTCGGTCAGGCGGTCCGGCCAGGAGCGGGCCGTTCCTTCAGCGTGTCGACGACGGCCCGCTGAAGGACGGCGGTGCGCTCGGTGACCGTGCCGGGCTTGATGCCGTAGGCCGCTTTGACCTGGATGCCGCGGCTGCCCAGGTAGGCGAAGCTCTCGCGGTCGAAGACGAGCTCGATGCGCTCGCCGGTCTTCTGGTCCAGGCGGGCCAGGGCGAGGCCGGTGCGGCCGGCGGCGTCCTGGGAGTTCCGGACGACGACCACTCCGGGGATCTTCGCGGCGGCCCGGTAGAGCGCGGCGGCGTTCGGGGCCGGCACGAGCTGCTCGTTGACGATCGCCTTGATCGTCTCGAACGCCTGCTGGTCACGGTCCCGTGGGCCACTGACGGTCGTGTAGATCCCCTTCAGCAGCGCTTCCGGGTCCGTCGGCCGGGCCTTGAGCCAGTCGTACGACAGGCTGAGGGCCTCGCCCTGGATGTCCTTGCCGTTCACGGGCCTGGAGTGGGGGTTGTCGTTGCCCAGCCCGATGCCGCCCTCGGGCACGTAGCCGGGCTCGTCGAGCCAGCCGCTGAGCGCGTCGGGGGACTTCCAGATCTCGCGCTGGTGCAGCGGCTGCACCCACGTCGTGGACTCGTCGTTGTCGGCGTTGAGCGACTGGGAGAGGTAGGAGACCTTGCTCTTGATGTAGATGTACTGGCCGGGCTTCGGCTCCGGAGTCCGCTGCGTGCTCGCGGCGGCGGCGATCTGCTGGACGGTCGAGACGAGCTGGAGGGTGCTGCCCTCCTCGACCGGCACGACGGGCGCCTCCACGGAAGCCGGCCCCAGGCGCGGTGCGCCGACGTCGCCGGCCAGTACGTCGACGGCGACGACGGCGGCGAGCGCGGCGGCGGTGACCGGGACGCCGATCAGCAGGGCGCGCCGGAGCGGCCGCTTCGCGGGCGTGGCGGCGGCCGTGGGTGCGGGGGCCGGAGCGGGGGCGGGGGCCGCGGTGCGGATCTCGTTCAACAGGTACTCCTCGAGCAGCAGCTGACGGTCGAGCGGCATCCGGGGGTCCGACGGGGCCGGCAGCAGCCGGGCGAGCTCCGCGTGGTCCAGGGGCTCGGTGCGCTTCCAGAACTTGCGGGTCATCCGTACGTCTCCTCGTGCGACTCGTACGACCGGGCCGCGCGGGTGCGGCCGTCCTGTACTTGTCCGGGCCGCGGAAGCGGTTCCCGGTTCTTCGTCAGTTCCTGTCCGGCGAGTTTGCGCAGCCGTGTGCGGGCGCGTGAGAGGCGTGAGCGCACGGTGCCGACGGGGACGCCGAGCGCGGCGGCGGCCTCGGCGTAGCCCAGTCCGGACCAGACGCACAGGGTGAACACCTCGCGTTCGGTGCGGCGCAGTTTCCTCAGTGCCCGCTGGGCGGCGGCGAGCTGGTCGGCGTCGGCCAGGCGTCCGACGAGTGCGTCGGCGAAGTCCGGGACGGTGTCGCGGGCGGGCAGGCGTCCGAGGGCCGCCTGGTGGCGGCGTGCGGCACGACGGGTGTTGCGCAGGACGTTGACGGCGATGCCCATGAGCCACGGGCGCGGGCCGGCCTCGTGGTCGAGGAGGCGGTCCCGCAGCCGCCAGGCCTCCAGAAAGGTCAGCGAGACGACGTCCTCGGCGAGGTCCCGGTCACCGCTCACGCGGACGGCGTGCCGATGGACCAGGGGGGCATGGTCACGGAAGAGTTCCCTGAACGCCTCGGGGTCTCCCGCGCGTATCCGGGCGTGCGATGTGTAGTCCACGAAGTGCCTTGTCCGCCGCGGGTGCCCGGTTCCGGTGACCTGTCTCACAGGGGGCGTCAGCGACGTGACGCCCGCGCGAGGTCGCGCAGCGCACCCGCGGTCGGTCGGTCGGGGCGACGCTCTGTCCGGAACTGTAGGGCCCGGGGTGGCCGCACCAGGGCGATCGCGGGCCGTGCGTCCCGCGGGGCCGGCGAGTTCTTGTTCTCGGCGTACGGCGCTGACCGGACGGCGGTTCACGGGGCAGACGGAGAGGAACGGCCGACGGTCGGCCGGGCAGGAGGGCGCAGCCATGGCACAGGAACCCCGACCCGTTTCGGCGGCGAGCGCGGCGGCCCGCTCGGCCGCGGAGGAAGTGTCCGACCCCGCGGCGAGGGCGGTGGCGCTCGCGCTCCTGGCCGTCTGTGAGGAGCTGCGGACCGTGGCCGAGAGGATGGGCAGTGTGGACACACGGCTGGAACAGGTGAACCAGTACCTCGGAGCCCTGGCCAACAAGCCCTGATCCTTCGCCGCCGGCCGGTCGGGTGGAGTGCGCGGGGGCTCAAGGGGCCTTGTCCCAAGGGGCCTTATGGGGTCTGTCCGGCCTCGGTGACGACGCCGCTGCTGACGAGGCGACGGGGGTGACGGTGGTTCCGGAGGTGACGGCCCGGCGGCCCGGCTTCTCTCGGCGTGGTCGTTCCCTGCCCGAAGAGACGCCTTCGGGTGGTCGTGGACGAACAGGTCCGGGCGCACCGCGGGTGTCCAGCGCGGGCGCGGTGGCCGCCGGGAGCGCATGATGGTCGTAACGCCTGCCCGGGATGTCCTTCGCACGTCGTCACCGGGCAGGCGTTTTCGTCGCAGGCGAACTGCCCTGCCCGGCGCTCGGCTCCGCCTCCGGCATCCGCGGCCGTCTCGCCCTGCCGGGCGGCACCACCGCAGCCGTGCCGTCCGGCCGGCCGTCCCCGCCCCGAGCGTGACGACCACCCCGACAGCCTCGCCACCGGCGTCTCCCTCACTGGTGTGGGATGTCGATGCCGGCGGCGCGCAGGTTCGTCTCGATCAGTGTGTTGAGCCGGGCGATGGAGGGTGCCTGGCCTTCCCCGTGGTGGTTGACCAGCCCGTACCGGGCGGATGCGTCGGGACGGTTCTGAGACGGGGTCGGCGTCTCCAGCAGCGTGCGGTCGGCCAGTAGTCTGTCGGCCAGCGCGGATGCCAGTTCCTCGATCCGCGGGTCGTCGGGGTTCCAGGACGCCGCGTCCAGGCCGCGCTTGGTCAGTTCGACGAACTCGGGGTCGTCGAGACTGTGTTCGAGCCTGGTCAGGAAGGTGTCGAAGATCTCCGGGACCAGTGCCCGGGCCAGAACCAGGGCCTCGCGTTGCGTGGCCACGTAGTCGGGGCCGAAGCCGAGGCCGGCGAGTCGGTCCAGGACCGCGCAGGCTCGGTCGGGGAGCAGGGCCCGGTCGCCTTGGGCGAGCCGGTGCAGTGTGTCGCGTCGCGCGATCAGGTCCTCGACCTGTGCGGTGAGCCGGCGATGGACGTCGTCCAGGGAGGCGGCGAACCGCTCCGGGTCGGCGTCGAGCAGGTCACCGACCTCGGCCAGCGGCACACCGGCCGCGGCGAGGGTCCGGGCCTGGACCAGCCGGAGGAGGTCGGCCGAGCCGTAGCGCCGGTAGCCGGAACCGTCGCGTTCCGGTTCGGCGACCAGACCGAGCCGGTGGTAGTGCCGCACGGTCTTGATCGTGACGCCGACGAACGCCGCTGCCTGACCGATCGTGAGCCCGTTCGCCATCGGCTCAGCACAGCCCCGGAACAGCGGCGGTCGCGGTCTCGCGCACCGCGTCGGTGGCGGCTCGGAGGTCCTTGCGCGGGGTCGAGCCGTGGGCGCCGACGGTCTTGGCACTCGCTTCGAGGTGCGGGTCGCGGGTGATCACAGGGGCGAGGGTAGCGCGCGTCCGCGTCCACTCCTGCTCGCCGGCTCCGCCTCCACTCCTGCTCGCCGGCTCCGCCTCCGGGCCGGGGAAGCAGGGGGATCGGTGCCGGTCGGCCCGTGGTCGCGGTCAAGGTTGACCTTGACCTTGGGTCAAGGTGCACGCTCCTCGCACGGCCACCTCGAAGGGGGCCGGTGGACAAGGAGATTCATGATGAGTGACAGCAACAGCGGCTTCTCGGAGGCGGGGCTGCGCAGGCTGCGCGACGTGCTGGCACGTCACGTCGAGTCCAAGAGGATTCCCGGGCTGGTCGCCCTGGTCAGCCGCGGTGGACGGACGCACGTCGAAGCCATCGGGACGATGCGTCATGACGGGGGCGCGCCGATGCGTCGCGACACGATCTTCCGGATGGCCTCCGCGTCCAAGCCGGTCACGACGGCCGCCGCCATGGTCCTCCTCGACGAGTGCAGGCTGCGCCTCGACGAGCCGGTGGACCCGTGGCTGCCCGAACTCGCCGGACGCCAGGTACTGAGGCGGCCCGACGGCCCGCTGGAGGAGACCGTGCCGGCGCGGCGGCCGATCACCGTACGGGATCTGCTGACCTCCACGTTCGGGCTCGGAGTGGATTTCGCTCTGCTGGACTCCCCGATCAGGGCCGCGACCTTCGAGCGGCTCGACTACAGCGTGGCGTCCGGCCCGGCACCCGACCCTGACGAGTGGATGCGCCGCCTCGGCGAGCTGCCGCTGTCGTACCAGCCCGGAGAGCGGTGGCAGTACGACCTCAGCAACGAAGTGCTCGGCGTGCTCGTGGCCAGGGTCACGGGCCGGCCCCTGGAGACGTTCCTGCGCGAACGCGTCCTCGACCCGCTGGGCATGAGGGACACCGCCTTCCACGTACCCGCCGACAAGATCGACCGGCTGCCGCCCCTGTACGGCCCCGATCCGCGGACCGGGGAGTTCCTCGTGTGGGACGAGGCGGAAGGCGGACGGGCCAGCCGGCCTCCGGCGTTCCAGGGCGCCGGCGGCGGTCTGGTCTCCACCGTCGACGACTACCACGCCTACTTCCGGATGCTGCTCGACCAGGGCGTGCACGGCAGCGAGCGGATCCTGTCCCGGCCCGCCGTCGAGCTGATGACCACCAACCGCCTCACGCCCGAGCAGCGGAGTGCCCGCACAGCCATGTACCGGAGCATCGCCCACCTCGCGGTCGGCCAGGCACAGCAGGGCGGCTGGGGCTTCGGGATGGCCGTGCGCACCCATCGTGGCGACCACGCGCCCATCGGCCAGTTCGGCTGGGACGGCGGCACCGGCACCACCGCCTACGCCGACCCGGAGAACCGGCTCACCGGAATCCTGCTCACCCAGGTCGGGATGTCCACCCCGGACTCGGCCCGTCTCGTCCACGACTTCTGGACCACGCTCTACCAGGCCATCGACGACTGACACCCAGCCGGGGGAGGTGAGCGCCGTGCTGGGGTCACGGCCACCGCCGGTCGGTCGCGACGGCCGCTCCGCTCACCGCTTGTTGGGGACCTCCGCGCACAGCGCGTGGTCGATCAGGGCGCCGGCGGCGCGCTCCTGGGCCAGGATGTGATCCAGGGTGTCGCCGCGTGCCTCGGACATGGAGACCACGGCGCTTCGCCGGCCGTCCTCGGTGACGCCGTTGAGGGTGATGTAGCCGCCGTCCCCGCCTTCGTGGCTCCAGTAGGTTCCTCCGCAGCTGAGGGGGCGTTCGACCAGGCCGAGCCCGTATCGGCCGCCGGGCCAGAACTGTTGCACCTCCGCGCTCACGGGGACGGTCCGTTTCATCTCGGCCAGCCGGCGCTTCGGCAGCAGGCGGCCCGACAGCAGCGCGCGGAAGAAGTCGTTCTCGTCCCGTGTGGTCGTGACCCACGAAAGGGTCTCGTGGTCCACCGGTGTCTGGTCGGTGACGTCCACCCGGGAGCCGGGGCCGAAGAGCTGGTAGGCCCGCGCGTGGGGCCGGGGCAGGGTGGGCGAGGTGCCCATCCACCGGGTCCGGTCGAGGCCGAGCGGGCGCAGGATGCGGTCGCTGATCTCCTGGTGGCCGGGGCGGCCGGTGGCCTTCTTGATGATCATGTCGAGCAGGACGTAGCCGGTGTTGGAGTACGCCCAGCCCTCGCCGGGCGGGAAGTCCGGCGGGTGGGCCATGGCGCGGGCGACCAGCTGCCCGGATCCGTGGACGTCGTGGCGCTGCTGGTAGTACTCCTGCGGCGTGGTGTATCCGGGCAGGTCGTCGTGGATGCCGCTGGTGTGCTGGAGCAGGTGGCGGAGGGTCATGCGCCTGCCGTCGTTGCCGTTCCCGCGCACCACGTCCGGCAGCCAGTGGTCGACGGTGTCGTCCAGGGACAGGGCGCCCTCGGCCGCCAGCTGGAGGACCACGGTGGCGACGAGCGTCTTGGACGTGCTGGCCATGCGGAAGTAGCCGTCGGGACGGACCGGGACGCCGGTGGTCAGGTCGGCGGTGCCGCTGGTGGCGACCCACTGCCGGCCGTCGGGCGTGGTCACGCGGGCCTGCACACCACTGACGCCGAGGGCGTGGATCGCCTCGGTGTCCTGGCGTAACTGCCGTACCGGGGAGGGAGGGGCGGGACGGGCGGCGGCGGTGGCCATCTCGGCGGCGAGCAGCGCGGCGATGCCGAGGGCCACGGCGAGGTGCCTTCGCGGGGTGGACATCATGGTCGAACGCTATTTTCGCGCCCGGCGGGTGGCGATCCGGCGAACCCCAGAACCGGCAGGGGGGTATCCCCCGGTGCGGGCCGCGACCGGTCCGGGAGTAGGCGGCCGTGGCAGCGCCCCGTCCTCATGGCGGCCGGGACGGAGCGAGGGCGCGAGTGCCGGATAGTGTGACGCTCGTTCACTGCCGGGGCGACGGAGGCCAACGATGCGTATCGCGGTGACAGGGGCAGCCGGCCGTCTGGGCGGGCGGGTCGTGCGGTTGCTCGCGGGCCGGGACGACGTGGACGTCGTGGCGATGACCAGGCGGGAGCTGCCCGCGGAGGCACTGCCTCGACGGGTGGAGGTCGCCGTCGCCGACTACGCCGATCCGCCCGCTCTGCGAGCGGCGCTGAAGGGCGTGGACACCCTGGTCCTCGTCTCCAGCGACGGGCCCGACGCGCGGATGCTGCTGCACCACCGCAACGTCGTCGCCGCTGCGGCAGCCGAGCGTGTCGGCCATGTCGCCGCGCTGAGCAGCGTCGACGCCGACACGGCGTCCCCGTTCTGCTACGCCGTGGTCAACGGGCTGACCGAGGAGCTGCTCCTGGCCTCCGGCATCCCGTGCTCGTTCGCCAGGGCTTCGCTGTACATCGAGTTCTTCCGAGGCTGGCTCACCGAGGCCCGCGCGACCGGGCTGCTGCGGCTTCCGGCTGCGGACGGCCGGATCTCCCTGGTGGCGCGCGACGACGTGGCCCGCGCGCTCGCCGCGCTCGCGGTCGGCGAGCCGACCGGACGTCACCACGACATCACGGGACCCGATTCGGTGGACCTGGCGGGTATCGCGTCGGTCGCGGCGGAGACGTGGCGGACACCTGTCGCCTACGTGGACATCCCCGCTGACACGTACGGTGCCGAGACGGCGGCGACCGGCATGGATCCCTGGTGGCTCTACGCCTTCTCGTCCATGTTCGCCTCGGTGCGCGAGCAGCGGTGGGATCGCGTCGGCGACGACTACACCCGGCTGACCGGCCGCCGTCCCCTTGCTCTGCGTGACGTCCTGTCGGGCGGATGAGCGGGGCGGACCCCATCGAGCGGCCCCGGGCCCGTCCGCGCCGGTGACCTTCTCCGCGCCGGTGACCTTCTCCGCGCCCGTGGAGTCGTCCGCGCCCGTGGAGTCGTCCGCGCCCGTGGGCTCGTCCGCGCCCGTGGGCTCGTCGGGCGCATCCCGTGTCCCGGCCGGGGTCGGTGGCGGTCCGGGGGGCCGGGGTGTGGAGCTGGTTCCTGTGGGCAGGCGGACGGTCGAGGGTGGTCGAGCCCGCCCTCCCGTGCGACGACCGTTCGGCGTAGCGGCCGGGAACTCCGAGTTCCGGCGGCAGCAGGAGCGGGAGCACGGCTCTACGAGGCAGAGGAGCTGAGGACATGACCGACCGTCAGTGGAGTTACAGCACGTCGTCCGGGCACCTGGGGGGCACCGACCTCACCGGCTGGCGGGTCGAGGCGAGCGACGGGCACATCGGCAAGGTGGACAAGCACTCCGACGAGGCCGGTGACGCCTACGTGGTCGTGGACACCGGTGTGTGGATCTTCGGCAAGGAGGTGCTCATTCCCGCGAGCTCCGTGGTCCGTGTCGACCTGGTCGAGCAGACGCTCTACCTCGGACTCTCCAAGGAGCAGGTCAAGGACGCGCCGGAGTTCCACTCCGAGAAGCACCTCGCCGACCAGCAGTACCGCGAGGAGATCTCCTCCTACTACCGCACGGGCGGACCCTTCTCCGGCGGTGTGGGCGCCATCTGACGCCCGCGTCCCCGCCACCGGGATCTCCTCCGTCCGGCCACCCCGCGCGTCGCGCGGGGTGGCCGGACGGCTGCCGCGTCCGCCGGGACCCTCAGGTTCCCTCGTCGAAGCGGCCCGCCTCCACCTGGAGGGCGAGAGTCTGCAGCACCTCGGCCGAGGAGACGTCCGTCCGTCCCTCGTCGTGCGTCATGGCGAGACTGGTGAAGGCGAGGGTGAAGCCGGAGATCATGGTGTGCAGCGCGGGACCGAGGGCCACGGCGAGGAGCCGGGCGACGTCCTGGGGAGCGGCGTCCGCCGGCACTCTGATGTGGGGCAGCATCTCGTTCAGCATCTGCGTGACCACCCGCGGTGCCAGGTCGGACGCGCCCTCGGCGCCGTCCTCGTCCTCCACGGCCCGGCGGATCTCCTGAGCCTCCGTCAGGATGGCGATCACGCGCTTCAGAACCTCGGCTCGCTCCATCCCCGGAGCCTAGTCTCGCGACGCGCGCCGCGCTCCAGGTCTGTGATCACCGATGTTCTCGATTCGGTGCTCGGCGGTTCAGTCGGCCCACATGCGGACCAGGCACCGGGACAGCAGGGGGTCGTGCGCGTCGGTGAAGGCGGTCCTTCCGTGCAGGACGTGTCTGTTGTCGACCAGGAGGAAGTCGCCCCGGTGCAGGGTGACCCGCACTGCTGCCCCTGGGTCGGTCAGGATCTCGTCGAACGCGTCCAGTGCCGCCCGGAGCGCGCCCGAGACGGGATGGCCCGTCTCGTGCTGGCCGCGTTCGATGTGGTGGCGGTTGTAGAGGGTCTCCAGCCTTCCCGACCCGGGTGGCCGGCGGAACACGGGAAAGAACCGGTCGAACCCGTCGCCCCGCCCGAAGTGGACCTGCCGGTAAAGGCGGTCGAGCAGGTCGGGTCGTTCGGTCAGCAGGCGGTTGTGCACGGTGGCTCCGCTGACCAGTACCGACTCACCGCCGGTGCTCCCCGGCCTCACGCACAGCAGGCCGAGCACTCGCGGTGGGCGCTGTTGCGGCGACCGGTCGGTGTGGGGCGGCAGCGCGCCGTTGCCCCGGTCCTCCCCCGCCGATTGCGTTCCGGCGGTCACCAGCCGGTCCGCCGGGGTTCCGCTCGGTCGTACCTCTCCCAGCGACCGGCCCAGTCGCCCGGCCGTGTCCGCGCATTCCCCGTCGGACGATCCGTCCAGTCCCAGGCCTCGTACGACGGCGAACCCGGGCCCTTCGCGAAGGCATCGGTCGACGCGCTCGGCCGCCGTCGTCCAGGCCTGGGCCAGGGCTTCCGCGTCGGGTGCGCCCGACCCGGTCGGGGGCGGTAGCCGGACGAGCCAGTCGTCCTGGCGCAGCGAGTCCCGATCCCACACCAGGGGTCCTTCAGCAGCGGCCCGCTGTGTCACGTCCTGCCTCCCGTCTCTTCCTCGGCCGTGCGGGGCAGCGGGATCTCTGCCCGGGACCCTCGCCCTGCATGCGTCACGCCGTCACGCCGTCACGTCGTCACGTCGTCACGTCGTCACGTCGTCACGTCGTCACGTCGTGGGAGCTTGGGCGGTCGGCGGGCGGGCGGCGGGCGGTGATCTCGTGGAGTTCCTCCTGGGTGAGGGCGATCCCGAAGACCTCGCGCAGGGTTCCGTCGAGGGCCTCGGGGGCGATCTCCTCGGTGGTGCTCGTCCCGTCGGGGCGGGTCGTGACGAGCGTCAGGTCGTCCAGGCTGTGGTGGGCGGTCGGGGTCATACGCTGTGCGAAGAGCCGGCGGACGAAGGGGGAGCGCGTGTTCGTACCCACGAAGTGGCTGCCGACGGCGTAGTCGATCGGGTACTGGGCGGTCAGGGTGAAGGTGTGCCGGTCGATCCAGGGGGTCGAGGCCCGCTCGGGGTCGTCGTCCGGCCCGGACGGGTTGGGGGCGGTCTGGTGCAGCCACCACTGGTCGATGCCGTGGGTGCCGGGGCGCCGTTCCAGTCGGTGCTGCCAGCCGTCGTACGTGGTGTGGGCCCCGTCGGCGAGTTCGACGGGCCCGAGCGGACCCGCCCCGAAGCCGACGTCGCACAGCCACTCGCGTGCGTCGTCGCGGGCGGTGACGGCGAGCAGGGCGTGGGTGGCGGGGAGCACCTTGGGCGCGCCGAGGCTGACCCGTCCGATCATGCCGGTGACGTGGAATCCGAGGCGTTCGAGGGCGGCGGCGAAGAGGAGGACGTGCTCGAAGCAGTAGCCGCCGCGGCGGTCGCGGACGAGGCGGTCCTCGATGGAGGGCAGGTCGAGTGGCAGGTCCCGGCCGAGGAGGGCGTGGACGTTCTCGAAGGGGATGCCGGTGGTGTGGGCGCGCTGGAGGTCGCGCAGGGCGGCGAGGGTGGGCTCGCGGGGGCCGTCGTAGCCGATGCGGGCCAGGTAGGCGTCGAGGTCGAGGAGCTCGCCGGACCATCGGTCGGGTCGGTGGTCCGTCGGGCCGGCCTGGGGGGTCCCGGGGGCGGGGGTCCCGGGGGCGGGGGGCGAGGCGTCGCGGGGCGAGGCGTCGGGGGGCGAGGCGTCGGGGGGCGAGGCGTCGGGGGTGGGTGACTCAGGGGTGCGGGCCCCTGGGCTGGTGGGCCCCTCCGGAGTGGGTGTCTCGGGGGTCGGGGCGGGCGTCGGGGTGCTCCCGGTGTCGGACGGCCGGATGTTCATGGTTCCAGCCTCCTGCCTCGACCTCGCTTGAGGTCAAGCATGGGCTCCCTGTTCTGATCCGCGTGTCGGTACCGGGCAGGGTGGGGTTCACGGTCCGCTTGACCCTCACGTTGCGTGAGGCTGGAGGGTGGGGCCCATGAGCGACTACTACAACGCGTTCGACATCAGCCCCGTGCCCGATCCCGGCCCGGACGCGGTTCCGCCGGAGCTGTTCCGCGGCATCTACGGAATGCCCGCGTTCGCGACGATCCCCACCGGCGACCTGTCGGCGTCGGTGGACTTCTGGGTTCGCGGCCTCGGGTTCTTCGAGCTCTTCAGCATCCCCGGCAGGCTCGTACACCTGCGCCGGTGGGCGTTCCAGGACGTCCTCCTCGTCTCGGAGGGAAGCGCTTCGGAGCAGGTGCCGGCGATGAGCCTCGGTTTCGCGTGCGTGCTCGGCCAGGTCGATTCCCTTGTCGAGGCGTGCCGTGCGGTGCGCCCGGACTCGGTGGACGGTCCACGGGACACTCCCTGGAACACCCGCGACGTGGAGGTGACCACCCCCGAGAACGCACGGATCGTCTTCACCGCGGCGAAGCCCTTCGATCCGGCCGGTCAGGAGGCGCGGAACCTCGCGGCCATCGGGATCACGCCGCCCGGCGCCGGTCCCGGCGACAATGAGCGGCATGCCTGACACCACCGACGCCGACGGCCTGACTGTCGGTCAGGTCTCGGCGTATCTGGGCGTGACCGTCCGCGCGCTGCACCACTGGGACGAGATCGGCCTGGCGCGGCCGTCGCTGCGCACGGCTGCCGGGTACCGGCTCTACACCAGGGGTGATCTGGAGCGTCTGCACCGCATCGTCGCCTACCGTGAGGTCGGGCTCGGCCTGGACGGGATCCGGGCCGTCCTGGACGACACGACGGCGGACGTGACCGGCGCGTTGCGCGCGCAGCGCACCCAGGTCGCCGAGCGGATCGACCGCCTCCAGCGGCTCATGTCCGGAGTGGACCGGATGATCGACGCCCACGAGCGCGGCCCGCTGCTGACCGTCGAGCAGCAGGCCGCGATCTTCGGCCACGCATGGAACCCGGACTGGCCTGCCGAAGCACGTCAGCGGTACGGAGACACGACGCAGTGGCGGCGGTACGCCGAGCTCTCGGCCTCGCGCGGTCCGGAGGAGTGGCAGGCCGTCGCCGAGGCCGTCGCCGGCCTCGACCGCGCCCTCGGGGAGGCCATGGACGCCGACGTCGCGCCTGGCAGCCCCGAGGCCGATCGGCTCGTCGAGCGACACCGCGAGGTCTTCGCCTCGTACTTTCCCCTCACCAGGGAAATGCAGGTCTGCCTCGGCCGCATGTACGAGGCGGATCCGGGATTCGCCGCGCATTACGACGGCATCCGCCCCGGCCTCGCCACCTGGTTCCGTCGCATCACCGACGCCAGCGCACGTGCCCACGGCATCGACCCCGACACGGCGACCTGGCGGTAGGGCGCAAGACCCTCGCGCGCGCCTCTGACCTGTGGCCGCTCCCCGGAGGCGCTTTCTCGGTAGCGTGATCATCCGCCGCGTGGAGTGACCACGCGTCCCGGCAGGTCCGTACGAGGGCCTCCGGCGGAGAGTGATGAGGTTGCGATGAGCGAACCGACGAAGCCCGAGATCGACCTTCCGGAGGGTGACGCTCCCACCGAGCTGACGATCCGGGATCTCGTCGTCGGCGACGGGGCCGAGGCGAAGCCGGGCAAGGTCGTCCGGGTTCACTACGTCGGGGTCACCTTCGAGTCCGGCAAGGAGTTCGACGCGTCCTGGGACCGGGGCGAGCCGTTCAAGTTCGCCGTGGGCGGTGGCAGGGTCATCAAGGGCTGGGACCGCGGGATCCGGGGGATGAAGGTCGGCGGTCGGCGCGAGATCATCGTTCCCCCGCGTCTGGGGTACGGCAAGCAGTCGCCCTCGCCGTTGATCCCGGCGGGTTCGACGCTGGTCTTCGTGGTGGACCTGCTCTCGGCCACGGCCTGAGGCCCGCTGCCGCCCGCCCCCTTGCGTGGCTGTGGTGTCCGATTCCGGGGCTCGGGGCGGGGCTCGGGCAGGGCGCGAGCGGGGCTCGGGGCGGTAGATCACGGCGGGTCGCTGCCGGTTAGGGTGGGCGGGCTCCGGGAGCCCGGGGCCCGATGTCGGATGGGGTGGGGAATGTCGAAGCACAGGCTGTCCAGGAAGGGCCGCTACATAGCCCTGGCGACGACCGGTGTCGTGGTCGTGGCCGGTGCCGGGATCGCGGCGCAGACCTCGATGGCGGCCACGCCGTGGCCGGCCCAGAAGACGTACACGGGCCGCGCGTTCGACGCCTGCACGGCGCCGTCGCTCACCGCGATGAAGGCATGGAAGAAGGACGGCTACTACGGCGGTGTCGCCGTCTACGTCGGGGGCAAGAACCGCGGTTGCGCCCAGCCCAACCTGACCAAGTCCTGGGTGAAGTCGGTCGACACGCTCGGCTGGCGCGTGGTCCCGCTCTACGTCGGCGCCCAGCCGCCCTGCCAGAAGAGCAGGAACAAGGAGAGGTTCACCGCGGCCAACGCGGCCTCGGTCGGCGCGAGCAACGCCAACGACGCGGTCGCCAAGGCCTCGGCACTCGGCATGAAGGCCGGCAGCCCGATCTACCTCAACATGGAGTCGTACGACATCGCCGACAAGGCGTGCAACGACGCCACCCTCACCTACGTGCGGGCCTTCACCAAGACGCTGCGCGCCAAGACCTACCGCGCCGGCCTCTACGGCTTCAGCAGCTCCAGCGCCAAGGCGATCGCCACCGCCAAGAACCGCACGGACCTGCCGGGCAACCTCTGGTACGCGCTGTGGAACGGCCAGGAGACCACCACCAAGGACTGGCCCTGGGACCCGAAGCTGTACACCGACCACAGCCGCGCCCACCAGTACAAGGCCAACAGCAAGGAGACCCGCGGCGGCCACACCATCACCGTCGACCGCAACGCCTGGGACGCCCCGGTCGCCATCATCGGCTGACGGCTGCCGGCTGACGGCTGCCGGCTGACGGAGGACGGCTGACGGAGGACGAGCCGGTTCGCGGGGGGGGGCGCGGTCGGTACGCGTCCCCGGTGCCGGCTTCGCTGCCCGCGCCGGCCGGTTCGGCCCTCGCGGATGCGGCATGATGCCCGGATGATCGTTCCCATACCCGCCGTTGTTCCCCCGGGCCGGATGAGCCGGACCGAGCAGCCCGTGTTCGGCCTGGCCAACGGCCTTGAGCTGCGTCCTTGGCGGCTTGACGACGCCGAGGTCGTCATGGACGCGTGCCGGGACCCTGACGTCCAGCGATGGAACCGGCCGGGAGACCTGTCCCTGAAGGACGCGCGCGACCGGGTCGCGCGCTGGGAGAAGCGCTGGCGGACCGAGGAGGCGGCGATCTGGGCGATCGCCGAACCGGGGGGCGGCAGCCCCGTGGGCCTGATCGGTCTGGCCGACTTCGATCTCGGCGGAGGCGGCGCCGAGTTCCTGTACTGGCTGCTCCCCGCCGGCCGTGGTCGCGGGGCCATGGTCGACGCGGTCGTCCGCGTCAGCCGGTGGGCCTTGGAGGACCTCGGTCTGCACCGTCTCCGCATCACCCACTCCGTCGCCAACGACGCCTCCTGCCGGGTGGCGGAGAAGGCGGGGTTCGCTCTCGAAGGGACGATGCGAAGCGCCCTGCTGCACTCGGACGGCTGGCACGACGAGCATCTGCACGCGCGGGTGCAGGGTGACCCCTGGCCGGAGTGAGGGCCTACGGAGGCTTGGGCCTTCGGGGCCAGGGGCTTCGCGGGTACGCGGGTACGCGGGTACGCGGGTACGCGGCAAGCAGGGCTATCGGCTGTGCGTCACAGGCCCGTGGCGTCCCTGGCCCTCTTGAGCACGGACTCCAGCGCGGCCACCTTGCCGTCGCGCCGCCTCTCGCGCGCCGCCCGGTCCTCCGGCACCAGCCGTTCGGCGGTCCGCAGGGCGTGGGCGTCCGGGTCGCCGAAGGCGCTGCGCGGGTCCTCTCCCGTTTCCGCGCAGTGCGCCGTGACGTCCTTGACCGCCTGGAGCACGATCGCCCGGTCCACGCCCGGCTGCATGGCCAGTCGTACCTGGAAGCGCGCCATCCACTTCTCGCGGTCCTTCTCCCTCGCCGCGTCCGTCGTCCGGTCCTTCGCCACGTGTTCTCCCGGGGTGATCGTCAGCCGTCCTTCATGAAAGGGGACGTCGGGGCTCCGCGGTGGGTTGCCTGAGCCAGATGCCTCCCGGTCGGGGGGAGTCACGCCGTACGTCCTAGGCTTCGGAGATGATCATCGAGCATGTCGTCCCGACGGCCGTCACCGTCCTGGCCTCCCGCGGCGCCGACGACGCGGGACGGGGCTGAACCGTGGAGCGCGCGCCGGTTCCCGTACACGCCCTCGCTCACCGGCCCCTGACCGTCGCGGCCGTCGCCGAGCTCCTCGCGCTGCCCGCCGAGCCGCGGGTCTCCGACGACGTCGTCGAGGAGGTGGTCCGGCGGCGCGGGTGGAGCTGGGAGCACGACCTGGTCTGCGACTCCCTGCGTACCGGGCACGGGCATGTGCTGTGTTCGGAGGGCTACATTCCCTTCGGGTACCCGGACGCCCGGCACTTCCTGGTCTTCGGCGAGGTCCACCCCGTCGATCCGGACGACGAGGACGGCGCGGGCAACGGGCCGTGGTTGACCGGCCTCATGGACGACTGGCAGAGCCTGCCCGGCTGGAGCGGCCGTCGGCCGGGCACCGGCCAGGACTGCGAGGACGTGCTCGCCCAGGCGGCGCGGGCCGTGACGGAGTGTCTCGGCCCGGGCCCGGAGCGGACGCTCGTGTCATCCGCCGCCGTGGTCACCGGTCTCCCCCTGACGCACCGCGTCTGGCGGACCCCCACCCACGCGCTGGTCCTCGGACCGGCGTCGGACAACGGCCCGTACGGCTACCTCACCCACCTCCAGCTGTCGTACACCCCGCTCCGCCACGGGCCCGATCTGCCGCCCGAGGGGGACGCGGACGGCCTGGAGGCGTGGATCACCGCGCACGTCGACTGGTGACCCGCCCCTCGGCCGGCCAGGCGTAGAAGCGGTCGTGACCGGGGGGACGCTGTCGGTGGGGTGGGGCGGGCGAGTCCTCATGACCGGTGCCGTCGCGCGTACGACCAGGTGACCGCGGTCATCAGGGCGGGGATGGCGAACAGCGGGGCGAAGGCGATCCACCAGACGGTCATGGCCGTGTCGCTCGACATGTAGCTCTGGCTCTCGACGGTGAAGGCGACCACGAGTTGCCACAGCGCCACCAGGACCAGGAGGCCCGAGGCGGTCCAGGCCAGCGGGGCGAGGGTCCGGGGGCGCAGCGGCCGCCAGCGGTCGCTGACGAGCAGCAGCGGTGACAGGGCGGCCAGCTCGGCGAGGACGGAGAGGCCGACGACGTACGCGATGCCCCAGCCCGGGATGTCGAAGACGTCGCGCAGTACCTGGTCGCTGTAGCCCACAAAGACCCCGGAGGCCATGGCGATGCGCCACAGACCGGACGGGAGCGCGCAGAGGGCTATGGCGTGGGCCGCGCGGCGGGCCCAGGCGGGCGCGGGCCCGGGGGTGGAGGCGGGGAGGTGGGCGGTGGTTGTCGGCATGGCGTCCATGCTGGCTTCGGACACGCCCGCCGCGCGTCGTCCGCCGCGGCGGGCCGTCTCCCCCTGTCGGGGGACCCGTGCGGTCGCCGAGGAGGACCCGGAGAGGCCCCAGGTCGATCGAAGGGCGGTGGCGACACGGCCTGACGCGGGCTCTGTCGGGGCGGGGTGGCGCCGGGGCGTGGGTGGGGGGCCGAGGGCCGTGCACGGGCTCCTGTCGGACGGTGGAGGCGTGTTCGGCGGTTCCTGAGCGGTGAATCCGCGCGCAGAGTCCGAACGTCGGTCGCTAGGGTCGCTCGCCGCCCGTTCCCGCCCCTGGAGGGCGAGCACCGGCCACGACAGGTAATCCTGTCGCTAGCTCTTTTTGACAGGTATACTTGTCGCATGAGTGCTGCGGCTGGGATCCCGACTCCCGACAAGAGCGACGAGAACTTCTGGGCCACCTTCACGACCCTCGTGGAGCCCCCGTGGAACGAGCCCACCACCGACGACACGTTCACCATGGACGAGCGCGTCCACGACGCGGTCCGGGCCCTGGCCGAGCGGATCTCGACCCGCGCGCTGGCCTACCGCGCCGCCGGCGCGCCCTTCGACCCCGTGCTCATGGCGGCGCCCGATGTGCAGCTGGCGCTTCTGCGGGCCCTGTACGAGGCCAAGCAGTCCGTCGACCGGCTGGCGGAGAGCGCCGCCACCGTCGCCGGGCGCAGCGGGGCGAACTACGCCCAGCTCGGTGCCGCCTGGGGCGGCATCAAGCGGCAGTCCGCCCGTCTCAAGTGGCCCCACGCCGTGGTCAGGAAGTCCGCCAGCGAGTCCATCCCGCTCCACTACGCGGGGGGTACGGCCGTCGTGCACCACGACGCCGACGCCGACGCCTGGTGGTACACCGCCACCGGCGCGGACCGGCGCGAGAAGGAGTCCGAGCCCGTCCACGGCACCTACGCCGAGGCGATCGCGGGAGCGACCGAGTTCCTTCTCGCGCACGCCCTGCCCGGTCGGCCTTCGACCGTGTGACGCGGGCCGGCACGGCCCGCGCCGCCCTGTCGGCGCCGGCCGTGCCGTGCCGTGACCGGACGTCACATGGCGTACGGGCGCAGCACCATGAGCGAGTCCTCCGGGGACGCCACCATCGCGAAGGGGAAGCGGTCGAGTTCGAGGCAGAGCGCGATGTCGTCGGGGTGGACGCCCTGGCGTATCCCCTGCGCCAGTTCGGCGGCGGCGCGCGACTCCGCGGCGCGGTGGAGGAATCCGGTGGCGTCCGTCCCGGCCTCGACGGCTCGCCGGGCGATGTACTGGGCGCACGCCAGGTCCTCCTCGGCCTGCCCGTCCTCGCCGGTGACCACGAACGTGACGCCGTCGCCGGCGCGTGTCCGCAGGATCCGGGCCGTCGCCTCCGCCACGACGAAGCTCGCGCACAGCACGAGTGACGCCTCCTTCACCGCGAGGGCGCCGACCGTCCCCGCCGTGGTCTTCTGCACGACGGTCCGTCCACCGAGGTCGGCGGAGCGCAGCAGGCCCGGCGAGTTGACCAGGTCGAACCCGGGCGCGGGCGGGCCGTCCTTGAGCGCCACCGCGTTCGGGTGGCGTGCCTTGATCGCCAGGGCCTCGTCCAGCGACTCGGCGAGAACGATCTTCTCCGCCCCCTGGGCGAAGGCCCAGGCGGCCACGGTGAAAGCGCGCATGACGTCAACCACGACCGCCACGGACGGGGTCTCGACCAGATCTGCGATACCAAGGAATCGGGTGTCCATCCGGGTCATGATCACGCATGCCCTGCCCGGGGCGCCCGGCGCCCCCCAGGGCTGACCGGAAGGTCCGTGACCACGGGATCCACACAACAAACCGGGTGTGTGGTTTCATTTGGGAGTGGCTCGCCGAGCGGCACTCGCTCGGTGCGGCTCTTCTTCGGCGTGCCTTGAGCGGGCACGGGACACCTGGGTTTCGCAGGGAGTTATGAGACATGCACTCGCCTTCGATCGGTCCGACGTTCCGCGAGACGGTCGCCGGGATACCCCTTGACCTGTTCGACTCCTTACCGAGGAACGACCAGCGGGCGAAGGCCGGTGAGTACGTCGTCGGGCTGCTGGGGGCGCACGGGCGGAAGACCTTGCGCAACGTGGCGCAGCAGTTGGGCGGGCAGGCGGCACGCCGGCAGAGCGTCCACCACTTCATCAGTGAGTCCTCCTGGGAGTGGGAGCCGGTGCGGCGTGCGCTCGCCCTGCGCACGGACGAGGCGCTCGGGGCCCGGGCCTGGGTGGTGCGTCCCACCGTCGTCCCCAAGGCGGGCGGACATTCGGTCGGGGTGGCGGAGTACTTCGCTCCGCAGCTCGGACGGACCGTCACCGGACAGCAGTCCTACGGCGCCTGGCTGGCCTCGCCGGCCGCGGGCGTGCCGGTGAACTGGCAGCTCGTCCTGTCGGCCGGCTGGATCGACGACCTGTCACGGCGGCAGCGGGCGCACATACCGGCGACCAGCCGGGCGCTGAGCGCGGAGGAGAACGCCGGGGACGTCGCCCTGCGGGCCGCCCGTTCGCTCTCCGGGACCCCCCTTCCCGTGGTGCTCGACGCGCCGGGGCTCGATCCGGTGGCTCTGGGGCGGCGCTTCGGGCGGGCCGGTGTGCCGCTGGTGCAGCGGGTGGAGCCGCGGCTGCGGTTGCGGGTCGACCCGCTGGCGTTGCCCGGCCACGGTGATCTGCCCCTCGCCGCGGGCTTGC
This sequence comes from Streptomyces sp. NPDC002057, assembly GCF_040296665.1. Lineage (NCBI taxonomy): Bacteria > Bacillati > Actinomycetota > Actinomycetes > Kitasatosporales > Streptomycetaceae > Streptomyces > Streptomyces sp. NPDC002057. The sequence continues at coordinate 37,110 of NZ_JBEOXR010000066.1, forward strand.
TCGTCGGTTCCCTGCGGCGGCTCTGGCGGCCGGGCGCCCGGATCGCCTCGGGCGGCCGGTCCCTGTCCATGGCCGTGCCCGTCATGCTGCCGGGAGGGCCCGGGCTCGCACCGCGGCTCCTGGTGGCCCAGTGGCCCGAGTCCGACCTGTCGGCCGCGCGGCTGTGGCTGGCCGACGGCCGGATGCGCCCCGCCGACGTGCTGCGCCTGGCCCGGCTCGCCGACGTGGTGGACCGCGACGACGCGCTGGTGGCCTCGCGGGTGGGGCTGCGCGACTTCGCCGGACGGTCGTTCCAGGGCTGGCACCGTCACATCACGCTGGCCTCGGTGGCCCATCTCGCCCATGTGCGGGCCGTGCTGGGGTCCGACGCCCCGCACCGGACGGCCCTGAGTCCGCTGCTGCTCGGGGCCGGCTGATCCGGTCCCACCATCCGAGACGTCCGCGCCCTGAAGGAGAGTGCGTCATGCGATTCAACCTCATCGGACCGTTCCAGATCATCGCCGACAACGGTGCGGTCCTCCCGGTGGGAACCCCCAAGGTCTCCCAGATCCTGGCCGTGCTCCTCACCCACGCCAACGACCTCGTGACGCCGGACACCTTCATCCAGGAGCTGTGGCAGCACAGTCCGCCGCGTTCGGCGCTCAACACGGTGCAGACGTACGTGCACCACGCGCGCAGACTGCTCACCGAGGACGCCCGTCCGGACACCGAGCACTCGGTGCTGACCACGCGGTTCGGCGGGTACACGATGCACGTCGAGGACGCGGCGATCGACATCAAGGTCTTCGAGCGGCTCGTCGGGCGGGGCAAGGACGAGCTCCGGGCGGGCCGGTACGAGTCGGCGGCCGACGCCCTCGGCACGGCGCTCGACCTGTGGCGCGGCCCCGTGCTCTCCAACGTGCCGGCCGGCGACGTCCTCGCCGGGCGGATCGTCCACCTGGGGGAGTTACGGATCAGGGCGCTGGAGCTGCGGATCGAGGCCATGCGGCTGCTCGGGCGGCTGCGTGAGCTGGTCCCCGAGTTGCGGACGCTGGTGCACGACTACCCGCTCAACGAGTGGTTCCACGGGCAGCTGATCGCCGCCCTGCACCAGGCGGGGCGGCGCGCCGAGGCGCTGGACGCCTACCAGAAGGTGCGGCGGATCCTGCGGGAGGAGCTGGGGCTCGAACCGTCCCCCGACATCCAGTGGTTGCACGAGCGGGTGCTCAGCCCGGTGCGGGTCCCGTCGGCGCCCACGGCGCCGCGCGGTGGCGGCGGCGTCGTGGTGCCCCTGTGGGAGTCGGTCCGTTCCGGGTGAGCACCCGTGGGGCGTCAGGGCGCCAGGCCGACGAACTCGGTGTCCCCCGTCTCGGCACGCCAGGCCGGCATGTCGTCGTGGAGATGGGCGGCCCGCTCGGCCGAGACCTCCAGGCGGGGCAGGACGTCGGGCTCGGTGATGGTGGGCAGGATGAGGCGGAAGAGCGAGGCGATCTCGGTCGGCAGGTCGAAGTCGCCGGGCAGGCCCTCGTTGACCACCTGGACACCCGTCCAGCAGGAGACGAGCATGCGGGCGGTCTGCTCCTCGTCGACGCCGGGGAGGATCTCGCCGCGCTCCTTGGCCTCCCTGAGGAAGCCGGTGAGCAGCTCGGTCCAGTCGAGCCAGCGGGTGCCGAACTGGCGGCGGGACTGGAGGTCGATCGCCATGCGCAGGGCGGCGCTCAGCATCGGCTCTCGCGGCAGGCGGTAGGCCAGCAGGAGAACGATGTCGACCAGTTCCTGCAGTTTGAGTGCCTGGGGACGGACCCCGTCGGTGGTCACGGCGGCGGCCAGGACGCCTCGTGCCAGATCGCCCTTGGACGGGAAGTGGAAGTAGAGAGCCCCCTTGGTCACGTCGGACCGCTCCAGGATCTCGGCGATCGTCGTGGACTCGTAACCGCGTTCGTCGAAGATCTGAGCGGCGGCCTCCAGGATGATCCTTCGGGTCCGGATCGCTCGCTCCTGCTGCGCCACAGTCACCCCTAGTACTTGTGTTCTTACTATCGAAAAACGGACCGGTTACGCGGTATATTATCTCGCGCCGGACCCCGGCACCTCATCTCGGCCTGACCCAGGGGGGGATCATGCCTAAGACTTTGCTATCCGATCGCCAACGGCACAGCCACGTCGTGCGCCAGATCGCGGCGCCCGTGCAGCGTCTGCCCCAGGAGTACGTGCATCTGCACAAGCAGGAGGCCGTGCTCCTCACGAACTGGTCCATCCTCGGCTCCGGCCGCTACGCGGTGAGCGCGCACTGGCCCCGCGGCGGACTCTTCGGCGACTCGGTCCAGCTGCTCCTCGCCCAGACGATCCGTCAGAGCTGCCTGCTCATCGGACACGCCGAGCTCTCGGTTCCGCTGTCCCACCAGACGCTGATGGAGTGGATGGACTTCAGCGTCTCCAGCGATTTTTACGACCCAAAAAATAAACCGGACAACCTGTTCATTCTCTTAACGTTCAGACCGAACAACCCCAGGTCATTACGGGTCGAGCTGTCGATCCTGTCCGAGGGCCGGCTGGTCGCGGAGTCCCTCCTCGACTTCAGCTGGATCGCCCCGGGCGCCTACCGCCGGCTGCGCGGCGCGCACGCCGAAGTCGCGTGGGGAGAGGCCGTCGTGCCCCCGCCCGTCCCGGCACACACCGTGGGGCGCGCCCACGAGCACGAGGTCCTGCTGGCCCCCACCGCGGCCCCGCACCGCTGGGAACTGCGCACGGACGTCTCCAACACCGCGCTGTACGACCACCGGGTCGACCACGTCCCCGGCCTCGTCCTCATCGAGGCGGCCTACCAGGCCGCCCACGCGGTCACCGGACCGGGGCGCGGCCCCGTCCGGGTCATGAGCACCTTCGACTCCTACGTCGAGTTCGACGCGCCCTGCCTGATCGACGCCGTGGTCGTCCCGGCGACCGACGAGGGGACCGTCCGCGTCGAGGTGACGGGTGTGCAGAACGGTGAGCGCACCTTCTCCGTCACCATGGACTGCCCGCAGTAACTCCCGTCGTCCGCCGTCACACGGCGTCACGACAAGGGGGGCGGCACCGGTCCGTCCCACGGCGTACTCGACGCCGACGCCGTGGTCGAGGTACTCAACCGCGTCATCCGCGAGCACTGGATGACCGGTCCGCTGTCCAC
>NZ_JBEOXR010000067.1:0-38112 GCF_040296665.1 Streptomyces sp. NPDC002057
CACATCGCGCCCCGGCCCTCCGCCGTGTGGTCACCGCAGGGGTGTCACACGGTGTTACTTCTTGCGGCCGCGCTTCTCGCGCACGCGCACCGAGATGTGGATCGGGGTGCCCTCGAAACCGAACTCCTCGCGGAGACGGCGCTCGATGAAGCGGCGGTAGCCGGCCTCCAGGAAGCCCGAGGCGAAGAGCACGAACCGGGGCGGCTTGGTGCCCGCCTGGGTGCCGAAGAGGATGCGGGGCTGCTTGCCGCCGCGGATCGGGTGCGGGTGGGCCGCGACGATCTCACCGAGGAAGGCGTTGAGCCGGCCGGTGGGGACGCGGGTCTCCCAGCCGGCGAGGGCGGTCTCGATGGCCGGGACCAGCTTCTCCATGTGGCGGCCGGTCTTGGCGGAGACGTTGACCCGGGGCGCCCAGGCGACCTGCTGCATCTCGGTCTCGATCTCGCGCTCGAGGTAGTAGCGGCGCTCCTCGTCGAGCTCGTCCCACTTGTTGTAGGCGATGACGATGGCGCGGCCCGACTCGACCGCCATCGTGATGATGCGCTGGTCCTGGACCGAGATGTTGTCGGTGGTGTCGATGAGGATGACGGCCACCTCGGCCTTCTCGACGGCGGCGGCCGTCCGCAGGGAGGCGTAGTAGTCCGCGCCCTCCTGGAGGTGGACCTTCTTGCGGATGCCGGCGGTGTCGACGAACTTCCACGTCACGCCGCCGAGCTCGATGAGCTCGTCGACGGGGTCGCGGGTGGTGCCGGCCAGCTCGTTGACGACGACGCGGTCCTCGTTGGCCACCTTGTTCAGGAGGGAGGACTTGCCGACGTTCGGGCGGCCGATGAGGGCGATGCGGCGCGGGCCGCCGACGGCGTTGCCGAAGCGCTGCTCGGGGGCCTCGGGGAGCTTGCTGAGGACCTCGTCGAGGAGGTCACCGGTGCCGCGGCCGTGCAGCGACGAGACGGGGAACGGCTCGCCGAGGCCCAGGGACCAGAGCATGGAGGCGTCGGCCTCGCCGGACTGGCCGTCGACCTTGTTGGCCGCGAGGACGACGGGCTTCCCGGCGCGGCGGAGCAGCCTGACGACGGCCTCGTCGGTGTCGGTGGCGCCGACGGTGGCGTCCACGACGAAGAGGCAGGCGTCGGCGGCCTCGATGGCGAACTCGGCCTGGGCGGCGACGGAGGCGTCGATGCCGAGGACGTCCTGCTCCCAGCCGCCGGTGTCGACGATCTTGAAGCGGCGCCCGGCCCATTCGGCCTCGTAGGTGACGCGGTCGCGGGTGACGCCCGGCTTGTCCTCGACGACGGCCTCGCGGCGGCCGATGATGCGGTTCACCAGGGTCGACTTGCCGACGTTCGGACGGCCGACGACGGCGAGGACGGGGAGGGGGCCGTGGCCGGCCTCCTCGATCGCGCCCTCGACCTCTTCGGCGTCGAAGCCCTCTTCGGAGGCGAGCTCCATGAACTCCGCGTACTCGGCGTCGCCAAGTGCCCCGTGGTCGTGCTGGTCGTTCATGAAGTCCGTTCCTTGATCATTCGTGGTCGGTGGGTCCCCGGGCCGCGGGGCCCACTACTGAGAGTCTCGCTCAGCGCCCGGTGAGGCGCCTGGCGTTTTCCAGGTGGTCGGTGAGCTTCCCCTGGATCCGTACGGTGGCCTCGTCGAGCGCCTTGCGGGTGCGCCGGCCGGAGCCGTCCCCCGCCTCGAAGGCGTCGCCGAAGACGACGTCGACACGTCCGCGCAGCGGAGGCAGTGCCTTCACCAACCGTCCTCGGCGCTCGGTGCTTCCCAGGACGGCGACCGGGACGATCCGCGCGCCGCTGCGGACGGCGAAGTAGGCCAGGCCCGCGCGGAGCGAGGCGAAGTCGCCGTCCCCGCGGGTGCCCTCGGGGAAGATCCCGAGGACGCCGCCCTGCTGCAGGACGCCCAGGGCGTCGCCTATCGCCTTGCGGTCCGTGCTGTGGCGGTCCACCTTGAGCTGCCCGATGCCTTCCAGGAAGCTGCCGAGCGGTCCGACGAACGCCTCCTTCTTGATGAGGAAGTGCACGGGACGCGGGGCGGTGCCCATGAGCATGGGGCCGTCGATGTTGTGCGCGTGGTTGACGGCGAAGATGACGGGGCCGGAGGCCGGCACCCGCCAGGCGCCGAGCACGCGCGGCTTCCAGAAGCCGTACATCAGCCCGATGCCGATGCGTCTGCCGACGGCGGCGCCCCTCTGGGAGGGCACGGTCACTTGACGGCCGCCCTCTTCTCGTCCACCAGGGTGACGACGCACTCGATGACCTGGTCCAGGGTGAGGTCGGTGGTGTCGACCTCGACGGCGTCGTCGGCCTTGGCGAGCGGGGAGGTCTTGCGGCTGGAGTCGGCCGCGTCCCGCTTGATCAGGGCCTCCTTCGTCGCGTGCACGTCGGCGCCCTTGAGCTCGCCGGAGCGGCGGGCGGCACGGGCCTCGGGCGAGGCGGTGAGGAAGATCTTCAGGTCGGCGTCGGGCAGGACGGTGGTGCCGATGTCCCGGCCCTCGACGACGATGCCGACCTCGGAGCTCCTGGCGATGGTCCGCTGGAGCTCGGTGATGAGCGCCCGCACCTCGGGGACGGCGCTGACGGCGCTGACCCTGGAGGTGACCTCCTCGGTACGGATGGGGCCGGCGGCGTCCGCTCCGTCGACGGTGATCGTGGGCCGGGCCGGGTCCGTGCCGGAGACGATGACCGGCTTGCCGGCGGCGTTGGCCACGGCCTCCGCGTCGGTGACGTCCACGCCGTTGCTGATCATCCACCAGGTGATCGCCCGGTACTGGGCGCCGGTGTCGAGGTAGCTCAGCCCCAGCTTGGCGGCGACCGCCTTCGAGGTGCTGGACTTGCCCGTGCCGGAGGGCCCGTCGATGGCGACGATCACGGATTCCACGGTGGGAACACCTTCCTGGGTGAGTGGCGGGACCCGGCGCGGATGCGGGGACCTCCACAAGGTTACCGAGTCCCCGGCACCCTTTCGGCCCAGTGGGCGGCGCTCCGCCACCACCGCGGGGCGCAGAGGCGCCGGCGCGTACCCGGCGCCCCACCATCACCGCGGGAGGGACGCGTCAGCTGGTACGCAGCGCCCAGCCCCGCTCCTGCAGGGCCGCGCCGAGGACCGGGGCCGCCGAGGGCTCCACCATCAGCTGGACCAGACCCGCCTGCTGCCCGGTCGCGTGCTCGATGCGGACGTCCTCGATGTTGACCCCCGCGCGACCCGCGTCGGCGAAGATGCGGGCCAGCTCGCCCGGCTGGTCGCTGATGAGGACGGCGACGGTCTCGTAGACCGTGGGGGCGGCACCGTGCTTGCCGGGGACACGGGAGCGGCCGGCGTTGCCGCGGCGCAGGACGTCCTCGACGCCCGAGGCGCCGTCCCGCCGCTTGTCCTCGTCGGCGGACTGCAGGGAGCGCAGGGCGCGCACGGTCTCGTCGAGGTCGGCGGCGACGCCGGAGAGGACGTCGGCGACGGGGCCGGGGTTGGCGGAGAGGATCTCCACCCACATGCGCGGGTCGGACGCGGCGATCCGGGTGACGTCGCGGATGCCCTGCCCGCAGAGGCGTACGGCGGACTCGTCGGCCTCCTCCAGGCGGGCGGCGACCATCGACGACACCAGCTGCGGGGTGTGGGAGACCAGGGCGACCGCCCGGTCGTGGGCGTCGGCGTCCATGACGACGGGGACGGCCCGGCAGAGCGCGACGAGCTCCAGGGCGAGGTTGAGGACCTCGGTGTCGGTGTCGCGGGTCGGTGTGAGGACCCAGGGCCGCCCCTCGAAGAGGTCGGCGGTGGCCGCGAGCGGGCCCGAGCGTTCCTTGCCGGACATGGGGTGGGTGCCGATGTACGCGGTGAGGTCGAGGCCCAGCGCCTCCAGCTCCCGCTTGGGGCCGCCCTTGACGCTGGCCACGTCCAGGTAGCCGCGGCCGAGCCCGGCCCCCATGGCCTCGGCGAGGGTGGTGGCCACGTGCGCCGGGGGCACGGCGACGATGACGAGGTCCACGGGGCCGCCGGGTGCCTCGTCGGTGCCCGCGCCGAGCGCGGCCGCCGTGCGGGCGCGCACCGGGTCGTGGTCGCGCAGGTGGACGGTGACGCCCCGGCCCGCGAGGGCGATCGCGGCGGAGGTGCCGATCAGTCCGGTGCCGATGACGAGCGCTGTTCTCACTGGGCGATGTCCTTGCGCAGGGCGGCCGCGGCGCCGAGGTAGACGTGCGCGATCCGGGACTTGGGCAGCTCGGTCTCCACGTGGGCGAGGAGCCGGACGACCCTCGGCATGGCGCCCTCGATGTCGAGTTCCTGCGCGCAGATCAGGGGGACGTCGACGATGCCGATGCGGCGGGCCGCGGCGGCGGGGAAGTCGCTGTGGAGGTCGGGGGTGGCCGTGAACCAGATGCTGATGAGGTCGTCGGCGCCGAGCCCGTTGCGTTCGAGGACGGCGGAGAGCAACTCCTCGACCCGCTCGCTCATGTGTCCGGCCTCGTCCCGCTCCAGCTGGACGGCGCCTCGGACCGCTCGTACCGCCACGTCGTGCTCCTTCGCCTGCGTCAGTGCTCCGTTCAGCCTAGTCAGCGGTGGGGGCGGTGCGTCGCGGCGCCCGCCCTCCGAGACGGAGGGCGGGCGCGCGGGGGCGGTCAGAGCCGCTGCTGGCGGATGATGTCCTCCAGGGAGCCCTGGGGCACCGATCCGCCCGGGGTCAGCTTGTCCACGGCCTGCGGCAGGGACTGCGCGATCTGGTCGGCCGCCTCCTGCGGGCTGACGCCGGCGTCCTGGGCGACCTTCTGGAGGGTGTCGTCCGGGAGTGCCTCGGCGATCTGGGCGCCGCTGACCGTCTTGTTGTCCCCGGTGCCCACCCACGACTGGGCCTGGTCGACGAGGCCCGACTTGGTGAGCATGTCGAGGAGGCCGCCGAGCGGGTTGGTCCCGTCGCCGCCGCTCGTGCCCTTGGCTCCGCCGAGGGCCCCGAGCAGGGCGCCGAGGATGTTGCCCGCTCCGCCGCCGCCGCTCTGTCCGCCGGAGCCTCCGAGAAGGCCTCCGAGGAGACTGCCGAGGTCGTTTCCCGCCATGGTCCTGCCTTTCGTCCGGTTCGGATCAGGCCCAATGTCACCCGTACCGGGGTGCTCCGCCACTCGGGGTAGGCGCCGGGGCGGTGGGGCGGCGCGGTAGAAAGGTCGGCATGTTGCTGCACGTCGTACCGCTGACCGACTGGTCCGCCGCCCCCGATGCCCCCTACGCCCCGTCGTCCCTCGCCGCCGAGGGCTTCGTCCACTGCTCGCCGGACGAGGCGGCGGCCCTCCTGATCGCCGACGCCCACTACCGGGACGTGGCGGGGCCGCTCCTGGTGCTCGTGATCGACGAGGACCGGCTGGCCGGGGAGGTCCGCTGGGAGGGTTCGGGCGGGACGCTGTTCCCGCACGTGTACGGACCGGTCGAGCGGGAGGCGGTGACCTCGGTCCTGGAGGTGTTGCGGGACGGGGACGGCCGTGCGAGGGAACTGAGCCGCTGGGGCTAGTGGGGGTGCCCGGAGAGCAGCGCCGTCCGCCCTCCGGGCCGGGCGGGACTTTCCGGAGACGACCTAGGGCGTGTTGCCGGACCTGGCGGCGGCCCGGCGCCAAGCTGGCCGTATGACTTCACGCGTCACGAACCGCCGTACCGTCCTGCTCGCCGCCGCGGCCCTCACGACGGGCTGCGGCTCGGACGGCGGCGGGGACGCCGGTACGGCCTCCAGCGCCCCGGCCACCCCGGCGGCACCCACCGGCACCGGCACACCGGCGGAGACCGGCACCCCGGCCCCGACGAGCACGGCCGCGTCCCCCGCCGGAGAGGCCCTGGCCAAGACCACGGACATCCCGGTCGGCGGCGGCACGGTCTTCAAGGAGGCGAAGGTGGTCGTCACCCAGCCCACCGCCGGGGAGTTCAAGGCGTTCTCCGCGATCTGCACCCACCAGAGCTGCCTGGTGAACAAGGTCGCGGACGGCACCATCGACTGCCCCTGCCACGGCTCCCGGTTCCGCGTCGCCGACGGCTCGGTGGCGAAGGGCCCGGCCACCCGCCCGCTCCCGGCGGAGCGGATCAATGTCTCGGGGGACTCGATCACCCTCGCGTAGCCTGACCCGCATGACCCCGGACGAGCTGGTGCGCGCACACACGATCTACTCCTGTGTCATGGGCTCGCGTGCCTTCGGTCTCGCGACCGAGGACAGCGACACCGACGTCCGGGGCGTCTACCTCGCCCCGACGCCCCTGTTCTGGCACTTCGACAAGCCCCCGGCCCATGTGGAGGGGCCGGGCGAGGAGCAGTTCAGCTGGGAGCTGGAACGGTTCTGCGAGCTGGCGCTCCGCAACAACCCGAACGTCCTGGAGTGCCTCCACTCCCCCGTGGTCGAGCACGTCGACGACCTCGGCCGCGAACTCGTCTCGCTGCGCGGGGCCTTCCTGTCCCGGCAGGCCCACCAGACCTTCGTCCGCTACGCCGGCGGGCAGCGCCGCAAGCTCGACGCGGACGTGCGCCAGCACGGCCACCCCCGCTGGAAGCACGCCATGCACCTGCTGCGGCTCCTGACGAGCTGCCGCGACCTGCTGCGCTCGGGCGAGCTCCGGATCGACGTCGGCGAGGAGCGCGAACGGCTCCTGGCGGTCAAGCGCGGCGAGGTGTCCTGGTCCGAGGTCGAGTCCTGGATGAACCGCCTCCAGGAGGAGGCCGACCGCGCCCACGACAGGACCCCGCTCCCGGCGGCCCCGGACCACGCGCGCGTGCAGGACTTCCTGATCCGCGCGCGCCGGGCTTCGCTGCTGAGCGGGAGCTGAGTCCGCGCCCCGCTCCCGAGCGGGCGTCGACCCGCTCCCCCGGGCTCTAGGGCGTCAGCCGGGCCCGTACGACGAGGTCGTGCAGCAGGTCGTGGGCGCGTACCGCCGTCTCCCCCAGACCGGACGCGGCCTGGGCCTCGTCGAGCACCCCGTGCAGGGCCTCCACCTCGGCCCGTACCTCCTCGACCACCACCTCCGCGGGCCCGTGCTCGGCCGCCGCCTTCGCGTCGACGAGGTCGGGCAGCCGGGCGGGCGCCTCGGCCACCTCCCCGACCAGGGTCGGCAGATGGGCCAGCACCTCCCCCGCCCGCATCAGATGGATGCCGGTGAGCAGCGCCCGGTAGGCGTAGAGCAGCGGCTTGAGTTCACCGCTGCTCTCGAAGAGCCGCCACTGCGTCCCGGCGAAGCCCCGGTAGTGGTGGGCGTGGTGATGGGTGAGCACCTCGGGCACCAGCGAGACCAGCTCGGCGTGGGTCTCGGTGGTGTGCGCCACCAGCGGTGAGGTGAGCTGCTCCAGGACGTAGCCGTTGCGGCGCAGCATCAGCCGGACGAACTTCCGCAGGTCGTGGGTGACGAGGTCCATCTCGACGCCGTCCCGGTCCCACATCCGGCTGCGGGTCTCCTCCGGCTCGCGCAGCCCGATCAGGGCGTCCACCGGAAGCAGGTGCGCGCCGCGCAGGTCCACGTCCGAGTCACGGGACGGGAATCCGTACAGGTGCGCGCCGGAGACCGTCGCGAAGAGCAGGGGGTCGGGCTGTTCGGCCACGACGGCGGTGAGGTCGGCGTCGAGGGCGGACTCGAGGGAGAGCGTCATGCGTCAAGCGTCCCAGAGCGCACCGAGGGTCAGCAGGTCGCTCCGGTACTCGATCGACTCCTCCCACTCCTTGGGCCAGGCGTCGGCGCCGAGGTGGGCACCGGCGAAGGCGCCAGTGAGGGCGGCGATCGAGTCGGAGTCGCCCCGGGTGCAGGCCGCGCGGCGCAGGGCGGTGAGGGGCTCCCCGGGGAAGAGGAGGAAGCAGAGGAGGCCGGTCGCGAGGGCCTCCTCCGCGATCCAGCCGTCACCGGTGTACGTACAGGGGTCGAGCTCCGGGTCCGCCGTGCGCTGGACGGCGTCCAGCCGCTCCAGGACGGCCAGGCACTCGTCCCAGCCGCGCCGGATGAAGGAGAGGGCGGAGGGGTCCTGGGAGCGGGTCCAGAGGTCGCCGAGCCAGTGCTCGTGGTAGCGGTCGCGGTTCTCGTACGCGTACGAGCGGAGCTGTCCGACCAGGCCGGCCGGGTCGACGCCCTGGGCGAGCAGGTACACGGCGCGGGCGGTGAGGTCGGAGGCGGCGAGCGCGGTGGGGTGACCGTGGGTCAGGCCGGACTGGAGCTGCGCGGCGCCCGCACGCTGCTCGTCGTCGAGCCCGGGGACGAGCCCGATGGGGGTGACCCGCATGTTGGCGCCGCAGCCCTTGGAGTGGATCTGGCTGGCGTCCTGCCAGGGCCGGTCGAGCGTCAGGAGCTGACAGGCGACCATGCAGGTGCGCCCGGGCGCCCGGTTGTTCTCCGGCGACCGGTACCAGTCGACGAACTCGTCCCGGACGGGCCGGGCGAGCCGGAGCGGGGCGAGCACGCCGCGGTCCATCGCGGTGCGGATGCCCCGGGCGAAGGCGAGGGCCATCTGGGTGTCGTCGGTGACGTAGGCCTTCCCGCCGCGGACGGGCAGGGGCATCTCCCGCCAGGGGCCGACCTTGGCGAGGATCGCGGGCACGTCGTTGAACTCGGTCGGGAAGCCCAGCGCGTCGCCGAGCGCCAGCCCGATCAGGGAGCCGGTCGCGGCCTGTTTGGTGGCGGTGCGGGGGTGGTTCACGTGGATCGTCCTTCCGGTCGCAGGAGGGGCGGGTGGAGGGTCGTGGCCTCGCCCGCCCGGTAGAGAGCGGCCGGTTTCCCCCGTCCGCCGGTGAGGCGCGGAGGTCCTTCCACGGCCTGGACGAAGCCGGGCGTGGTGAGGACCTTGCGCCGGAAGTTGGGGCGGTCGAGTTCGACGCCCCAGACCGTCTCGTAGACCTGCCGCAGCTCGCCGAGGGTGAACTCGGGCGGGCAGAAGGCGGTCGCGAGGCAGGTGTACTCCAGCTTGGCGCCGACGCGTTCGTGGGCGTCGGCGAGGATCCGGTCGTGGTCGAAGGCGAGTGCGCGGACCGTGTCGTAGGGCATCCACCGCGCCTCGGCCGCGTCGCCGCCGCCCCGGGGCTCGGGAGGGTCCGGTACGAGCGCGGTGAAGGCGACCGAGACGACCCGCATCCTCGGGTCGCGGTCCGGCTCGGTGTAGGTGCGGAGCTGTTCGAGGTGGAGTCCGGCGACGGTGGCCTCGGAGAGTCCGGTCTCCTCGGCGAGTTCGCGGCGGGCGGCCCGCTCGGCGGACTCGCGGGGCAGCACGAATCCGCCGGGGAGCGCCCAGGAACCGGCGTACGGCTCCTGGCCGCGCTCGACGAGCAGGACGTGGAGGGCTTCCTCGCGGACGGTGAGGACGGCGAGGTCGACGGTGACGGCGAACGGTGCGAAGGCGTACGGGTCGTAGCCCTCGGGCACCCGGTGTCCGGTCATCGGCGCTCCGGCAGGGGGTCGGTGAGGTGCCAGCCCTCGGCGAGGAGGCCGTCCACGGCGGCGACCGCCGCCGCGAGGCGCTCCTCGTGGGGGCCGGTGAGGACGGCCGTGCGGCGGCCGCTGTGGGCGAGCTGGGTGAGGAAACGCGCGGTCATCCAGGGCCGCAGGTGCTCCCCGTCGCGGAGTCCGTCGTCCTCGAAGTCGACGCCCCTGTGGTCGGTGAGCAGCCAGAGGTGCTGTCGGCCGTGGGCGGCGATCTCTCCGGTGGCGGGGCTGGTGGTGCCCATGTACCGCTCGTGCCAGATGGTGGTGGCGAAGGCGTCGGTGTCGCAGAAGAGGACGGGTGAGCCGTCGCGCGCCGCCTCCTCCTCCAGTTCGGCCTGACGCTGGGCGATGACGGGGAAGTCGGCGGAGTGGAAGGTGACGTCGGACCAGTCGGCGCCGGGGCGTTCGGCGCGGAGTTCGGCGAGCTTGAGTTCGCTGTACTCGCGGCCGTACTCCGGTACGTACCGGGTGCGGGCCCAGACTCCGCCGCGCCGCCGGTAGTGGTCGGCGAGGGCGAGGGCCATGGTGGTGGTGCCGGTGGACTCCGCGCCGAGGACGACGACGCGCCGGGTGAGCGCGGAGCGTACGGGCGGTTCCAGGAAGTCCCAGCAGCCGACCGGGTCGGCGCGGACGGCGGTGCCGGAGACGGGGAAGCGGCCGCGCTCGGGGTCGACGAGGACGGACTCGGCGCCGAACCGGCGGGCGAGCTCCTCCCCGTACGGCTCCGAGGTGAAGACGGCGTCGACGCGCTCGGGCACGGCGGCCCGGAAGACGGCCATGTGGGCGTCCCAGATCCCCGGGTCCCCGAGGTCGACGGGGATGTCGTCGACGGCGCCCACGACGAGGGCGTCGGGGTGGATCTCGCGCATCCAGGCGACGCGCTCGTCGAGCGGGACGGACTCCACGGAGGAGGCGCAGACGAGGACGGTGAGGCGCTCGCAGCGGGCGAGGGCCGTCTCGACGAGATGGTGGTGGCCGGCGTGCGGCGGATAGAACTTGCCGAGGACCAGGCCGTGGCCGTAGCGCTTCATGCCGCCGCTCCCACCGGGAGGTCGCGCCGGGTGGCGAGGTCCCTTGTCCAGCCGCGCAGGCCGAGGACGCAGAGCGCCATGAAGCCGAGGTACAGCAGGGAGGTCAGGTACAGCTCCTTGTACGCGTAGAGCGGTACGTAGACCACGTCGGCGGCGATCCACAGCCACCAGGACTCCAGGCGCTTGCGGCACTGGCCGTAGGTCGCCATGAGGGAGAGCCCGGTCGTCAGGGCGTCCCAGAAGGGGACGGTCGAGTCGGTGGCGCGGTCGAGGAGCAGGGTCAGGGCGAGGATCCCCACCACCCCCGCCGTGATCAGCCAGGTCCACTCGGTGCGCGTGGTGCGGCGCACCGGGAGGACGTCGGAGCCTGGTCCACCCCCGTGGGTCCAGGTCCACCAGCCGTACACGGCGAGGGTGATGAAGACGATCTGGAGGCCGGCGTCGGCGTAGAGCCCCGCCTGTGTGAAGAGCAGGACGAAGAACAGGTTGTTGGCGATGCCGATGGGCCAGTTGGCGAGGTGCTGACGGGCCACGAGCCAGACGCAGAGCGCCCCGCTGCCGAATCCCAGGACCTCGGTCCAGCTGACCGGGGTGTCCAGGACGGTGAAGAGCGGCTGCTGCAGCGGTTCGAGCATGCTTGCGAGGCTCACGCCCGCCTCCTTAAGAGTCATGTTGACTATAAAGGGCGGTGGAGTGCGGCCACAAGCCCGAATTCCCGGGGCGGGACACCCCGGAGGTGATCCCCGGGGCGGGCCGGGACGCGGAGAAGCCCGCGACCGGCGAACGGTCGCGGGCTTCTCCGTGCGGAGGCGCGGGGCCTTACATGCCGACTTCCTTCATCAGCATGCCGACCTCGGTGTTGGTGAGCCGGCGCAGCCAGCCCGACTTCTGGTCGCCCAGGCCGATCGGGCCGAACGCGGTGCGGACCAGCTTCTCGACCGGGAAGCCCGCCTCGGCCAGCATGCGGCGCACGATGTGCTTGCGGCCCTCGTGCAGCGTGACCTCGACCAGGTAGTTCTTGCCGGTCTGCTCGACCACGCGGAAGTGGTCGGCCTTGGCGTAGCCGTCCTCCAGCTGGATGCCGTCCTTGAGCCGCTTGCCGACCTCGCGGGGCAGCGGGCCGGTGATGGCCGCCAGGTAGGTCTTCTTCACGCCGTACTTCGGGTGCGTGAGGCGGTGGGCCAGCTCGCCGTGGTTGGTGAGCAGGATGATGCCCTCGGTCTCCGTGTCGAGCCGGCCGACGTGGAAGAGACGGGTCTCACGGTTGTTGACGTAGTCGCCGAGGCACTGGCGGCCGTCCGGGTCCTCCATGGTGGAGACGACACCGGCGGGCTTGTTCAGCGCGAAGAAGAGGTGCGACTGGGTGGCGACGGTCAGGCCGTCCACCTTGATCTCGTCCTTCTCCGGGTCGACGCGCTTGCCCTGCTCCAGGACGATCTCGCCGTTGACCTCGACGCGGGCCTGCTCGATGAGCTCCTCGCAGGCGCGACGCGAGCCCATGCCGGCCCGGGCGAGGACCTTCTGCAGCCGCTCGCCCTCCTGCTCGGCGCCGGGGAAGGTCTTCGGGGTCTTGATCTCCGGCCGGTTCTCGTACCGCTCCCGGTTGCGCTGCTCGATCTTGGCGTCGAGCTCGCGCGAGCGGGCGGGGGCCTGCCGCTGACCGTGCGGGCCACGACGGGGCGGGGTGCCGCCCTGAGGGGCCTTGGGGCCGCCCTTGGCGCCGCCGCGGGCCGCGGAGCCGCGGCCCTTCTTCGGGGCCTCGGCGGGCGGGCTCACGTCGTAGGAGCGCTCCTCGGGGCGAGGCCGGCGCGGGTTGCTCGGACGCTTCTGGTCGTCGCGGCCGCCGCCACCCTGGTAGCCGCCACCGCCGCCACCGCCCTGGTAGCCGCCTCCGCCGCCGCCCTGGTAGCCACCGCCGCCACCGCGGTAGCCGCCACCGCCGCCGCTGCCACCGGAGCCGCTGCCGCCGCGGTAGCCACCGCCACCGCCGCCGCCACCCCGGGAGCCGCCACCGCTGCCGCTGCCGCCACCGGAGCCCCGGTAACCGCCGCCACCGCCGGCGCCGCTGCCACCACGGCCGCCACCGCTGCTGCCGCCGCGGCCGCCGCTGTTGCCACCACGGCTCCCGCCGTTGTTTCCGCTGCTGTTCCTGCCGCTGCTGCTTCGCATCAAACTTCCGTCTTGTCGTCGTCGTCCTCACGATCCGGTGCATCCGGATCGAACGACGGGACCCCTTCCAGCGAGTCCGGCTCGACCGCCTCCGCCTCGGGGAGGAAGGGTGCCAGCTCGGGGAGCTCGTCCAGGCCGCGAAGGCCCATCCGCTCCAGGAAGTAGTTCGTCGTCCTGTACAGGATCGCACCTGTTTCGGGTTCCGCGCCCGTCTCCTCCACCAGACCCCGCTGCAGGAGGGTCCGCATCACCCCGTCACAGTTGACCCCGCGCACCGCGGAGACCCGGGAACGGCTGACCGGCTGGCGGTACGCGACGACCGCCAGGGTCTCCAGGGCCGCCTGGGTGAGCCGGGCCTGCTGCCCCTCCAGGACGAAGGCCTCGACGGCCGCGGCGTGCTCGGCGCGGGTGTAGTAGCGCCAGCCGCCGGCCACCCGTCGCAGCTCGAAACCGCGGCCCTGGACGGTGTACTCGTCCGCCAGCTCACGCAGGGCGTCGGCCACCTCACGGGGGGTGCGCTCCAGGACCTTGGCGAGGTGCGCCTCGGTGGCGGGCTCGTCGACGACCATCAGGACGGCTTCGAGGGCGGGCTTGAGGTCGCTCACGCGGATGCCTCCTGGTCGAATTCGGCGGTCACGCCCCCGGACGGGTCCGTCTCCCCGCCCGTCCAGGAGACCGTGAGGTCCCCCAGGGCGGTCTCCTGGTCGAGGGCGACGGCCTTCTCCCGGTAGAGCTCCAGGAGGGCGAGGAAGCGGGCGACGACGGTGAGGGTGTCGTCGCCGACGTCCTCGATCAGCTCCCGGAAGAGCGCGGACCCGCGCTCCCTCAGCAGCGCGACGACCACGGCGGCCTGCTCGCGGACGCTGACGAGCGGGGCGTGGATGTGGTCGACGTACACCTGGGGTTCGGCCCTGGGCCGCATGGCCTTGACGGCCAGCCTGGCGAAGCCCTCGGCCCCGATGGAGATGACGACCTCGGGGAGCAGCTCGGCGTGGTGCGGTTCGAGTCCGACGGTACGGGGATGGCGGCGGCCCTCGGCCTCCCAGCGCTCCTCGAAGATCGCCGCGATGCGCTTGTACGCCCGGTACTGGAGGAGCCGCGCGAAGAGCAGGTCGCGGGCCTCCAGGAGGGCGAGGTCGGCCTCGTCCTCCACCTCGGCGGCGGGCAGCAGCCGGGCGGCCTTGAGGTCGAGCAGGGTGGCGGCGACGACGAGGAACTCGGTGGTCTGGTCGAGGTCCCCGTCGGGCCCCAGGGCCCGCAGGTGGGCCATGAACTCGTCGGTGACCTGGGAGAGGGCGACCTCGGTGACGTCGAGCTTGTGCTTGGTGATCAGCTGGAGCAGCAGGTCGAAGGGCCCCTCGAAGTTCGAGAGCCGCACGGTGAACCGCCCGCTCCCGACCTCACGCCCGGCCTCGACGCCGACCACGGCCCCGGTCGCGGCTTCGGTCGCGGCACCGGCCCCGGGCTCCTCGGCGGTCCCCGAGCCGCCCTCGGCCTCCCCCACCCGCTCAGCCGGAGGCGCTGTGGCCTCCGGCTCGCCCGGGCCGCGGCCCAGGAGGCGGCGGCGTGGTGGGCGGGACGTTTCGTCTGAGGCGTGGTGCATGGAGGTCCAGGGAGAACGGGAGCGCGGCAGCCCGCAGGCTACCGTCAGCGGCCGCGCAGGCGGCGGACGAGGATGCTCGCGTCGCCGCGGGACTCCAGGTCCGCCAGGACGACCGCGACGGCCTCCCGGACGATTCTCCCCCGGTCGACGGCGAGACCGTGCTCGCCGCGGAGCACGAGTCGGGCGTGCTCCAGGTCCATGAGCTCCTCGGCGGAGACGTAGACCGTGATCTTCTCGTCGTGGCGCTCCCGGCCGCTGGGCCGCCGGTTCGGGGCCCGCCCGCCGCGCCGCCGTGCCGCCGGGGCGGGCACCGCGGCGGTGGGCGCGCCCTTCGGGGCGCCCCCCTCGGGCTCGGAAGCCCGCGCGCGGGGTTCCGAGGCCTCGGACTCCGCCGCCGTGTGCTCGGCGGAGTTCTCGGCCGCCGACGGGTCGCTCTCACCCGCCGGTGCCGGGACGGCCCGGCGGGGTGCGGACGACTGGAGCGCCGTCCCCCCGGTCGTACGGAAGAGCTCGTCGGCGCCGGGCAGACTCACTCGGCGTGACACCGGGCGAGCACCTCCCTGGCGAGCTGGCGGTAGGCGGCGGCGCCCACGGAGTTGGAGGCGTACGTGGTGATGGGCTCGCCGGCGACGGTGGTCTCCGGGAAGCGCACGGTCCGCCCGATGACCGTGTGGTACACGTGGTCGTCGAAGGCCTCGACGACGCGCGCGAGGACCTCACGGCTGTGCACGGTCCGGGAGTCGTACATCGTGGCGAGGATGCCGTCGAGCTCCAGCTCGGGGTTGAGCCGCTCCTGGACCTTCTCGATGGTCTCGGTGAGCAGGGCGACACCGCGCAGCGCGAAGAACTCGCATTCCAGCGGCACGATGACCTTGTGAGCGGCCGTCAGGGCGTTCACGGTCAGCAGGCCGAGCGAGGGCTGGCAGTCGATCACGATGTAGTCGTAGTCGTTCATCAGCGGCTTCAGGGCGCGCTGGAGCGTCGACTCGCGCGCGACCTCGCTGACCAGCTGGACTTCGGCGGCCGAGAGGTCGATGTTGCTCGGCAGCAGGTCCATGTTGGGTACGGCGGTCTTGAGGAGGACCTCGTCCGCCGACATGCCCCGCTCCATGAGCAGGTTGTAGACGGTGAGGTCGAGCTCCATCGGGTTCACGCCGAGGCCGACCGACAGGGCTCCCTGCGGGTCGAAGTCGACGAGCAGCACCCGTCGTCCGTACTCGGCGAGCGCGGCACCCAGGTTGATGGTCGACGTGGTCTTGCCGACGCCGCCCTTCTGGTTGCACATCGCGATGATCTTCGCGGGTCCGTGGTCGGTCAGCGGACCCGGGATCGGGAAGTACGGCAGGGGCCGTCCGGTGGGGCCGATCCGCTCGCGGCGCTGGCGGGCAGCGTCGGGTGCGAGGGTGGCCGCGTACTCCGGGTCGGGCTCGTACTCGGCGTCGGGGTCGTAGAAGTGCCCCTCGGGCACCTCGTCGTAGGCGGCGAAGTGGGTGGACTCTCGGCCCATCTCGTTGCCGGCCGTGGCGTTCACGTGTAGGCCGTCCATCGTCTTCATCGTGTGGGCTGTCGTCATGGGCTGGTGCGTCGCGAAGGTCCGCACCGCGACGGAGCCGATCGGAGCACCTGGCGCACCGCTCCCGGGAGTAATTGTCGACTCATTCACAAGTCGTCTTACCTCCTTGGATGTCACCAGGAACATTTATCGATAGGTCAGCGTGGCACCATGCCGACGGTTGGCGACTCTATGGCGTGTCACCGCTCCGCAGCAACACAATCCGCCGGACCCGGCCCGATGTGTCGGCAACCGAACACCTCTCTGTCAAGGGTGCGCAGGCATGCATCCACACGTTTCAGGGGTGTGCGAAACGGTTAAAGGGTTACGTTCGAGGCGAGTTGACCGAACGTTCCGCCAGGTCCGGACACACGTCCGGCCGGACCTTGTCGACAAGGTCCGGCCGGGTGCGTGGCATTGACGGCACGCGTTGACGGCGGTGCCGCGAGGGTCAGGCCAGGAGGGTGCTCAGCTCGACGTGCTCGAGACCGTGCGCCTCGGCGACCTCCTTGTAAACCACCTTGCCGTCATGGGTGTTGAGACCCAGACCGAGGGCGGCGTCGCGGCGCAGCGCCTCGACCCAGCCGTTGTTCGCCAGCGACACGATGTAGGGCAGCGTGGCGTTGGTGAGGGCGTAGGTGGAGGTGTTCGGGACCGCGCCCGGCATGTTGGCGACGCAGTAGAAGACCGAGTTGTGGACCTGGAAGGTCGGCTCGGCGTGGGTGGTCGCGTGCGAGTCCTCGAAGCAGCCGCCCTGGTCGATCGCAATGTCGACAAGGACACTTCCGGGCTTCATCTTGGCGACGAGCTCGTTGGTGACCAGCTTCGGGGCCTTGGCGCCCGGGATGAGGACGGCGCCGATGACGAGGTCGGCCTCGATGACGGCCTTCTCCAGCTCGTAGGCGTTGGAGACGATCGTCTGCACCTTGGTGCCGAAGATCTTGTCGGCCTCGCGGAGCTTGTTGATGTCACGGTCGAGCAGGGTCACGTGGAAGCCCATGCCGACGGCGATCTGGGTGGCGTTCCAGCCGGAGACGCCGCCACCGATGACGACGGCCTTGCCGGCGTGGGTGCCGGGGACGCCGCCGGGGAGGACGCCGCGGCCGCCGGCCGAGCGCATCAGGTGGTAGGCGCCGACCTGCGGGGCCAGGCGGCCCGCGACCTCGGACATCGGGGCGAGCAGCGGGAGGGCGCGGTTCGCGGTCTCGACCGTCTCGTACGCGATGGCGGTGGTGCCGGACTCCAGGAGCGCGTCCGTGCACTCCTTGGAGGCGGCGAGGTGCAGGTAGGTGAAGAGCGTCTGGTCCTTGCGGAGGCGGTGGTACTCCTCCGCGATCGGCTCCTTGACCTTGAGCAGCAGGTCCGCGATGGCCCAGACCTCGTCGGCGGTGGGGAGGATCAGGGCGCCGGCGGCGATGTACTCCTCGTCCGTGATCGAGGAGCCGACACCGGCGTTCTGCTCGACGAAGACCTGGTGGCCGTGGCGGACGAGCTCGTGGACACCCGCAGGGGTGATGGCCACGCGGAACTCGTTGTTCTTGACCTCGCGGGGGATGCCGACCTTCATCGTCGATCACGGTCCTTGAATCAGGGGGGATACATGGGGCACTGCGATACATACCCGGATGCACTGCGGCGCACCGGGGCAGACCACGTTCGAACGCGGCGCACCCAGTCTAATGAAGGAGTTCCCGGTGTCTAGCCTTTCAAAGTACTAATCTTTGATCGACACACTGCGGATTTCGTAGGCGGATGATTCCGTTTCCAGCAGTCTGTCGGCTGCGGCCCGGTGCAGCCGGGCCGCGGCGGGATCGCCGAGCCGGTCGAGGGTGTCGGCGAGCCTCAGCTGGAGGGCGGCCTGGAGCCGGGTGTCCTGGGCGCGCCGGGCCCACTCCACCGCCTCCTCGCAGGTCCGCAGGGACTCCTCGGGCCGTCCGGCGTACTCCTGGACCCGGGCCGCCTCGCTCAACGCCCGCGCGTGGCCCGGGAGATCGTCGAGGCGCCGGTAGCCGGCCGCGGCGGCCCGCCAGTTCCGCAGCGCCTCGCCGTACCGGCCCGCGTAGGTCTGTACGGCGCCGAGGCGGGCGTAGAGCCGGGCCTGGTCGGCCCGCTCGTCCCGGTCGAGGCGCTGGGCGAGCGCCCTCCCGTACCAGTCGCCGGCCCGCTGCCAGTCCCCCAGCTCCTGATAGGACCCACCTACGGATTCCATCGCCCGACCGGTCGCGTACGGGTCATTTGCTGCGCGTCCGGCATCCAAAGCCAACCGATATCGCAGCAGAGCGTCTTTCGTCCTCCCGGTGCGGGCATCCAGATCGGCCAGGTTCAGCAGGGCGGCGGCCCGCTCCCGGTGCAGCCCGTGCCGCTCGGCCACGTCCAGGACCAGCTGGTGGAGGCCGTACAGCTCCGGCGCGGCCGCCTCCGCGCCCCGGTGCGCGGCGAGCGCCCTCACCAGGGAGGCGACCAGGCGGCGGGCGAGGGTGTCGAGCTCCCCGTCGGCGACGGCGAGCCGGGCCGAGGCGAGGAGGAAGGACTGCCGGGTGCGCAGCCAGACGGCCCCGGCGGCCTCGTCGGGGAAGCGCAGGGCCCTCGGCAGTCCGGCCAGCTTCCGGCGGGCGGGCGAGCCCTCGGGTTCGGTGACCGCACGGCAGGACTGGAGGAGCCGTACGGTCCGCTCCAGCATCCGGGCCCGCGCGAGCTGCACCTCGGCGGGCCGGTCGCGCTCCTCCAGCTGGACGCGGAGCAGGGGGACGAGATGGCCGGGCACCTCGTACTGCCCGTCCTCACCCACGGAGACGAGCCCCAGGGCGGCGAAGTCGGCGAGGGTGGTCGCGGCCGCCGAGACCGAGCAGCCGGCCAGGGCCGAGGCGGTGTGGGCGTCGGCCCGGCCGAGCGGGGCGAGCACGAGGAATCGCAGTATCCGGGCGGCGGTCGCGGGCAGCGCCTCGTGGGCGAGCAGGAAGGCGCGGGTCAGCGGGTCGCCGCTGAGCGCGCGGAGCCGCTTGGCCAGGTCGGCGACGGAGGCCTTGGGGCGGGTGGAGAGCCAGCCGCCGGCGAGGACGACGGCGCTCGGCAGTCCACCGCACTCCTCGACGAGGGTCTCGGCGGCCTGCGGGTCGACGGTGATGCGTACGGAGCCGGTGAAGACGGTGAGCAGTTCGATGGCCGACTTGGGGTCGAGGCCGCCGAGGGTGCAGGGCCGTACGTCGGGGATGCCGGTGAGCGGTCCCCGGGCGACGCCCACCACCAGGGAGTCGGGGTTGTCGGGGATCAGCGGGTCCGCCTGCTCGGCGTCGACGGCGTCGTCGAGGATCAGGACGGCCCGGCGCTCGGCGAGGGCGCCACGGACCAGTTCGGTCAGCTCGTCCTCGCCGGCACCGGGGGGTTCGGCGACCCCGAGCGCGGCGAGGAGTTCCTGGGCGACCCGGGCGGTCGGCACGGGATCGCCGCCGGGTTCGGTGAGCCGGGCCCGGAAGAGCCCGTCGGGGTACCGGTCGGCCAGTCCGGCGGCCAGTTCCTCGGCGAGCGCGGTACGTCCGGAGCCGGGCTTCCCGGCGATCAGCAGCACCCGGGCGCGGGGGGCCTTGCGGCCGGTGAGGGTGTCGAGACCGGTCCGCTCGATGTCGGCGCGCAGGGCCTTCAACTCCCGCTGCCGGCCGAAGAACTGCCGGCTGCCGGCCGTCGCCACCGCCTGATCCGTCACGGGCCACGCTCCCGTCCACCTGCGCACGAGCCGATCCCGCGGGGGGCTCCGCACGGGCGATTCCGAGCGTAGTTCAGCGCATGGCACGCACCCGGCGGAGCAGGGCGGACACATCCCCCGATCGGATCAACAGATAGTCACACCACCTCATGGAGGCGCCACTCGACGAGCCACGGGCCCGGCACCGGAACGACGTGCCCGCGTCCCCCGACCGGCGGGCACACGCACAGGGCCGAAGGGCACACGTCCCGCGACCGGCAGGCACAAGGCCGACGGACGCGCGCCGCGGAACCGGCGCGCGCCACAGGCCGGGGGTGAGGGCGGCCCGCACACCGCCTCGCCGCCCTGACCCCCGGCCGCGCGACCGGCTCCTACGCCTCGAAGGGCCGAGCCGGCCAGGGCGCCTCCGCCGGCCGAAGAGAGTCCAGGCCCTCGCCCGCACGCGCGGCCGCCAGCGACAGCACCCCCACCACCAGGCAGTTGTTGTGCAGCTCTCCCGCGAGGACCCCCCGGACGAGGTCCGCGAGCGGAACCCGCGCGAGTTCCATGTCGGCCTCCTCCTCGGAGACCTCGAAGCGCTCGCCCTCCGCCTCGGCGAGACCGCGGGCGAGGAAGATCCGTACGGCCTCGTCGCACCCGCCGGGGGTGGTGTAGACGTCGGTCAGGACCCGCCAGTCCTCGGCCTTGACGTGCGCCTCCTCGTACAGCTCGCGCTGGGCGGCGTGCAGCGGGTTCTCACCGGGCACGTCGAGGAGACCGGCCGGGATCTCCCAGAGCTTCTGCCGCACCGGGTGCCGGTACTGCTTGAGCAGCAGGACCCGGTCCTGCTCGTCGAGGGCCAGGACGGCCACCGAGCCGGGGTGGACCTGGTAGTCGCGGCGCGCGACCGTGCCGTCCGGCATGACCACGTCGTCCGTGCGGACACTCGTCTTGTTTCCCCGGAACGGGGTGGTCGTCGCGACGACCCGCCACTCCTCCGGGGTGTCCTGCAACTCCATCTGTGTCCTCCCGTACGAACCACACGAACCACGAACGAACCACGAACCACGAACCACGAACGAACCGCGGACGAACCGCATGCGAGCCCCTGACGAGCCACATACGAAAGCCGGGGCACCGGCCCTGGAGGGCCCGTACCCCGGCAACGTTAACGCCAGGAACCGACAGGTCGGCTACTTCGCCGGCTTGCCCGTCTTGCGCTCCACGGCCGCCTTCACCAGGCCCGCGAAGAGCGGGTGCGGACGCGTCGGGCGCGAGCGCAGCTCCGGGTGCGCCTGCGTGGCGACCAGGTAGGGGTGGATCTCGCGCGGGTACTCCACGTACTCGACGAGCTTGTTGTCCGGGGAGGTGCCGGAGAAGACCAGGCCGGCCTTCTTCTCCAGCTCCGCGCGGTAGGAGTTGTTCACCTCGTAGCGGTGACGGTGGCGCTCGTCCACGTACGGCTGGTCGTCGTAGACCTCACGCACGATCGAGCCCTCGGCGAGCTTCGCCGGGTACAGGCCCAGGCGCATCGTTCCGCCCAGGTCGCCCGCGCCCTCGACGAACGCCAGCTGCTCCTCCATCGTCGACACGACGGGGTGCGCGGTGGCCGGGTCGAACTCGGTGGAGTTGGCGTCCGGGATGTCCGCCAGGTTCCGCGCGGCCTCGATGACGATGCACTGCAGGCCGAGGCAGATGCCGAGCAGCGGCACCTTGTTCTCTCGGGCGTACTGGATCGCGCCGATCTTGCCGTTCACACCGCGGTCGCCGAAGCCACCGGGGATGAGGATCGCGTCGACGTCGCCGAGCTGCTTCTTCGCGCCGGCCGCCGTCTTGCAGTCGTCGGAGGTGACCCACTTGACCTTGACCCGCGCCTTGTTGGCGAAGCCGCCGGCCCGCATGGCCTCGGTGATCGAGAGGTACGCGTCGGGCAGGTCGATGTACTTGCCGACGAGCGCGACCGTGACCTCGTGATCGGGGTTGTGCACCCGGTCCAGCAGGTCGTCCCAGGTCGTCCAGTCGACGTCGCGGAACGGCAGGTCGAGCTTGCGCACGACGTAGGCGTCGAGGCCCTCGGTGTGCAGCACCTTCGGAATGTCGTAGATCGACTTGGCGTCGATGGCGGCGACCACGGCGGCCTCGTCGACGTCGCACATCAGCGAGATCTTGCGCTTGATGGCGGTCGGGACCTCGCGGTCGGCGCGCAGCACGATCGCGTCGGGCTGGATGCCGATGTTGCGCAGGGCGGCGACGGAGTGCTGGGTCGGCTTGGTCTTCAGCTCGCCGGAGGGGCCGATGTAGGGCAGCAGCGAGATGTGCACGACGAAGACGTTGTCGCGGCCGACCTCGTGGCGGACCTGGCGGACGGTCTCCAGGAACGGCAGGGACTCGATGTCGCCGACCGTGCCGCCGACCTCGGTGATGACGACGTCGACGTCGTCGGCCGCCATGCGGCGGATCCGGGACTTGATCTCGTTGGTGATGTGCGGGATGACCTGCACGGTGTCACCGAGGTACTCGCCGCGCCGCTCCTTGGCGATGACCTGCGAGTAGACCTGGCCGGTGGTGACGTTGGCCGAGCCGTCGAGGTCGACGTCGAGGAAGCGCTCGTAGTGGCCGATGTCCAGGTCGGTCTCGGCGCCGTCGTTGGTGACGAACACCTCACCGTGCTGGAAGGGGTTCATCGTGCCCGGGTCGACGTTCAGGTACGGGTCGAGCTTCTGCATCGTGACCCGAAGGCCCCGGGCCTTGAGGAGCGCACCCAGGCTGGAGGCGGTCAGGCCCTTGCCGAGGGAGGAGGCGACACCCCCGGTGACGAAGATGTGCTTGGTCGTCGTGGTTTTGGGCGGCATCGCCAAGAGGGGGCTCCCGTGGTCGCGTTCTGGAGGTGCGTACCGGCGTCCCCTCCGGAAGAATCGGGGGGTGCCGTCGCTGCGGTTTCGGGGTCCTCGGCTCTCGCCGTTTCCCACCGGTCCACGGGGTACCAGGGTATCAGCGACATCGGGAGACCGCTTCCGGCCACACGCGGCAGTCGGGTGCACACGGACGGCGACGCGCAGAGCGGAAGGGGCTCCCACCGGGTGGGCGGAAGGACCTCCCACCGGGCGAAAGACGGACCTCGCAGCGTACGAAGGGCGGACCTCGCACCAGTATGAAGACGCGTTCACCCGATCGGAGCAACGCCGTTACCGGCGTGATCACCGGGGCACCGGGGTCCGACGTATCCTGCTCGGACATTGCCCGCCGAGCCGGCCGGCCAACGGCGCCACCCCGCCTTCCCCCGGAGCCGAACGCCCGGGGGACCCCGTCCGGCCCAAACAGCTCGTCGACGATCCCCTGACCGCTGACACACGCCGACCCGGCTGACACCCAGCCGGAGCATCTGAGCAAGCGCCCCGCGGGGCGGACGTGGCCGTTCGACTGGAGTGAAGCACGTGGCCGGGCGCATCGAGGATTACGCACTCATCGGAGACATGCAGACCGCCGCCCTGGTCTGCCGGGACGGCAGCGTCGACTGGCTGTGTCTCCCCCGCTTCGACTCGCACGCGATCTTCGCCGGGCTCCTCGGCACCGAGGAACACGGATTCTGGCGGGTGGGCCCCGCCGGGCCCGCCGACGCCGAGCCCGCCCCGGCGGACCGGCGTCGCTACGTCGGCGACTCGCTGATCCTGGAGTCCGAGTGGGACACCCCACGCGGCACGGTCCGGGTGACCGATTTCATGCCTCCTCGTGACGGGGCGCCCCAGCTCATCCGGATCGTGGAGGGCGTCTCCGGCCGGGTCCGGATGCGTTCCGCGCTGCGGATGCGGTTCAGCTACGGCCGGATCGTGCCGTGGGTCCACAAGGTCGGGGAGCGGACGGTCGCCGTCGCGGGACCCGACTCGGTGTGGCTGGACTCCGACGCCGAGACCCACGGCAAGGACCTCACGACGTACTCCGACTTCACGGTCAACCCCGGCGACCGGATCACGTTCACGATCTCCTGGCAGCCCTCCCACAAGGAGCAGCCCGCGCTGCCGGACCCCGAGGGCTCCCTGGAGGCGACCGCCGAGTTCTGGCGCGAGTGGGTCGAGCACTGCACGTATCACGGCCCCTACCGGGAGGCCGTGATCCGCTCCCTGATCACCCTGAAGGCGCTGACGTACGCGCCGACCGGCGGGATCGTGGCCGCGCCGACCACCTCGCTGCCCGAGGAGATCGGCGGCGTCCGCAACTGGGACTACCGCTACACCTGGCTGCGGGACGCGGCGATCACCCTCTCCTCGATGCTGCGCACCGGCTACCGCGAGGAGGCCCGCGCCTGGCGGGACTGGCTGCTCAGGGCGGTCGCGGGCGACCCGGAGAACCTGCAGATCATGTACGGCATCGCCGGCGAGCGCGAGCTCGGCGAGGCGGAGCTCGACTGGCTCCCGGGATACGAGAACTCCGGACCGGTCCGGGTCGGCAACGGCGCCGCCAACCAGCTCCAGCTGGACGTCTACGGCGAGGTCACCGAGGCCCTCCACCTCGCGCACATGACGGGGCTCTCCCGCAACGACTACGCCTCGCTCCTCCAGATCAAGCTGATCAACTACCTGGAGAAGCACTGGGACCAGCCCGACGAGGGCATCTGGGAGGTGCGCGGCCCGCGCCGGCACTTCGTCCACTCCAAGGTGATGGCCTGGGTGGCCGTCGACCGCACGATCAAGCTCATCGAGTCCGGCGACGCCGACGGCCCGCTGGAGCGCTGGCACGAACTGCGCGACGAGATCCACCGGGACGTCTGCGAGAAGGGCTACGACAAGGAGCGGAACACGTTCACGCAGTCGTACGGCTCCAAGGAGCTGGACGCCTCGCTGCTGCTGATCCCGCAGATGGGCTTCCTGCCGCCGGACGACAAGCGGGTCATCGGCACGATCGAGGCGATCCAGCGGGAGCTGTCGACCGAGGACGGCTTCGTGCTGCGCTACCCCACCGCCGGCGAGGAGGCCGGGGTCGACGGCCTGGAGGGCGACGAGGGCGCGTTCCTGGCGTGCTCGTTCTGGCTGGCGGACGACCTGGCGATGATCGGCCGGGTGGACGAGGCGCGCACGCTCTTCGAGAAGCTGCTCGCGCTCCGCAACGACCTGGGGCTGCTCGCCGAGGAGTGGGACCCGAGGCTCCAGCGGCAGGTCGGCAACTTCCCGCAGGCCTTCAGCCACGTCCCGCTGATCGACACGGCGCTGCGCCTGACGGCGAGCGGGGCGTACGGCGGCTGAGCGGGCGCACCGGGCGGAGGCGGCCGTCCGGCGGCTGAGCGGCGGGCGGCGGACCCCGGACCTACGATGAAGGGGTCCGTCCCCCCGTACGAAAGGGGGGCTCCCATGGCTCCCCGGACCACCGTCCCGGACGCCGCGCTCGCCGGTCTGCGCGAGGATCTCGCCGGTGAGGTGTACGTACCGGGCGATCCGGGCTACGACGAGGCGCGGACCGTCTTCAACGCGATGATCGACCGGCGCCCCGCCGTCATCGCCCAGTGCGAGACGCCGGAGGACGTCACCAACGCGGTCCTCTTCGGCCGGACGGCCGAGCTGCCGATCGCGGTGCGCGGCGGCGGTCACAGCGTCGCCGGTGCGGCGCTCAACGACGGCGGGCTCGTCGTGGACCTGCGCCGGATGCACACCGTGGTCGCCGATCCCGAGAACATGACGGTACGGGTGGCCGGCGGGGCCACGATGAGTCATCTGGACCACGCCTGCCAGCCGTTCCGCGTGGCGGTGACGGGCGGGCGGGTGTCCACGACGGGGGTCGGCGGGTTCACGCTCGGCGGCGGTTCGGGCTGGCTGGAGCGGAAGTTCGGGCTCGCCTGCGACAACCTGCTCGCGGTGGAGCTGGTCACGGCCGACGGCAGGCACGTCCACGCGGACGCCGAGGAGAACCCGGAGCTGTTCTGGGCGCTGCACGGCGGCGGCGGGAACTTCGGCGTGGTGACCTCGATGACGCTGCGGGTCCACCCGCTGCCGGAGTTCGGCTTCGCGCTGCTGCTCTTCCCCGCCGACGCGGGGCCCGAGGCGGTCTCCGCGTACCGGGATCTGGTCGACGCACCGGCGCCGGACGAGGTGGGCGGCGGCGCCATCTACATGACGGGCCCGCCGGAGGAGTTCGTACCGCCGGAGCTGGTCGGGCGGCTGGTCTGCGGCGTGCTCGTCACGTACGCGGGGCCGGAGACGGGGCTGCGGGAGATCGTGGCGCCGCTGGCCGCGCTGGAGCCCGCGGCCGCGATGGTGACCAAGATCCCCTACGTACAGCTCCAGTGCATGCTGGACGACCCGCCCGGCATGCGGAACTACTGGTCGGCCGAGTACCTGACGGGGTTCCCGGACGAGGCGGTGAACCGGTTCTGCGAGCGGGCCGGGGACATGCCGGTCCCGACCGGGACGCAGCACGTGATGTTCCCGATGGGCGGGCGGGTCGCGGACGGTCCCGCCGACTTCCCGCTGCCCTGGCGGACCGCCCCCTGGGCCGTCCACCCCTTCGGGGTGTGGGAGGACCCGGCCGACGACGCGCGGGTGGTGTGCTGGGTGAAGGACGTGCGGGCCGACATGCGTCCCTGGTCGGCCGGCGCCGTGTACCTGAACTTCATCGGCGCCGAGGGAGCCGACCGCGTCGCGGCCGGCCTCGGCGCGGAGAACGCCCGGCGGCTGGCCGCCGTGAAGGCCGCGTACGACCCCGACAACGTCTTCCGCTTCAACCACAACATCGCCCCCGCCGCGGCCTGAGGCGCACCCCGCGCGGGAGTGACGCAGGACACAGTCGACAGGTGGTCGCGCAAAGTCCGCCGCGGGACGACGAGTTGTCGGGGCGGTGTACGAGGTGTCCTGTCCCGTGACCCTGGGGTGATGTCGCCGGAACCTGGACGCGGGTAGCGTCCGGGCCCATGGACAATCAGGGCGGGATCACCGTGCAGCGGGCGCTCGAACTCCCGGGCCTGCGCGGCGGGCTCCCGGAGGTCGTCGCCGGCGCCGACCGGCTGCACCGCACGGTGCGCTGGGTGCACGCGGGCGAGGTGCCGAACATCGCGTCGCTGCTCAAGGGCGGCGAACTACTGCTGACCACGGGCCTCGGCCTCGGCACCCGGCCCGCCGAGCAGCGGGCCTTCGTGCGGCGCCTCGCCGACCGGGGCATCGCGGCGCTCGTGGTGGAGCTGGGGCCGCGCTTCGCCCGCCTCCCGGCGACGATAGTGGAGACCGCGCGGGCCGCCGGGCTCCCGCTGGTGCAGCTGCACCGCGAGGTCCCCTTCGTGGCCGTCACGGAGGAGATCCACACCGAGATCGTCAACGGGCACTACGCGCTCCTCCGGCAGGCCGAGGAGGTCCACCGGCAGTGCACGGAGGCGCTGCTCGGCGGCGGCGGAATCCCGCAGGTGCTCCGCATCCTCTCCGACTTCGCCGGCAACCCCGTCTTCCTGGAGACCGCGGACGGGCAGCTGCTGTACGCGGCGGGCACCGAGTCCGCGCCCGCCGACCCGCTCCAGGTGTGGGACGGGCTGCGCGGCCAGCGGGCGGCCCGCGAGTCCGGCCCGCCCACCGGAACGGTCCTCGTCGACGTGCCCGGCGGCGGCCCCGGAACGGCCTCGGTACGGGCCCGCCTCGTCCTGCTGTCGGTCTCCGGCGCCCTCTCCCCCGTCCACCGGATGGCCGCCGAGCGCGCGGCCGGTCTCCTGGCGGTCGTCCTCATGCAGGCACGGCAGGAGGAGGAGCTGGCCGCCCGCGGCCGGGGCGACTTCCTGACCGACCTCGCGGAGGGCCGGATCGCGGCCGAGGACGCCCCGGCGCAGGCCCGGGTCCTCGGCTTCAAACCGGGCGACGGCCCGCTCCTGCCGGTGGTCATGCGCCTGGCGTCGGAGCTCTCCCCCTCGGGCAACTGGGCCCTGCTCGCCCGCGCCGTCCTGGAGGAGCTCGCCTCCGTCGGCGTCCCGGTCCTGCTGGGCGTCCGCCCGGTCGAGGGCCGGGTCCCCCTCCTCCTCGGCCTGCGCTCGGAATCGGAACGCACGGCGGTCGCGGACCGGGTCGCGGCGGCGCTGCGCGCGGGCGTGGAACGGGCGGGGCTCGAACGGGCCGGCGTGCACCCGCCGGTCGTGGTCGTGGGTGTCGCCGGCAGCTGGGCGGCCGCCTCCGCGGGCCTGCGGCACGCGGCCGAGACGGCGACGGCCGCGCAGGGCCTCTCGGACCTCCCCTGGTACGACGCCCGGCGCCTGGACATCGACCTCCTCCTGTGGCGGCTGCACTTCCACGGAGACACGGTCCTGGCCGCGTTCGTGGACCGCGCGATCGGCCCCCTGCGGGACCACGACCGCACGTCCCGGCCCCCGCTGCTCCCGACCCTGGAGACGTACCTGGCGCACGCGGGCCGCAAGGCGGAGACGGCCCGGGAACTCCATCTCAACCGCCAGACCCTCTACAACCGCCTGGCCCGCATCTCCGAACTCCTGGGCACGGACCTGGACGACCCCCAGACGGTCCTGGCCCTCTCCCTGGCCCTCAGAGCCCGCCGCCACACCGCGTAAGGCCGGCCCATCCGCCCGAGACGGCCCCCACCTGTGCGGGCATTCGTCCCGCAGGGGTGCGGGCCCGGACCGGCGGGGCCGCACCCGAAGGCCCGGGCCCGCCCGAGGGCGAGGAGCAGCCCCTACCGCCCCGCCAACTCGTCGTACACGCTCAGCACATGCGCGACGGTCTCGTCCTCCGTGGGCCAGGACCTCGCCTGCACCCGCCCCGCCGCCGCCAGGTCCATCCGCCGGTCCACGTCCTCCAGGAGCCCCCGCACCGCCCCGGCCAGGGCGGCCGCGTCCCCGTAGGGCACCAACTCCGCCGCGTCGCCGACCAGCTCCGGAACTCCGCCGACCGCCGTGGCGACGAGCGGCACTCCGAGCCGCAGCGCCTCCTGCGCGAGCAGGGACCGCGCCTCCCAGCGCGACGGAAGCACGGCCACGTCCGCCGCCGCCAACAGCTCCGCCACGTCCTCCCGCCGCCCGATCAGGCGGACGGAGAGCCCCTCCTCGGCGATCCGCCGCTGGAGGACCGGCCGCTCACGCCCCTCCCCCGCGATCACCAGCAGCGGCTGCGGGTCGAGCTCACGCCACTCCCGCGCCGCGTCGAGCAGCGTCCGGTACCCGCGCCCTCGCTCCAGGGCTCCGACCGCCATCAGCAACGGCCGGTCGACGGCCCCCAGTTCGGCCCGGGCCTTGCCGTCGTGGAGGCAGACGGGCCCCCGTGCGGCCGGCACCGTGACGGGTGCGAGCCGTGCGTCGCGGGCCCCGCGCCGGCGGGCGCGGTCGACGAGTTCGGAGGAGGTGGCGAGGACGACGGTCGCGGCCCGTACGGTCCTTCGTTCCAGGAGCCGCAGCACCCCGCCCCGCGCCCCGTCCACGTGGACCCGGCTGTCCCAGGTCGTGACGAGCGGCGCGCGGCCGCCGCCGCCCGGCACGCTCCCGCAGCCGGACAGCGCGAGCGCGGCCCGCACGGAGGCCTGCAGGCCGTGCGCGTGGACCACGTCCGCGCCGACGCAGGCGTTGCGGAGCGCGGCGACGGTGGCGGGGTCGCCGAGCCGAGGCAGGGGCACGAAGTGCGCCCCGGCACCGAGGTAGTCGTAGACGCGGTCGAGTTCGGGCGGGGCGCACACGGTCACCCGCACGCCCCTCGCCACGAGCCCCGAGGCAAGTGATCGGACGTGAGCGCTGCTGCCCGCGCTGCCGCCGCCCAGCACTTGGACCGTACGGAGCTGTGTCACGCGCCCAAGGATGCCAGTCCGTACCGCCGACCGTACGCACGTTCCGGCACGGAAGTGGCGTCGTCCCCCTGTACGGAAGGCGTACGGCTCCGGGACCCCGCCCACGGGTTCACCCACTCGGGTGAGCGCCCAAGGGCACCCCGCACGCCCCGGCCCTCGCTCCCCTCAGGCCTCGCGCTCCCCCGAGCCGCTCTCTCCCGTGCCGCCCTCCTGCACGCGACACTCCGCCCAGACCGCCACGGCGACCAGCCCGGCCGCGTGCGCGGCGAGTCCGAGCCGCCCGTTCCCGGCGGCGATCGCGCTGCCGACGGCGGCGCCGAGGGCGTGCGCGCCCGTGTCACCGAGCATGGTGCGCTCGCCGAGGTCGTCCCCGAGGACCGCCGTGACGGCGCCCATCGGCGCGGCGGCGAGCGAGCCGCGCAGCAGTCCGGGGGCGGCGAGGGCGAGCACGGCGAGTCCCGCGCGCCCGGGGCGTACGTCCACGAGGTTCACCAGGTGGGCGGTACCGGCGATGACGACCCCGGCGAGGACCTTGTCCACGGCCCGCTCCTTGAGCAGCGCCCCGGCCACGGCGGAGGCGGCACCGATCCCGAGGAGCTTGACGGCCCCGCTGGTCACCTCGCCGCCCCGCAGCGCCTCCAGATGGGCCCGGAACCCGCGCCGGTGATCGCCCCTGGCATCGTCGTACGCCCCGCAGGCCCCGGCGGCCAGGACGGCGAACGCGGCGGGCCCGCTTCCGGCACCGGCCGCCGCGCCGAGCGCCACCGCGGGCCCGGCGTACAGGTCGACGCTCCGCCCCGCGTGGTTGGTCCGTATCCACGGCCCGTCACCAGGGCCCCCGGCCCCGGCCGACGTCACCCGCCCCGCTGTATCCCGCGTCGTCTCCCGGGTCCCCCACCGCCCGGAAGTCCCCCGCAGCCCCTCGTACACCGCGCGGCTCACCCCAGCGGCGACGCCGAAGGCGGCGAGGCGCCTCACCCGTCCGCCCGCGCCGTCGCGAGCAGTTCCTCGGCGTGGGCCCTGGCCGTCTCGGAGTCCTCCTGGCCCGCGAGCATCCGGGAGAGCTCCCGGACCCGCTCCTCGCCCTCCAGGACGGTGACGCCGGAGCGGGTCACGGAGCCGTCGTTGGTCTTCTCGACCAGCAGCTGCCGGTCGGCGAAGGCCGCGACCTGCGGGAGGTGGGTGACGACGACGACCTGGGCGGTCTTGGCGAGCTTCGCCAGGCGGCGGCCGATCTCCACGGCCGCCTTGCCACCGACACCGGCGTCGACCTCGTCGAAGAGGTAGGTCGGGACCGGGTCCGTGCCCGCGAAGACGACCTCCACGGCCAGCATCACCCGCGACAGCTCACCGCCGGACGCGCCCTTGGCGATCGGGCGCGGCGGGGCGCCGGGGTGCGGGGCGAGCAGCAGCTCGACCTCGTCGGCCCCGGACGGGCTGTAGGCGACCCGGCGGCCGCCGACCTCGACACCGTCGGGGTCCTCGGTCTGCCCGATGGCGAAGGACACGCGCGCGTGGGGCATGGCGAGCGAGGCGAGTTCGGCGGTGACGGCGGCGGCGAACCGGTCGGCCGCCTCGGTACGGGCGTCGGTGAGCCGCTGCGCGAGCACCGAGAGGTCGTCGCGCAGCCGGTCGCGTTCGGCGGTGAGCTCCTCGACACGGTCGTCGTCGCCGTCCAGCTCGCCGAGCCGGCCCGCGCTCTCCTCGGCCCAGGCCAGGACGGCCGCGATGCCCTCGCCGTCCCGTCCGTACTTCCGGGTGAGCTGGGTGAGGGCCGCGCGCCGTTCCTCGACGGCGGCGAGCCGCAGCGGGTCGGCGTCGAGGTCGTCGGCGTATCCCGCGAGTTCGGTGGCGACGTCGCCGAGCAGGATGGAGATCTCCCCCATCCGGTCGGCGAGCGCGGCAAGCGCCGGGTCGTGGGACCGTACGGCCTCCAGAGCCCGGTTCGCGCCCGCGACGAGGGTCGTGGCGTCGACGGACTCGGGGTCCTCGGGCACGCCCGCGAGCGCGGCGTGCGCCAGCGCGGCGGCGGAGGCGAGGGCCTCGGCGTGGCCGAGCCGCTCCGCCTCGGCGGCGAGTTCGGTGTCCTCCCCGGCGAGGGGGGTGACGGCCTCGATCTCACCGAGCCCGAACCGCAGCAGGTCGGCCTCCTGGGCCCGCTCCCGGGCCCGGGTGGTGATCTCGTCCAGCTCTCCGGTGACCGCGCGCAGCCGCCGGTACGCCTCGGCGTAGGCGGTGAGGGGTACGGAGACGGCCTCGCCCGCGTACCGGTCGAGCGCGCCCCGCTGCCGGGCCGGCTTGAGCAGGCCCTGCTGGTCGGTCTGGCCGTGGACGGCGACGAGTTCGTCGGCGAGTTCGGCGAGCAGCCCGACGGGCACGGAGCGCCCGCCCAGGTGGGCCCGTGAGCGTCCCTCGGCCGAGACGGTGCGGCTGACCAGCAGCACGCCGTCGTCGAGCTCCGCCCCGGCTTCCTCGGCGCGTACGGCGGCGGGCGCGCCCGCGGGCACGCTGATCCGCCCCTCGACGACGGCCGACGCCGCGCCGATCCGCACCAGGGCCGGGTCGGCCCGCCCTCCGAGCAGCAGCCCGAGGCTGGTCACGACCATCGTCTTGCCCGCACCGGTCTCACCGGTCACCGCGGTGAAGCCGGGCGACAGCTCGACCACCGCGTCGTCGATGACCCCGAGCGACCGTATCCGCATCTCCTCCAGCACGCCCCAGACCATACGAGGTTTCCCTGGTGC
The DNA here is from genome assembly GCF_040296665.1 of Streptomyces sp. NPDC002057. NCBI lineage: Bacteria > Bacillati > Actinomycetota > Actinomycetes > Kitasatosporales > Streptomycetaceae > Streptomyces > Streptomyces sp. NPDC002057. The sequence continues at coordinate 31,946 of NZ_JBEOXR010000067.1, forward strand.
GATGCGACATCACCCCCGGGCGTAACTCTCCGCCGCGCCGATCGTTCCGCGCGCAGGAAGCCGGGCGTACGCCTCCACCGGCCCGCCCCGGGCGGGGGGCCCGTGGACGTGCGTCAGCGCGCCCCGCCCCGCCAGCCGGACACCGGCAGGGCGAACTTGGCGACGAGCCGGTCGGTGAAGGAGGCGTGGTGGAGCCGGGCGAGCCGGACCGGCACGGCGCCCCGCCGCACCTCGACCCGCGCCCCCGCCGGGAGTTCCACGGTCCGCCGCCCGTCGCACCAGAGCACCCCGTGCGGGGTGTGCGGCTCGACCTCGACGGCGAGCACGGACTCGGGGGTGGTGATGAGCGGCTTGGCGAAGAGGGCGTGGGCCCCGATCGGGACCATGAGCAGCGCCTCGACCTCGGGCCAGACGACCGGGCCGCCCGCCGAGAAGGCGTAGGCGGTGGAGCCGGTCGGTGTCGCGCAGATCACCCCGTCGCAGCCGAAGCCGGTGACCGGCCGGCCGTCGATCGCGAGGACGACCTCCAGCATCCGTTCGGGGGACACCTTCTGGACGGCGGCCTCGTTGAGCGCCCAGTCGCGGTGCAGGACGCCGCCGTTCTCGTACACGACGACGTCGAGGGTCATCCGCTCCTCGACCTCGTACGCCTTCGTCACGACCCGGTCGACGACCTTGTCGAGGTCGTCGCGCTCGGCCTCGGCGAGGAAGCCGACGCGGCCCAGGTTGACGCCGAGCATCGGGACGCCGGAGGCGCGGGAGAACTCGGCGCCGCGCAGCAGTGTGCCGTCGCCGCCGAGGACGACGAGGAGTTCACAGCCGTCGAGCGCGTCGGAGCAGGCCTCCGTCACCTTCTCGACGGACGGCGGCAGCGGCAGGTCCGCCGCCTCGGCCTCCAGGACCCGGACGCCGATGCCGCAGCGCAGCAGTCCGAGGACGACCAGTTCGGCGCTGCGCACGGCGGCGGGCCTGCCGGTGTGCGCGAGCAGGAAGACGGTGCGTGGTGCGGTCTCTGGTGCTGCTGCCGTTGAGCTCAACGAGGTCCTTCCGCCACGGCGCGGTCGACATCCGCCGGATCCAGCGCGGGCGCCCCTGCCCGCAGCCACAGAAAGTACTCGACGTTGCCGGAGGGGCCGGGCAGCGGGCTCGCCGTGACGCCCAGGACACCGAGCCCGAGTTCGGCCGCGCGCCGGGCCACGTTCTTCACGGCGTCCGCGCGGAGTTCGGTGCTGCGGACGACCCCGCCCGTGCCGAGCCGCTCCTTACCCACCTCGAACTGGGGTTTCACCATGAGGACGAGGTCGGCGTCGGGCGCCGTGCAGGCCACCAGGGCCGGCAGGACGAGGCCGAGCGGGATGAACGAGAGGTCGCCGACGACGAGGTCGACGGGAATCCCGTCGATCGCGTCGAGTGTCAACTCGCGTACGTTCGTGCGGTCCTTCACGGTGACCCGCTCGTCGCTCTGCAGCGACCAGGCGAGCTGGCCGTAGCCCACGTCGACGGCCACGACATGGGCGGCGCCGGCGCGCAGCAGCACGTCGGTGAAGCCGCCGGTGGAGGCTCCGGCGTCCAGCGCGCGCCGGCCCTCGGTCTTCAGTCCGAGCGGGACGAAGGCGGCGAAGGCCCCGGCGAGCTTGTGGCCGCCGCGCGAGACGTAGTCGGGGTCGGAGTCGTCCTGGACGACGACGATGGCCGCGGCGGTCTCGACCTGGGTGGCGGGCTTGGTGGCGACGGTCTTGCCGACGGTCACCCGGCCCGCGGCGATCAGCTGGCTGGCGTGCTCGCGCGAGCGCGCGAGCTTGCGCCGGACCAGCTCGGCGTCGAGACGGCGGCGTGCCACTCCTGCCACGTTCGGTTCAGCTCCTGTTTTCGTACGGACGAGGGGCGGGGTGCGCGTCGAGCGAGGTCAGCTCGGCGCGCAGTCCACGGTGTACATCCTCGTACACCTCCAGGTGTCCGTCCGCCGGGAGGTGGTCCACCGCGCCGAGACGCGCCAGGTGCGCGTCGACACCGGGATGCCCGGTGGGCTCCCGCCCGACCCCGAGCGGAGCGGCCTCCGCGGGCTCGTGGGTCTCCCGCGGAGCCACCGGCTCCACGGACTCCGGTGCGGGCGTCGCGCCCGCCGGCTCCCCTGCGGACGGCCCGTCCGCGGACTCCGGTGCGGGCATCGCGTGGTTCATGGTCCCGACGCTACCGCGAACCCCTGGGGTACGGTCGACGGCGATGGCGACGATCACGGAGTGCCGCGGCGCACTCGACAGACTCTCGGACAACCTGGCGCGGGCGAACGGCGACGTGCGCGGTGCGGTCGCGCTCGACCGCACCCTGAGCTGCCACATCACCGACCTGGACACCACCTTCGCGGGCCGCCTCGCGGACGGCCGGATCCACGTCGAGTCCACGGTGGAGGGTCCGCCGCGGACCAAGGCCCAGATCCGGCTGGCGATGACCGGCGACGACCTGGTGTCGATGGTGGGCGGCCACCTGAACTTCGCGAAGGCGTGGGCCTCGGGCCGGGTCAGGCTGGAGGCGGGCTTCCGCGACCTGCTCCGCCTCCGCTCCCTCCTCTAGCTCCCGGGGCCGGGTCCCAGGGCCCGTCGGGGCCCACGGGTCCACAGGGCCAGGGGCCCCCGCGCCCGCCCCCGGACCAGACCCCGAGGCCTCACGTGCGCAGCGCGGGCTCCGGAGACGGCACCGCGGGCACGGGCCGGGGGGCCCGGGCCTTGCGCCCGGCCGGTACGACCAGCGGCGTCCCCGTCTCGGGGTCGTCGATGACCTGGCAGCGCAGCCCGAAGACCCGCTCCACCAGTTCGGCGGTCACGACCTCGGCCGGCGGACCCTCGGCGACCACCTCGCCGTCGCGGACGGCGATGAGGTGGGTCGCGTAACGGGCCGCGTGGTTGAGGTCGTGCAGCACGGCGACGAGCGTCCGGCCCTGGGTCTCGTGCAGCTCGGCGCAGAGGTCGAGGACGTCGATCTGGTGCTGGATGTCGAGGTAGGTCGTCGGCTCGTCGAGCAGGAGCAGCGGCGTCTGCTGGGCCAGCGCCATGGCGATCCAGACGCGCTGGCGCTGGCCGCCGGACAGCTCGTCGACGTACCGCTCGGCCAGCTCGGCGACACCGGTCGCCTCCATCGCCTCCCGGGTGACGCGCTCGTCCTCCGGGGACCACTGGCGCAGCAGCCCCTGGTGCGGGTAGCGGCCGCGGGCGACGAGGTCGGAGACGGTGATGCCGTCGGGTGCCACGGAGGTCTGCGGCAGCAGACCGAGGGTCTTCGCCACCTTCTTCGCGGGCATGGTGTGGATCGACTGCCCGTCGAGCAGGACCCGGCCCTCGCTGGGCTTCAGCATCCGGGAGAGGGCTCGGAGCAGGGTGGACTTGCCGCAGGCGTTCGGCCCGACGATGACGGTGAACGAGTTGTCGGGGATCTCGACGGACAGATCGCGGGCGATGACCCGCTGCTCGTACGCCAGGGTGACCGATTCCGCGCTCAGCCGCTGCTGTCGACCGTCCATACCCGTACTCCCGTGCCACGACCCAAAGAAAAGTTAGGTTAGCCTACCCAATTTCACAGTCCGAGCCGTGCCAGCGCCTTCGCGGCGTCCGGCACACCCCCGCCGGCGGCGTCGGCCGCCGACCAGGCCGCCCCGCACGAGGCCCGCACGCCGTCCATCACGCCCCCCGCGCCCCCTTCCGAGGCCTCCGCCGATCCCCCGGGCCCGTCGAGCACCAGCTCGCCCCCGCTCACCGAGGCCCGCCACTCCCCGCACACGAAGCTCCCGTCCTCCTCGGCGACGACCTCCGGCTGCCCCAGGAGCAGCCCCCGCAGATCGACGTCGACATAGGTCGGCCGGTGCTCCGGCACCGCCCTCAGCAGCTGTGCCACATCCGTCACCCCGGTCAGGACGAGCAACGAGTCGACCCCGCCGTTGAACGCGCCCTCGATGTCCGTGTCCAGCCGGTCCCCGACCACCAGCGGCCGCTCCGCCCCGGTCCGCAGCACCGTCTCCCGGTGCATCGGCGGAAGCGGCTTCCCCGCGACCTTCGGCTCCACGCGACCGCCCGTGGCGATCCGTACCACCTCCACCGCCGCCCCGTTCCCCGGCCCGATCCCCCGCGCCCCGGGAATCGTCAGGTCCGTGTTCGACGCGTACCAGGGCAGCCCCCCCGCCACCGCGTAGCTCGCCTCCGCGAACCGCCCCCACGGCATGTCGGGCCCCCCGTACCCCTGCACGACCGCCACCGGCTCGTCCTCCGCCGAGTCCACCGGCACCAGACCCCGCTCACGCAGCGCCACCCGCAGCCCCTCGCCACCGATGACGAGCACCCGGGAACCGGCCGGCACGTCGTCGGCGATCAGCCGGGCCACCGCCTGCGCGGAGGTGATCACGTCCCCGGCCTCGGCCGGCACCCCGAGCTCCGTGAGGTGCTCCGCCACGGCGTCGGGCGTCCGCAGCGCGTTGTTGGTGACGTACGCCAGGTGCATCCCGCCGGCCCGTGCCACCCCGAGCGCCTCGACGGCGTACGGAACGGCTTCCCCGCCCGCGTACACGACACCGTCCAGGTCCAGGAGCGCCGTGTCGTACGCCTCGCTCAACGGCACCGCGCTGCCACCCGGCCGACTCCCGCCGACGCCCTGCTGTCCCTGGCCGTTCCGCACCGTCACCGCGACTCCTCACATCACCGGGTGGTTTTCCCCCGCTCCCCCGATCATCGCTCATGGCCACCGCCCACATACGATGACGAGATGAACACCTCAGGTCACGCGGCCGCCGACGTCCGCGACGACGCCGCAGGCCTGCGCCTGGCCCCGTTCCGCGGACTCCGTTACGTCCCCGAGCGGGTCGGCAGCCTCGCCGCCGTGACGTCTCCTCCCTACGACGTCGTCGTACGACCTGACGGCCTGCTCCATCTGGAGTCCGCCGACCCGCACAACATCGTCCGGCTGATCCTCCCGCAGGCGATCACCGCCGGCACCCGCCACCGCAAGGCCGCCGTCACCCTCGACCGCTGGCTCGCGGACGGCGTCCTCGCCCCCGACCCGGAGCCCGCGCTCTACGTGTACGAGCAGCACGGCGACGGCATCCTGCAGCGGGGCATCATCGGGGCGCTGGAGCTCTCCACCCCGGCCGAGGGGGTCGTCCTCCCCCACGAGGACGTCATGCCGCACGTGGTCGAGGACCGCGCCGCCCTCATGCGGACCACAGCCGCCAACCTGGAGCCCCTGCTCCTCACGTACGTCGGCGACGGCGACGGCGCGGGCCAGGTCGTCGAACGCACCGTCCAGCGCCCCCCGCTGCTCGCCACCACCACGGAGGACGGTTTCCACCACCGTCTCTGGGCGGTCACCGACCCGGCGGAGCAGGCCGCCGTCGCCGCCGAACTCAGCCACCACCAGGCCCTGATCGCCGACGGCCACCACCGCTGGGCGACCTACCTCCGCCTGCGCGAGGAGCACGTGTCGCCGGGCCCCTGGAACTACGGTCTGGTCCTCCTCATCGACACCGCCCGCTACCCCCTGCGGGTCCGCGCGATCCACCGTCTCCTCCACCGCCTCCCGATCGCCGACGCCCTCGCGGCCCTCGACGGCGCCTTCCGGGTACGCCGGATCGAGGGGGCCCTGCCGGCGGCCCTGGAGGCCCTCGCGGCGGCCACCGCCGAGGGCAACGCCTTCCTCCTCGCCGGGGGCGGCGGCTTCCACCTCGTCGACCGCCCGGATCCCGCCCTCCTCGACCGCACGATCCGTACGGACCGCCCCGAGGCCTGGCGCACCCTGGACGCCACGGTCCTGCACTCCACCCTCCTGGAGCACGTCTGGCACATCCCGGACGCCCCCGAGGACATCGGCTACATCCACGACACCGAGGCCGCGGTCGCCCAGGCGGAACGCCGTGGCGGTACGGCCGTCCTCATGCATCCGGTACGCGAGGAGGTCGTACGGGACCTCGCCCGCCAGGGCGTCACGATGCCCCGCAAGTCGACCTCGTTCGGCCCGAAGCCGGCGACGGGCCTGGTCCTCAGGAGCCTGGCGCTGGACTGACCGAGAGATCCGGAAACGAAGAAGGGCGGCACCCCCGGGGGGCGGCCCGATCAACAACCCAACGGGTCACAGCTTTTAGCCCAACCAGTAGGACCAGGCCGCCACACTAAGGTAAATCACACATCAGA